>NZ_JABEMG010000026.1 GCF_013004695.1 Promicromonospora citrea
CACGTGCGCGCCGCGCTGGCCCCGCCGCCGACGCTCGGGGAGGCCCGGCACCCGCTGGCCAGCACCGCGCACCTGCACCTGCTGCTCGGCGACGCGCTCGCGGCCGGAGGCGCGCCCGACGCCGCCGCCGACGCGTGGCGCACCGCCGCCGACCAGCGCGGCGACTTCGTCGAGATGAGCACGCAGGAGCACGGCGAGCAGACGTTCTGGACGGTGCTCGCGCTGCGCCGCCTCGGGCGCACCGCTGAGGCGTCCGCGCTCACCGCGGCGCTGCGGGACCACCGCGACGCGTACGCCGCCGCGGTGCCGCGGGTCGACTACTTCGCCACGTCGCTGCCCGACCTGCTGCTGTTCGACCAGGACCCGCTGCGGGTGCGTGACCGGCGCGTGCTGGTCCTCGACGCCCAGCTCGCGCTGCTGGCGGGCGACCCGGCGTCCGCCACCGACCTGCTGGAGCGCCCCGACCTCGCGGCCTGGCGGCACGCGGCCGACCTGCGGCACGCCGTGGCGCGCGGCCTGACCCTCGCCGCACCCCTGGAGGAGGATCCCGCATGAGCGTCCCGATCGACACCGCCCGCCCCCGCGTCATCACCCTCTGGGACTTCACCTGGTACACCCGCACGGGCCCGGGGGAGCCGTTCGAGGACCTCGACCGCGCGTTCGACCAGGCGCGCGAGCGGGGCTACGACACCATCCGGATCTGCGCGATGCCGTTCCTGCTGTTCCGGTCGGGGCTGGACACCTCGGCCCTCGGGCTCGGTCCGCTGGGCGGCGACCACGGGCAGCGCACCCGCTGGTACGACGTACGGCACTCCACGACGATCGACGCCCGCGCCCACCTGCTGGAGCTGTTCCGCGCCGCGGACCGGCACGACGTCGGCGTCATCGCCTCCTCCTGGGAGTACCAGCAGTCGCCGGCGTTCGCGGCGACGCCGCAGTGGTACGAGGCGCTGCACGCCGTCGACCCCGAGGACCGGGCCGTGGTGCTCGCCGACGCGCACGCCGACCTCGTCGACCTGCTCGAGACCGAGGGCCTGGCCCACCGCCTGCTCCTCACCGAGCTGCACAACGAGGTGCAGGTCGGCTACCTCACCGACGGCCTGGGCACCGGCCGCGGGGACGCCGCCGTCCGTGCGCTCACCCCGCGCCTGGAACGCGGCATCGCCCGGTTCCGCGAGCGCCACCCCGCCCGTCCCGTGACGGTGAACTACGCGGGCGTGCCGGTCGGCGCACTGAGCGCCCTGCCCGCGGACCTCGACGCGCTGGTGGTGCACCCGTACGTGTACGGGGTGCTGCAGGAGCTGGTCGACACGTTCGGGCTGCGTGGCCCGGTCGAGGAGTTCGACGACGAGCGGGCGCGCGAGCTGCTGCGCCCCCACGCGCCGGGCCTGGCGGCGTGGCGGCCTCAGGAGTGGCGCACGCGGGCCACGATCATGGCGCTGCCCGAGCTCTACGTGCACGACTGGTGCGACCCGGACGCGTGGGACCGCTGGCTGTACGACCGGTGGGGCGCCCACCGGACGGCGACGGAGCAGAAGCTGACCCTGTGGCTCGAGGCCGCGGCCGACGCCGCGGCCGCCCGGGGGATCCCGCTGGTGCTCGGAGAGGGGTACCTGGGGTACACCCCGCTGCACGCCCGGTTCGAGGAGGGCCCGGTGGGGGCGGAGCTGTGCCGGCGCGCGCTGCGGGAGGCCCGGCGGCTGGGCGCGTGGGGCGCCGTCGTGTGCTCCAACGCGGCGCCGCAGCACCCGATGTGGTCCGATGTCGCGCTGCAGCGGGAGTGCGCGGCGATCTTCACCGGCCGGGACGAGCCCGCGCCGGTGTCCTAGGAACCAGGTGCACCAACGACGGTGCGCACAAGGAGGAAGACGATGTCCGAGACGACCCTCACCCGCCGCCAGCTCCTCGCGGGCGGCATGACCCTGGGCGCAGCGGGCCTGCTGGCCGCGTGCGTCGGCACGACGAGCGGCGGTGGCGGCGGGGGCGGCTCGGCCGGCACCGGCGCCGTCACGCTGCAGAACTCGATCCAGGACGCCGACCCGAAGGCCGCCCTCGAGGCACTGGTCAAGGCCTACCAGGGCGGCGACGTCACCCTGAACTCGGTGGCCACGGAGCAGTTCCGTGCCCAGCTCACGAACTACCTGCGCTCCGGCGACTCGCCCGAGGTGCTGAGCTGGTACGCCGGGTCCGTGGCCCGCGCGTACGCCGACGAGGGCCTGCTGCTCGACGTGTCCTCGCTGTGGGAGGGCGACGGTCCGTGCGCCGGGTTCTCCGACGCGCTGCGCAGCCTGTCCAGCGACGCGTCGGGCGCGCAGATCTTCGTGCCGACCAACTACTACTGGTGGAGCGTGTTCTACAAGCGCTCGGCGTTCGAGAAGTGGGGCGTCGAGCCCCCGACGACGTGGGACGAGTTCCACGCCCTGTGCGAGAACCTCAGCGGGCAGGGCGTCGCGCCGCTCGCGAACGGCCTGTCCTCCACGCCGTGGATGGCGTCGGGCTGGTTCGACTACCTCGACCTGCGCCTCAACGGCGCGCAGTACCACCGCGAGCTGCTCGCGGGCGAGCACGCCTTCAACGACCCGGAGGTCGTGGCCGTCATGGAGGAGTACAAGCGCCTCGTCCCGTACTTCGACAAGAACGCCGCGTCCTACACCGCGCAGGAGGCGGCCACGCCCGTCGCCCAGGACGCGACGGCCATGTACCTCGTCGGGGCGTTCGTCTCCGGCTACTTCCCGGAGGACCAGCGCGACGACCTGGACTTCTTCTCGGTGCCCGTGATCGACGACGCGGTGCCGACCGCGGAGGAGGCACCCACCGACGGGTTCTTCGCCGCCGCCCGCAGCGACAACCACGAGGGCGCCCTCGACCTGCTCGCCTACCTCGCCTCCGCCGACGCGCAGCAGCAGTTCATCGAGCGGTCCCGCTCGTCGAACCTGCCCACCTCGCCCGACGTCGACACCTCCGCGTTCAGCCCCCTCGTGCAGAAGGGCATCGCGCTGCTGAACGACACGGAGGAGATCACGCAGTTCTTCAACCGCGACTCCTCCGACGCCCTGCAGGCCACCGCCGACACCGCCCTGACGAAGTTCCTCGCCGACCCGGACTCGCTGACGAGCATCCTCGACGAGTGGCAGACCGCGGCGGAGGGGGTCCGCGGCTCGTGAGCGCGCCGCCGACCCGACGCCGGCTCGCGCGCGTCCCGCTGCTCGTCTGGGTGTTCCTCCTCGTCCCGCTCGCCGCCGAGCTCTTCTGGGTGTTCTGGCCCGCCGCGAACTCGTTCTCGCTCGCCCTCACCCGCTGGGACGGCATCGGCCTGGCCGAGCCCGTCGGCCTGCAGAACTTCCGCGACCTGGCGGACGACCCGATCTTCCTGACCGCCCTGCGCAACAACGTGATCTGGGTGGTCGGGTTCGGAGGCCTGTCCGTCGTCGGCGGGCTGGCGCTCGCGGTCACCCTCAACCGGCCCGGCCCGTTCGTGGGGCTGTACCGCAGCGCGATCTACCTGCCGATGGTGGTCTCGCTCGCCGTGAGCGGCCTCTTCTGGCGCGTCATGTACGCGCCGGAGGGGCCGGTCAACGCCGCTCTCGGCGCGCTGGGGCTCGAGTCCCTGGAGCGGCAGTGGCTCGCCGACCCCGCCGTCGCGCTGGGGGCCGTGCTGGTGGCGGCCGTGTGGCGGCAGGTCGGCTACATCATGGTGCTCTACCTGGCGGGCCTCAAGGGCACCGACGGCTCGCTCGAGGAGGCCGCCGCCGTCGACGGCGCGAACGCCTGGCAGCGGTTCTGGCGCATCGTCATGCCCCAGCTGCGCGGCGTGAGCACCGTCGTGTTCGCCGTCACCGTGATCGACTCGCTGCGCACCTTCGACATCGTCTGGGCCATGACCCGCGGCGGCCCCTACAACGAGACCCAGCTCCTGAGCACCTACATGTTCCAGCAGGCGTTCACCACGGGGAACCTCGGGTACGCGTCCGCGATCGCCGTCGTCATCTTCGCGCTCGCGATCGGCTTCATCATCACCTACCTCGCCCGCCAGGCCCGGACGGAGGACTGACATGACCCCCCAGGCCCTGCGCAGACGGCCCGCCCGCTCGCCGTGGCTGCACGTCGCGATGGTGCCCGTCACGCTGCTGTGGCTCAGCCCCATCGTGTTCGTGCTGTTCGTCGCCGTGCGCTCCTACGACGACATCGCGGGCCGCGGGCTCGGTGCGCTCCCGGCGTCGTTCACCCTCGACGGCTTCGCCACGGCGCTCACCCAGGGCGGCGTGCTGCGCTCGCTCGGCAACAGCGCCCTGGTCACGGTGTGCGCCGTGGTCGCCTCGCTCGCCCTGTCGTCCTGCGCCGCCTACGCCCTGAGCCGGTTCCACGTCCCCTTCCGTCGCACGCTGCTGCTCACCATGCTCGCGGGCAACCTGCTGCCCCCGCAGATCCTGCTCGTGCCGGTCGCGTCGATCACCGCGGCCCTCGGCATCGCCGACACCCTCACCGCGCTGGTCGTGGTCCAGGTCGGGTTCGGCATCGGGTTCTACACGTTCGTGCTGCACGGCTTCATGCGCAGCCTGCCCGACGAGGTCTTCGAGGCCGCACGGCTCGACGGCGCGGGGGCGGGCGGCATCTTCTGGCGCATCGTGCTGCCCCTGTCGCGACCGTCGCTCGCGGCGCTCGCCGCACTGGCCACGACGTGGGTCTTCAACGACCTCATCTGGGCCATGACGGTGCTGCGCACCGAGGCCAAGTTCCCCGTCACGGCCGCGCTGCTCAACCTCCAGGGCGGGTACGCGAGCGCGTGGAACGTCGTCGCGGCGGGCTCGCTGGTGGCGGCCGTGCCGACGGCGATCGTGTTCTTCCTGTTCCAGAAGCAGTTCGTGTCCGGACTCCTGGTGGGAGCCGACAAGTGACCTGGAGCCTGCCCACCCGCACCGGCCGGTACGTCGTGGCCGAGGCCCCGCGCGGCGCGGGCCTGGTCGCCGTCGGCTGGGGGCCGCACGTCGACCCCGAGGCCGTGCCGGTGGCCGTCACGTCCTCCTTCGAGGCCGATCTCGACCTCCTGCCCCTGGAGGCCACCGCCCTCGGCACCCGGAACGTGCACGGCGCCGAGCTCGTCGTCCGCCGCGCCGACGGCGTGCGCGGCGCCCGCCTCACCGTCTCCGGCGAGGTCTCGCTCAGCGCGGACGACGACGGTGGGACCC
Organism: Promicromonospora citrea; assembly: GCF_013004695.1. Taxonomy (GTDB): domain Bacteria; phylum Actinomycetota; class Actinomycetes; order Actinomycetales; family Cellulomonadaceae; genus Promicromonospora; species Promicromonospora citrea. Next base: position 5,187 of record NZ_JABEMG010000026.1, read on the forward strand.
ACCTGACCTGCCCCCTCGCCGACGAGGTGCTCGGCCTGGCCGTGACCCTGCACCTGCGCACCCACCCCGCCCACGACGTCGTGGAGAAGTGGGCGCAGCTGCGCAACCTCTCCTCGCACCCGGTCGAGGTCCTGCGCGGCTGGGGCGGCGCGTTCCCCGTGCCGGCCCCCGCCGGGGCGCACGTGGACCTGCTCGGCGGCGCGTGGTCGCGCGAGCTCACGCCGTTCCGGGTCACCCTGGGCGCCGGCACCCTGGGCCTCGGCAGCCGCCAGGGCATCACGTCCCACACGTACGCCCCCGTGGTCACGGTGGTCCCGGCCGACGGCGGCGCCCGGTACGGCGTCGCGCTCGCGTACAGCGGCTCGTGGCGGATGACGCTCGACGCCGTCCCGTTCGCCGACCACGTGCGGGTCTCCGCCGGGCCCGACGACGAGTCGGGCATCCTCACCCTGGAGCCGGGCGGCACCCTGACCACGCCCGTCCTCGCGGGCGTGCGTGTCGAGGGCGACGCCGACGACCTGGCCCAGGCCTGGCACGCGTACCAGGCGACGCTGGCCCGCACGCGCGGCCCCGAGCACCGGCCCGTGGTCTACAACTCGTGGTTCGCCACCACGTTCGACGTCCGCGTGGAGCACCAGCTCCGGCTCGCGCAGGTGGCGGCCGAGGTGGGCGCCGAGGTCTTCGTGCTCGACGACGGCTGGTTCCGCGGCCGCACGAGCGACCGGGCCGCGCTGGGGGACTGGGACGTCGACACCGACCGCAACCCGGACGGGCTCGGCCCGCTCGCCGAGGGCGTCCGCGCGCTCGGGCTGCGCCTCGGCCTGTGGGTCGAGCCCGAGGCCGTCAGCCCCGACAGCGACCTCTACCGCGCCCACCCGGACTGGGCGCACCACGTGGCCGGGCGGCCCCTGGAGACGCTGCGCCACCAGTACGTGCTGAACCTGGGCCTGCCGGAGGTCGAGCAGTGGGTGCTCCGCACGCTGCGCCGGCTGCTCACCGAGACCGACATCAGCTACCTGAAGTGGGACATGAACCGCTCCGTCGCCGACGGCGGGGTCACGGGCCCGGGCGGCGACGACTGGTCGTGGCGGCACACCCAGGCGTACTACCGCGTGCTCGACGCCCTGCGCGCCCAGTTCCCGCACGTCACCGTCGAGGCGTGCGCGGGAGGGGGCGGACGCGTCGACCACGCGGTGCTCGCGCGCACCGACGTCGTGTGGCCCAGCGACGAGACCGGGCCCCGCGACCGCCTGGCGATCCAGCACGGCTTCCTGGGCGTGCTGCCCGCCTGGACCATGAGCTCGTGGGTCACCGACCTGCCCGACCTGCGTGACAGCGACCGCGAGGCGGCCCCGGCGAGCCCGGACTTCCGGTTCGTCGTCGCGATGGCGGGCGTCCTGGGCATCGGGGCCGACCTCCTGGCGTGGGACGCGGAGACCCGGCGCCGGGCACGGTCGTTCGTCGACCTGTACCGCGCGCTGCGCCCCGTGCTGCACACCGGCCGCGTCCGCCGCCACGGCCGTCCCGCCGACCCGGCGTGCGCGGTGCAGTACACGGGCGACGACACCGTCGTCCTGCTGGCCTGGCGCCGCCGGGACGCCGACCTCACGGTCCACCTCGGCGACCTCGACCCGGACGCCCGCTACCGCGTGCGCGGCACCGGCGGGACCCGCACCGGCAAGGAACTCGCGACCGACGGCCTGGTGCCCGGCTGGACCTGGCAGGATTGCGACGTGGTCGTCCTGGACCGGGCATGAGCCCGCTCACCGTCCGCACGGACCCGGCCCTCGGGGGCCGCTGGACCTCGCTCGCGACGCCCGACCGCGAGTGGCTCTGGCGCAACCCGCGCGTGCCGGCGGCGGTGCGGGCCGCCGTCGCCCCCGGCGACCCGTTCGTCGACGCGGGCGGCGGCGAGGAGTGCTTCCCCACGGTCAACGGCCCGAGCGACCACGGCGAGGTGTGGTCACGGCCCTGGGACACCCTGGCCGACGGCGTCGCGCACGTCCGGGCCGGAGGCCTCGCCCTGACCCGCCGCCTCACCACGCACGACGGCGCCGTCCGCGCCGACTACACGGTCACGGGCCCGCCGCACTCCCGCGTGCTGCACGCCGTCCATCTGCTGCTCGACGTCGGCCCGGGCGCGCGCCTCGAGGTCCCCGGCACCCCGGAGGTCTTGGTCGTCGAGTGGCCGCGCCCCGGCGCCACGTCGCCCACCACGTGGCCCGACGGCGGGGGAGTGCCCCTCGACGCCTTCGGCCCGGACGACGGCACGGCCCGGTGCGCCGTCGTCGCGACCGACCGGGTCGACGTCGTGGACGGCACCGACCGGCTGCGGCTGCGCTGGGGCGCGGACGCGGGGGCGCCGGTGTCGCTCGTCGTCTGGCGCAACCTCGGCGGCTGGCCCGACGGCGCCCCGTACCGGTCGGTCGGCATCGAGCCGCTGCTCGGCGCCGAGACGAACCTCGACCGTGCGGCACCCGACCGGGTGGCCCGCCTCGACGGCTCGGGGCGGCTGGCGTGGCGGCTCGAGGCGAAAAACCTTCCACTGTAAGAAATTCACCACTAGCATCGTCGGGCCTGGCCACGAACGAGGGAGTTCCGCCGATGCCGACGTCCGTAGGTTCGATCTCCGTCCAGCTCTACTCCGTCCGCGACGCGATCGCCGAGGACCTGCCGGGCGCCGTGGCGCGCCTCGCCGGCCTCGGGCTCACGCGGGTGGAGCCGTACGCCTTCCACGAGCGCACCGCCGAGTACCGCGCCGCGTTCGAGGCCGCCGGCGTGACCGCGCCGTCGGGCCACGCGCCCCTGCTCACCGCGGACACACCCGAGACGATCCTCGACGCCGCCGCCGAGCTCGGCATGGAGACCGTCGTCGACCCGTACGTGCCGCCCGAGCAGTGGCAGGAGCGCGAGCAGGTGCTGCGCACCGCCGACCGGCTGGGCGCGCTGGCAGACCTGGCCGCCGAGCGCGGCCTCGCGTTCGGGTACCACAACCACGCGTGGGAGCTGAGCACCCGCCTCGACGGCAGGCACGCGCTGGAGGTGCTCGTCGACCACCTCGCGCCCGGCGTCGTGCTCGAGGTCGACGCCTACTGGGCGGCCGTCGGCGGCGCCGACGTCCCGGCCCTGCTCACGACCCTGGGCGACCGGGTGCGTCTGCTCCACGTCAAGGACGGCCCGCTCGACGGTGACGTCGAACGGCAGGAGCCGCTCGGCGCGGGCGAGGTCGACCAGCCACCGATCCTCGCGGCGGCGCCACGGGCGACGCGCGTCATCGAGTTCGACGCGTACGCCGGGGACGTGTTCGACGGCATCGCCCGCTCGCTCGCCTGGCTGACGGAGCACGACCGGTGAGGCCCGCGGGCGTGGGCCTGGTCGGGGCGGGCAACATCTCCGACCAGTACCTGGCCAACCTGACCCGGTACCCGGACGTCGAGGTGCGGTTCGTCGCCGACCTCGACCTGGCGCGGGCCGCGGCGCAGGCGCAGAGGTACGGGGTGCCGGCGTCGGGCACGGTCGAGGAGCTGCTGGCGCGCGAGGAAGTGGACGTCGTCGTCAACCTCACCGTGCCCGCGGTGCACGCCGAGGTGGGGCACCGGGTGCTGGCCGCGGGCAAGCACGTGTGGAGCGAGAAGCCGCTCGCGCTCGACGCCGGGTCCGCCGCCGCGCTGCTCGCCGACGCCGACGCGCGCGGCCTGCGCGTGGCGTGCGCGCCGGACACGGTGCTCGGGGCGGGCGTCCAGACGGCGCTGCGGGCGATCGCGCGCGGCGACATCGGCGAGCCCCTGACCGCGACCACGATGTTCCACGTGCCGGGCCCCGAGGCGTGGCACCCGAGCCCCGACTTCCTCTTCGCGCGCGGTGCGGGGCCGCTGTTCGACATGGGCCCCTACTACGTGACCACGCTCGTGCACGCGCTGGGGTCGGCGACGCGGGTGCAGGCCGTGGCCTCGACGTCGCGCACGACCCGCACCATCGGCAGCGGCCCGCGCGCCGGCGAGACGTTCGCCGTCGAGGTGCCCACGCACCATGCGGCACTCATCGAGTTCGAGCAGGGCAGGTCGGCGCAGTCGACGTTCTCGTTCCAGCACGCGCTGCCGCGCGCCGGGTTCGTCGAGGTCAACGGCACCGAGGGCACGATCGTGCTGCCCGACCCGAACGGGTTCGGCGGCGACTCGGCCCTGTGGCGCTACGGCTCCGAGGAGCCGACCACCGTCCCGGCGCAGGGCCCCGAGCTGGGACGCGGCGCCGGTGTGGTCGACCTCGTGCGCTCGATCCGGGACGGCGGTACCGAGCGCGCCTCGGGTGCGGTCGCGGCGCACGTGCTCGACATCCTGCTCGCCGTCCGGGACGCGGCCGACACGGCCACGGCCGTCACCATCGGCTCGTCCGTGCCGCCGGTCGACCCCCTGCCCGAGAGGTGGGACCCGGGGGTCGCGACCGGGTAGCCGGTCAGGCGGGCCCCGGCCCCGGCAGCAGCCGCTCGAGCAGGGCGAGCGACCGCCGTACGTCGACGGCGTCGGGGTCGAGCAGCCACTGCAGCTGCAGCCCGTCGGACGCCGCGGCCACGAGGGCCGCGGCGTCCTGCGGGTCGACGTCGGCCGGGACCGTTCCGGCCGCCTGCCCCGCCCGGACGCGCTCGGCGAGGTCGGCGCGCACGCGGCGGAACCGCTCGTGCACGAACCGGTGCGTCACAGGGTGCTGCTCGGCCTGCAGCGCGTCGGTGGTCAGCGTCGCGTACAGCTCGACGAGCCCCGGGATCGAGCGGTTCCGCTCGGCGCTGCGCTCCATGAGGCCGACCGCCGAGATCGCGGGCGCCGGGCCGCCCTCCTCGCGCACGGTCGCCTCGTGCGTGCGGTACACCTCGACCAGCAGCTCGTCGCGCGTGGCGAAGTAGTAGCGCAGGGCGGCGTGCGAGACGCCGATCGCCTCGCCGATGGCCCGCAGCGACGCGCCCACGCCGCGCCGCGCGAACAGGTCGAGGGCGCTCAGCAGGATCTGCGCGCGGCGCTGCGCCCCCTTGCGGTACGAGCGGCCGTTCGTCATGCGGTCATGGTGCCACCGGGCGGGCGGGCGCGGCCTCCCCGAACGCGGCGAGCGCGACGGGCTCCCACTCCCGCCACGTGCGCAGCCGCTCGGCGTACAGCTCCTCGACGGCGGCGAGGGGCCGGCCGAGGAAGACGTGCAGGGGCGGCCGCTCGGCATCGACGACCCGCAGCAGGGCCGCGCGCGTCGCCCGCGGGTCGCCGAGCTCGAACGCGGGGGCCGTGGCGACGCGGACCTCGGCGTAGTCGGGGTGCTCCGCGCTGACCCGCAGGCCCGGGCCGAACCCCGTGGCGTAGGGGCCGGGCTCGACGTCGGTCACGTGCACGCCGAACGGCGCGACCTCCTGGGCGAGCGCCTCCGTGAGGCCCTCGAGCGCCCACTTCGACGCGTGGTAGGCGCCGAAGCCGGGGAACGCGCGGACGCCGCCCTCGCTCGTGACCTGGAGGATCCTGCCCGAGCGCTGCGCGCGCAGGACGGGCAGCACGGCCTGGGTGACCCAGACGGCGCCGAAGAAGTTGGTCTCGAGCTGGTCGCGCAGCTCCTGCTCGGTGAGCTCCTCGACCATGCCGACCTGCCCGTAGCCCGCGTTGTTCACGACGACGTCGAGCCGCCCGAACCGCTCGACGTGCCGGTCGACGGCGGCCGCGACGGCGGCGCGGTCGGTGACGTCCAGCGACAGGGGCAGCACGGCGTCGCCGTACGCCTCGACCAGCGGGTCCAGCGCCCGCACGTCCCGCGCCGTCGCCGTGACGCGGTCGCCGCGCTCCAGCGCGGCCTCCGTCCACTCGCGGCCGAGGCCCTTGGCGGCGCCGGTGACGAACCAGATCGTGGGTGTGGTGTTCATGCTCTCCACCCTGCGCCGCCGCGAGCCATTCCACCAGCGACTCTTCCGCACACGAGACATGCGACACCGGCATGGGCCATGATGGCCCCGTGGCCGAGCTCACCGTCACCGCCCTGCGCGTGGTCCAGGCCGTGGTCGCCACGGGCTCCTTCACCGCGGCCGCCGACCTGCTCGGATACACCCAGTCCGCCGTCTCCCGCCAGGTCGCCGCCGCCGAGGCCGCAGCGGGCGTGCCCCTGTTCGTCCGCGGCGCCCGCGGCGTCGCCGCCACGCCCGCGGGGGAGCGGGTCGCCCGCCGCGCCACCGCCGCGCTCGCCGAGATCGACGCCGTGCCCACCGACCTCGCGCGGCTCGCCGACCGGCTCGCCGGGCGCGTGGTGCTCGGCGCCTTCCCGACCGCGACCTGGGTGCTCGCACCCCGCGCCGTCGCGGCGGTGCGCGCACGGCACCCCGGGCTGACCGTCGACCTGCACGAGGCGTCCACCCCGACCCTCCTGCGCCGGCTGCGCGCGGGCAGGGTCGACGTCGCGGTCGTCGCCGTCGGCCCCGACCTGCCCGCCTACGACCTCGACGACCTGCGCGCCGAGCGGCTCGTCGACGGCCGCGCGCTCGTCGCGGTCGGGCGCGACCACCGGTTCGCCGGGCGGGACCGCGTCGACGTGGCAGAGCTCGCCGACGAGGACTGGGTGGTCGGCACCGGCCTGAGCGGCGACCCGCAGTTCGGCGCGTGGCCCACGCTCCCGGCCCCGCGCGTCGCGTACACCGCGCGCGAGTGGAACGCGCGGCTCGGGCTCGTCGCGGCCGGGCTCGGGATCACCACGCTGCCCGAGATCGCGGTACCGGCGGCGCCGCCCGACGTCGTCACCGTGCCCGTCGACGATCCCGCATGGCTCGGCCGCAGCGCCGTCGCCGTGACCCGCGCCGACCGGACGCCCGGCGCCGCGGTGGTCGTCGCCGTCCTCCGCGACCTCGCGCAGTCCCTGGGTTAGTCTCGGCGGCATGCCCACAGACCCCTGGTCCGCCGTCGCCGACGACTGGGGGCGGTACTGGGGGACGTTCGCGCGACCCGTCTGGGAGCCGCTCCTGCGCGCCGCCCGCGTCGGCACGGGCTCCCGCGTGCTCGACGTCGGCTGCGGCAGCGGCGAGCTGCTCGAGCACCTGCAGGACCTCGGGGTGCGCGCGAGCGGCGTCGACCCGGCGGCCCGCATGGTCGAGCTCGCCCGGGCCCGCGCGGCCGGTGCCGAGGTACGCCGCGGCGACGCCGAGCACCTGCCCTACGACGACGGCCGGTTCGACGCCGTGCTCGCCGTCAACGCCCTGCAGTTCGCCGCGGAGACCGACGACGCCCTCGCCGAGGCCGCCCGCGTGCTGGCACCCGGCGGCGTGCTCGGCCTGGCCGGCTGGGCCGAGCGGTCCCGCAACGACCTGGACGCGCTCGACGCGGCGCTCGCGGAGGCGGACGGCGACGAGCCGGACGACCGGCCGGAGGAGAGCCCCCTGCGCGTGCCCGGCGGCCTCGCCGCGCTGCTGGCGGACGCCGGCTGGCGGGTGCTCGACAGCGGCCTCACGTCGGTGCCGTGGGACGTGCGCGACGAGACGGACCTGGTGCGCGGGATCCTGTTCGGCGAGGAGGCCTCGACGGTCGACGAGCTGGGCCCCGTGATCGTCGCGGCCGCGGCCCCGTTCCGCCGCCCCGACGGGGGATACCGCCTGGTCAACGCCTTCCGGTGGGCGGCAGCCGAGCGCCCGTGAACCGCACTCCTCACCCCGGTCCGCCGGTCCTGCGGGTCCCCGGCATGCCCGCACTCGTCTGCCTGTCGCTGCTCGGCTTCGCCGGGTACGCGCTGCTGCTGCCGACGGCCCCGCTGCTGGCCGTGCGCGGCGGCGCGGACGAGGGCGGGGCCGGGCTGGTCAACGCGGTCCTCATGCTCTCGACGGTGCTGTGCCAGACCGCCGTGCCCTGGTCGCTGCGCCGGCTGGGCTGGCGCACGACCCTGACGGCGGGCGTGCTCCTGCTCGGCCTGCCGCCGCTCGCGCTGGTGCTCACCGACGCGCTGCCGTGGATCCTCGCGGTCTCGGCCGTGCGCGGCGCGGGGTTCGCGATCCTCACGGTGTGCGGCGCGACGGCGGTCGCCGAGCTCGTCGAGGCCGCGCGCAGGGGCCGGGCCATCGGCGTGTACGGGCTCGCGGTCGCCGCCCCGCAGCTGCTGTTCACGCCCGGTGCGGCGTGGGTCGCCGGGAACGTGGACTTCCGGGTGGTGCTCGTCGCGGGAGCCCTGCCCGCCCTGGCGGTGCCGTTCGCGGCGGCGCTGGGCCGGCGGCTGGACGCGGCCGACGCCCCGCCCGGGCGTCCCGACGCACCCGCGTCGCGCGGCCGCGTCCTGCTCGCCCTCGTGCTGCCGTCGGTGGTGCTGCTCGCCGTGACGACGCCGGGCGGCGCCCTCCTGACGTTCGCACCCCAGCTCGGGCAGGGCGCCGTCGCGGCGGCCGCGGGCCTGTTCGGGCTGACGGCCGCCGCCGCGCTGTCCCGCTGGCTGGCCGGCGGGCTCGCCGACCGGTACGGGCCGCGCCCGTTCGTCGCCCCGCTGCTCGTGGTGTGCGCAGCGGGCCTCGCGCTGTGCGCGTGGTCGGTGAGCGGCTCCGGGCCGGGGGCCGCCGGGCTGGTCGGCGGCATGACGCTCGTCGGCGTCGCGTACGGCAGCCTGCAGAACCTGACCCTCGTCGCGGCCTTCGCGGCGGTGCCCGACCGGGCACGGTCCCTGGCGAGCGCCGTCTGGAACATCGGGTTCGACGCGGGGACCGGGTTCGGGTCGCTCGTCGTCGGGCTGGTCGCGGCGGGCGCGGGGTTCCCCGCCGGGCTGCTCGCCACCGCGGCGCTGTGCGTGGCGGTCGCGGTCGCGTCGCTGGTCACGGCCCTGGTGCGACGCCGCGCTTGACGTCCTCGCGACGCCGGTGCCAGGATGACGCACATCACCCCGGAAACGTTTCCAGGATGATCGAGGGTCGAATCTGGAAACGTTTCCAGCCCGGCCGTACCAGCCCGTCCCGCAAGGAGCGACAGTGTCGTCATCACGTGCCACCCTGATCCAGGTGGCCGAGCGCGCCGGGGTCTCGCTCGCCTCCACGTCGCGCGCGCTGCACGGCACCGGGGCCAGCCCGGCGATGGTCGAGCGCGTGCGCGCCGCCGCGGCGGAGCTCGGGTACAGCCCCGACGCGACCGGCCGCTCGCTGCGCATGAAGCGCACGTTCCAGGTCGCGTTCGCCGTCGCCGACATCGGCAACCCCGTGTACGTCGAGATGCTCACCGCGATCCACGAGGTGCTCGCGCCGCACGGGTACCGGGTGGTCGTCATGTCGACGGGCCAGACCGTCGCCTCGACCGTCGACCTGGTCCGCAGCCTGGGCAGCGGGTTCGTCGACGGCCTCGTCGTGAGCCCGCTGCGCACCGACGACACCCTGGTCGAGGCGATCCGGCAGGCGCCCGTTCCCGTCGTCGTCATCGGCCGGCCGCTCGACGGGATCGACTCGGTGTCCACCGACTCGGCGGCGGGCATCGGCCTGGCCGTCGCGCACCTGCTGGAGATCGGCCGGCGCCGGCTCGGCTTCGTCAACGGCCCGCTCGACACGACGCCGGGCGCGGCCCGCCAGCGCGGGTTCGACGCCGCGACGGCCGACCCGGCCTTCGCGGGCGAGCACGCGGAGACGGAGCGGGCCGACGACTTCACCGTCACGGCGGGCCTCGAGGCGGGCCGGCGCCTGCTGGCGCGCGGTGGCCTCGACGCCGTCGTGGCCGCCAACGACCTGCTCGCGATCGGTGTGATCCGCGCGGCGGGCGAGCTCGGGCTCACCGTCCCGGGCGACCTCGCCGTCACCGGCATGGACGACACCGAGATCGGCAAGGTCTTCCGGCCCGGCCTCACCAGCGTCTCGCTCGGGTCCGCCGAGCGCGGCCGCCTCGCCGCCCTGCTCGTGCTCGACCGGGTCGGCGACGGCGCCGAGCCCGTCCAGCAGGCCGCCGTCGGCCCGCACCTCGTCGTCCGCGAGTCCACCGCCGTCGCCTCGAAGGAGAAGAGCGCACGATGACCGTCCTCGACCCGCCCCGGCCACCGCGGGCGCGCCGCCGCGCCGCGAGCGGCATGGAGCGCGCCCGACGCCGTGAGGCGGCGGCGCTCGTCCTCCCGTCGCTGCTGCCGATCCTCGTGCTGTCGGTGGCGCCGCTGCTCATCGGCGTGCTGCTCGCGTTCACCGACGCCGAGCTCGTGCGGCGCCCCGAGTACGCGTTCGTCGGCGTCGACAACTTCGTGCGCCTCGCGGGCAACTCGTTCTTCTGGGAGTCGTTCCGCATCGGCCTCGTGTGGGCCGTGTCGGTCACGGTGCTCCAGCTCGTCGCGGCGCTGGGCCTGGCGCTGCTGCTGAACTCCGGGCTGCGCCTGCAGGGCCTGACCCGTGTGCTGGCGCTGATCCCGTGGGCGATGCCGCCCGTCGTCGTGGCGATCATGTGGAAGATGATCTACTCGCCCAACGCGGGCCCGCTCAACGCGGCGCTCGGCGCGGTGGGCCTGCCGGACGACATCAACTGGCTCGCGGACTTCTCCACGGCGCTGCCCGCCGTGATCGTCGTCGGCGTCTGGGTGGGCATGCCGCAGACGACGGTGACCCTCCTGGCCGGGCTGCAGCAGATCCCGACCGAGCTCAACGAGGCCGCCGCGATGGACGGCGCGAACGCGTGGCGCCGGTTCACCGCCGTCACGCTGCCGAGCCTGCGGCCCATCGTCGCCTCGATCACGTCGCTGAACTTCATCTGGAACTTCAACTCGTTCTCGCTGGTCTACGTGCTCACGGAGGGCGGCCCCGGCGGCCGCACGATGCTGCCGATGCTGTTCACGTACCTCGAGGCCTTCAAGAACCGCAACATCGGGTACGCGGCGGCGATGGGCGTGGTGCTCGTCGTGGTCGTCGTCGTGCTCCTGACGCTCTACCTGCGGACCCAGCTGCGCGAGGACCGCGCCGAGAGGAAGGGCTGATCCCGTGCGCGCACTCGTCCGTCCCGCCCAGTACCTGGCGCTGGCCGCCTACATCCTGTTCCTCGGCTTCCCGCTGCTCTGGCTCGTCTCGGCCTCCGTGAAGTCGTCCGCCGAGCTCAACTCGCTCGTGGTGAACCTGGTGCCGCAGGAGTGGCACTGGGAGAACTACGCGGACGCCCTCGCGCGGCAGGGGCTCGTCAGCTCGGCGGGCAACAGCGTGATCGTGGCGCTCGCGTCCACCGCGCTGGTCGTCCTCATCGCGCTGCCCGCGTCGTACGTGCTCGCGCGGCTCAAGGGCGCGGTCCGCGCGGCCGGCGTCGGCTGGATCCTGGTCAGCCAGGTGTTCCCCGTGATCCTCGTGATCCTGCCGCTGTTCCTCGTGCTGCGGACCATCGGCCTGACCGACAGCCTCGTCGGCCTGATCCTCGTGCACACCACCTACACCCTGCCGTTCGCGCTGTGGATGCTGCAGGGGTACGTGGCGGGCATCCCCGTCGAGCTCGAGGAGGCCGGGTCGATGGACGGCGCGAGCCGCCTGGAGGTGCTGCGCCGCATCGTCTTCCCGCTGCTCGCGCCGGGCGTCGTCGCCACGGCGATGTTCAGCTTCGTCTCCTCGTGGAACGAGTTCTTCTTCGCGCTCGTGCTGCTCCAGTCGCCCGAGAACTACACCCTGCCCATCACGCTGTCGACCTTCATCGGCGGCGAGGGCAAGGTCGCGCTCGGCCCCCTCGCCGCGGGCTCCGTGCTCGCCGCGATCCCCAGCATCGTCTTCTTCTCGATCATGCAGAGGAAGCTCACCGGCGGCCTCATGGCCGGGGCGGTCAAGGGATGACCGCCCACCCGACGAAAGGTAGACCCATGAAGTCTCGTGGAGTGTTCATCGCCGCATGCCTCACGACCACCAGCCTGGCCCTGGCCGCCTGCGGCAGCGGCGGCTCGGGGGACGGCGGTCCGGTGACCCTGAAGTTCCAGGCCCTGTCCGACCAGCCGGCCGCCATCGCCGCGACCGAGTCGATCGTCGACGACTGGAACGAGGCCAACCCCGACGTCCAGGTCGAGATCGTCCCGGCGGGCTGGGACGGCGTCTACGACAAGCTCATCACGCAGTTCAACGGCGGCGCCGCGCCGGACATCATCCACTACGAGGCCGCGAGCATCGTGTCCTTCGCGCGTGACGGCTACCTCGCCGACCTCACCGACCTCATGTCGGACGAGCGCCGCGCGGACATCCCCGAGGGCGTCCTGGACTCCGTGACGGTCGACGACCAGGTCGTCGCGTACCCGACCGAGCTGCAGTCGTACGTCGTGTTCGCCAACCGCACGCTGCTCGAGGACGCGGGCGTCGAGATCCCGACGGGCGACACCATGACGTGGGACGAGCTGCGCGAGATCGCGCAGGCGACCACGAAGGGCGACGTCTACGGCCTCGGCTGGGGCCTGTCGAGCCCGACCGCCGCGTTCATGGCGCTCGCGCCGGCGTTCGGCGGCACGTACATCTCCGGCACCGGCGAGGACGCCGACCTCACCGTCGGCGAGGGCGAGATGGCCCTGCCCGAGCTCGTGCACGCGATGGCCTACGAGGACGAGTCGATCCTGCCGGTGACCCTGACCCAGTCGGGCGGCGAGGCCATCGCGTCCTTCTACGCGGGCCAGACGGCGATGACCGTGCAGGGCTCCTACCAGGCCGCGAACATCGCCAAGGACGCGCCCGAGGACCTCGACTGGGTGGCGCTGCCCCCGCTCGAAGGCCCCGAGGGCCCGCAGCAGGCCGCCAACCCGCAGACGCTCTCGGTGAACATCGACTCGGAGCACGTCGAGGAGTCGGCCGAGTTCATCGAGTTCTTCACCCGGACGGAGCACCTCGCCGCGCTGAACGAGGCGGACGCCCTCATCCCGGCGACGACGTCGGCGCAGGAGGCCCTCACCGAGAAGCTGGGCGACGAGAACGGCTGGAGCACGATCCTCGCCTCCGGCCAGCACTTCACCGCGGCGCCGTACCTGTTCGCCGACTCGTACGCGCAGTGGAAGGACACGGTGGCGACGCCGGCCTACCAGCGCTACCTGGCGCAGGAGATCGACGACGCACAGCTCGCCGACCAGCTCACCAGCGGGTGGGACGAGATCACGCAGTGACCTGCCGTCACTGACGCACGACCACACAGGAACGACGAGGGGAGAGCAGCCGTGAGCTGGTTGGAGGACCGGGCGGTGGCCGTGATCACCGGGGCGGCCGTGGGCGACGCCCTCGGTGGCGCCACCGAGGGCTGGACGCCGGAGCAGATCGAGGAGCGGCACGGGGGCCGCGTGCGCGGCGTCGTCGGGCCCTGGTACCCCAACTGGCGCGACGCCCGCCCCATCGCCCCGTACCACAAGGGCGACGGGCACATCACGGACGACACCCTCATGACGCGGGCGCTCGTCGAGGTGTACGCCAAGCGGCGCGCGCACCTCGACGCGTACGCCGTGGCCGAGGACCTCGTGCCGCTGATGATCGGCGAGCCGCGGTGGATCCCCGAGCTGGAGTCGACGGCGCTGCTGCTGCAGCGGGTGTTCCTCGCGGAGAAGTGGCTCGTCGCACGCCTGCACTACGGGCACGTGGACCCGCGCGAGGCCGGTGTCGGCAACGTGGTCAACTGCGGCGCGGCGATGTACGTGCCGCCGGTCGGCCTCGCCAACGCGGGCGACCCGCGCGGCGCGTACGCGGAGGCCATCGACCTCGCCGGCGCGCACCAGTCCAGCTACGGCCGCGAGGCGGCCGGCGTCTTCGCGGCCATGGTCGCGGCGTCGGTCACCCCCGGCGCCACGCTGGACGACGTCGTGGCCGCGGCGCTCGACGTCGCGCACGACGGGACGGCCGCCGCGCTGCGGGCCGTGGTGGACGCCGCGTCCGGCTGGCCCGAGCCGCCGACGACCGACGACGAGGAGCGCCGGGTCGCGCGGCTCGTGCGCGAGGTCGTCGCGCCCTTCGACTCGGTGGGCCCCGAGTACCGGCAGATGTCGATGGACGCGCGCCGTCCGTCGCGCACCAAGTCGATCGAGGAGCTGCCGGTCGCGCTCGGCCTGCTGCTCGCGCACCGCGGCGACTACCGCGGCGCCGTGCTCGCCGCCGTGAACTACGGCCGCGACGCCGACTCGATCGCCGTGATGGCGGGCGCCGTCGCGGCCGGGCTCGGCGGCAGCGACGTGGTGCCCGCGGAGTGGCTCGACGAGGTGGAGACCGCGAGCAGGATGGACGTCCGCGAGACCGGCCGCCTCATGGCGTCGGCCGCCGCGGACATCCTGGCCGCCGACCGGGACCGCGCCACCGCCCGCCTGAAGGTGCTCGACGCGGTGCAGGTGGGATCGTGAGGCTGACCTGGGCCCAGCCCGAGGACCTGCTCGCCCACGAGCTCGTGCAGTCGGCGGCCGAGGGCAAGGACGTCGCCGCTGTCCGCGACCGCTGGGTCGCGGCGGGCGGCGACCCGGTACCCGCGGTGAGCGGCGCGGGCGCCGAGCCGGCGACCCCGCCGCTGCGGGCGCTGGCCCGCGAGCTGCTGGACGAGCTGGACGCGATCCCCGGCACGCCCGGGCCGGCGACCTGGGCCGAGGCCGAGGCGCTGCTCCCGCCCGCCCCCGCCCTCCCGGCAGCCCCCGCGTCCTACGCCGCCCGCGTCGAGGGCGCCTGGCTCGGCCGCGCCGCCGGCTGCCTGCTCGGCAAGCCCGTCGAGAAGATCCCGCGCGCGGGCATCGAGGAGATCCTGCGCGCGACGGGCCGCTGGCCGCTCGACCGGTACTTCACCGCGGTCGGTCTGCCCGACGACGTCGCCGCCCGCTGGCCGTGGAACCGCCGCTCGGCGCCGACGTCGCTCGAGGAGAACATCGCGGGCATGCCCGAGGACGACGACCTCAACTACCCGATCCTCGCCCTGGCCCTGCTCGAGAAGCACGGGCGCGCGTTCACGACGGACGACGTCGCGCAGCTCTGGCTGGACAACCTCCCCGCCGGGCGCACGTTCACCGCCGAGCGGGTCGCCTACCGCAACATCCTCGACGCGCGGCCCGTGCCCGAGACCGCGACGCACCACAACCCGTTCCGCGAGTGGATCGGCGCGCTCATCCGCACCGACCTGCTCGGTTGGGTCTCCCCGGGGGACGTGCCCGGCGCGGCCCGCCTGGCCTGGACCGACGCCCGTCTGAGCCACACCGGTGACGGGATCTGGGGTGCCACCTGGGCCGCCGGCCTCGCGGCGGCCGCGGTCGTCGCCGACGACGTGGAGCAGGTGCTCGACGCCGCCTCCGCCGCCGTGCCCGCGGACAGCGGCCTGGCCGCCGCCGTCGCGCTCGGCCGGTCGCTCGGCCGGGAGTGCGACGGCTCGGAGCCCGCCGTCCGCGCGGGCCTGGACCGGATCCACGAGGCGTACGGGCACCTGCACTGGGTGCACACCCTCAACAACGCCGCCGTCGTCGCGTTCGCGCTCACGGTGGGCCGGGGCGTGTTCGGCCCGAGCGTCGCGATCGCCGTGACGGCGGGCTGGGACACCGACTCCGCCGCGGCGACCGTGGGCGGCGTCGTGGGCGCGCTGGCGCCCGACGCGATCGGCGAGCGGTGGACCGCGCCCCTCGACGGGCGCATCGCGACCTCGCTGCCGGGTGGCGAGCAGCGCATCGCCGACCTCGCGGCGCGGACCGTCGCGCTGGCGGGAGGTGCGTCATGACGGGGACCGTCGTGGTCGTCGGCTCGGCGAACGTCGACCTCGTGGTCGACGTGCCGCGCCACCCCGCGGGCGGCGAGACCATCCTCGGCGGAAACCTGCGCCGTACGCCGGGCGGCAAGGGGGCCAACCAGGCCGTCGCCGCGGCGCGCGCCGGGGGAGCGGGCACGACCTTCGTCGGCGCGCTCGGCCGGGACGAGTCCGCCGACCTCCTGCTCGCCTCGCTCGAGGGCGCGGGCGTGCGCACCGAGACGGTCGACCGGGTCGACGCCCCGACCGGCACGGCGCTCATCACCGTCTCGCCCGACGGCGAGAACGCGATCGTCGTCGCGCCGGGAGCCAACTCGCGCGTGCGGGTGGGCGCGGCGCAGGCCCGGCGGGTCGCCGCGGCCGACGTCGTGCTCGCGCAGCTCGAGATCCCGCTCGGCACCGTGACCGCCGCGGCGGTCGAACGCCGCCAGGGTGCGCTGTTCGTGCTCAACGCGGCGCCGTCGCGCGAGCTGCCCGACGCGCTGTGGCGCGAGGTCGACGTGCTCGTGGTCAACGAGCACGAGGCGGCGGACCTCGCGGGAGCCGCCGGGACCCCGGAGGACCTCGCTGCGGCGCTGCTCGCCCGGGTGCCCGCCGTCGTCGTCACGCTGGGTGCCGAGGGCAGCCTCGTCGTGCGCCGGGACACCGACCCGGTCCGCGTCCCGGCCGCGCGGGTCGACGCCGTCGACACCACGGGCGCGGGCGACACCTACTGCGGCGTGCTCGCGGCCGCGCTCGCGCGCCTGGGCCTCGCCGGCCTGGCCGACGCCGCCGGCACCGCCGTCGACGTCGTGCTCCGTGCCCCGGTCAGCCCGTGGATCGTGCTCGCGGCGATCGGCCTCGCGGTGCTGGGCGGGCTGCTCGCGGGGGTCGCCGGCGGACGGCGCGCCGCGCGGCTGCGCCCCGTCGAGGCCTTCCGTTCCCTGGCCTGACACCACCGTTCCCGGCGACACCACGACGAAGAAGGCAGACATGTACCAGCTCCACGACCTGACCAAGACGTACCGCCAGGGCAAGCGCGTGGTGCGCGCGCTGCGCGGCGTGTCGCTGACCATCGGCGAGGGCGAGCTCGTCGCCGTGCAGGGGCCGACCGGCGGCGGGAAGTCCACCCTGCTGCAGATGCTGGGTGGGCTCGACCGCCCGACGTCCGGCGCCGTCTCGCTCGACGGCACCGACCTCGCGTCCATGACGGACGCCGAGCTCACCGCCACCCGCGGCCGCACCATCGGCTTCGTGTTCCAGAACTTCAACCTGATCCCGACGCTCACGGCGCTGGAGAACGTCGAGACGGCGCTCGTCCCCGGGCGGGTGCCGCGGCAGAGCAGGGCGTCCCGAGCACAGGCCGCGCTCGAGTCCGTGGGTCTCGGTGACCGCGGCGACCACCTGCCGGGCGAGCTCTCCGGCGGTCAGCAACAGCGCGTCGCGATCGCGCGGGCGCTGGTCAAGGACCCGAAGGTGCTCCTGGCCGACGAACCGACGGGCAACCTCGACGAGGAGACCCGCGACGAGATCGTCGACCTCATCGAGGGCCTGTGGAAGGAGCAGGGCCTGACGACGGTGCTGGTCACGCACGACTCGGTCGTCGCCCGCCGGGCCAGGCGCCGGCTCCGCATCGCCCAGGGCGCGGTCACGGAGCTGACAGGCTCCTGACCGACGTCGAGGGACCGGCCGGCCACGTCGAGGTCGGCCGGTCCCGGCATCTCGACGCCCCGCGCATGTCTGGCTACGCTGCTCCTACGTCCGCCGTGGCACCGTCGCCCCGGCGCACGCACCGGAAGAGATCCCCGCACCACACCGCGCAAGGGAGCGCAGCATGCGTCGTAGAAATCGTTTCACTCCGCGATCCGCGCCGTTCAGAAATCGTTTAGCAAGGGGCGCCACCGCGAGCCTCGGCGTCGCGGCGCTCGTCGCGACGGGCCTCCTCGCGACCCCCGCGGCGGCCGACGACGTCGTCCCGGGCGGTGCCGTCGACCCGGTCCCCACGCCGGTGTACGCCGCGCAGGGCACGGGCGACGTCTCCGCCCTCACGTTCGACGACGGGCCGAACCCCGGCACCACCCCCGCGCTGCTCGACTTCCTCGCCGAGCACGATCTCACCGCCGTGTTCTGCGTGATCGGGCAGAACATCGAGGCCGACGGCGGCGCCGACATCCTGCGCCGGATCGTCGCCGACGGTCACGTGCTGTGCAACCACTCCACGGGCTACGCCGACATGGGCTCGTGGACCGCCGACCAGGTGCGTGCCGACATGGTCGAGAACCTCGGCATCATCCGCGAGGCCCTCGGCGACCCCGACCACCCCGTCCCGTTCTGGCGCGCGCCGAACGGCTCGTGGGGGGTGACCCCCGAGGTCGCCGTCGAGCTCGGCATGCAGCCGCTGGCCGTGCGGAACACGATCGCCGACTGGGAGACGCAGGACGTGCCGACCCTCACGGCCAACCTGCGCGCCGCGATGGTCCCGGGCGAGCTCGTCCTCGCGCACGACGGCGGCGGCGACCGCGCCGGCACGCTGGCCGCCGTGCGGACGGTCGTCACCGAGCGCCTCGCCGACGGCTGGCGGTTCACCCTGCCGGCGGGCACGCCCGCCGCACCGACGGACGCGGTGATCAGCACCGACTTCGAGGACGGCACGCTCGGCGGCTGGGAGCCGCGGTACGGCTCGGAGTCCGCGGACCTCAAGCTCGAGGTCACCGACACCGACGCGCACGAGAGCACGTACTCGGCCGCGCTCACCGGCCGGGCGGTGACCGGCGACGGCATCGGCCGCGACGTCACCGGCGTGCTGCGGGCGGGCACGGCCTACGACGTCTCGGCGTGGATCCGGTTCGCCGAGGGACAGACACCGGGCGACGTCTGGCTGAGCCTCGCCGCCACCACGGACGGCGCGCAGAGCTTCTCCACGCTCGCCCAGCTCACGGGTCTCACCAGCACCGGATGGACCCGGGTCGAGGCGTCGTTCACGATGCCGGAGCACGACAGCGCCCTGCTGTACCTCGAGACCGCCTACAGCGGCGGCAACACCAGCGACTGGCTGATCGACGACATCGTGGTGGCCGAGCCCGAGCCGCCGCTCGTGGAGGACCTCACCCCGCTGCAGGACACCGTCGACTTCCCGGTCGGCGTCGCGATCGACAGCCGGGAGACGACGAGCGCGGCCGCGCAGCTGCTCGACCGGCACTTCGGGCAGATCACGCCCGAGAACCACATGAAGCCCGAGGCCTGGTACGACGAGGACCGCACCCTGCGCAGGCACCCCGAGGCCACGGCGCTCATGGACTTCGCGCAGGAGAACGACCTCGGCGTCTACGGCCACGTGCTCGTCTGGCACAGCCAGACGCCCGAGTGGTTCTTCCAGGACGACGCCGGCGAGCCGCTGACCGCGGACGAGGCGGGCCGCGCCGTGCTCCGCGAGCGCCTGCGCGACCACGTCTTCGGCGTCGCGGAGAACCTGGCGGCGGACTACGGCCCGTTCGGCTCGGACACCAACCCGCTGGTCGCGTTCGACGTCGTCAACGAGGTCGTGTCCGACGGCGCCGAGAACCCGGACGGCCTGCGCCGCAGCGAGTGGTTCCGCGTGCTGGGCGAGGACTTCGTCGACCTCGCGTTCGCGTACGCCGACGAGGCGTTCAACGAGACGTACGCGGCGCCAGGCGCCGAGCGCCCGGTGGCCCTGTTCATCAACGACTACAACACCGAGCAGGGCGGCAAGCAGGACCGGTACCTCGCGCTGGTGGAGCGGCTGCTGGAGCGTGGCGTGCCGCTGGACGGCGTGGGCCACCAGTTCCACGTGTCGCTCGCGATGCCGGTCGGTGCGCTGGAGGGCGCGCTGGCGCGGTTCGCGGACCTGCCCGTGACACAGGCGGTCACGGAGCTCGACGTCACGACGGGCACGCCGGTGACGCAGGCCCGCCTGATCGACCAGGGCTACTACTACCGGGACGCGTTCGACGTGTTCCGCGCGCACGCGGACGACCTGTTCAGCGTGACGGTGTGGGGCCTGACCGACGGGCGGTCGTGGCGCGTGGACAGCGGCGCCCCCCTGCTGTTCGACGACCGGTTCCAGGCCAAGCCCGCCTACCACGGCGCGGCGGGCGGCGAGCTGCCCGACCGGCTGCGGACGGCGAACGTGTTCGCGGGCGACGTGCCGCTGGACGCGCAGGCGACGTCGTCGCCGGTGTGGGACCGTCTGCCCCTGCACGCCTTCGCGACGCCGGACGGCGGCGAGGCCGGCTTCCAGCTCCGCTGGGCACCGGACCACCTCACGGCGTACGTCACGGTGGACGACGCCGCGGCGGGCGCCGGCGACGCGGTGACGCTGGTGCTGGGCGACGCGGAGCTCACGGTCGACCGTGCGGCGGGCGCCGACGGTGCGGTGGTGACCGAGCGGGAGGGCGGCTACGACGTCGTCGCGCACCTGCCCGCCACGCTGGAGCAGGGTGCGACCGCGGACCTCGACGTCCGGGTGACGAGCGGCGGCGAGACCGCGGGGTGGAACTCGCCCGGAGCGCTGGGCACGCTGACGCTCGTCGAGGAGCTGTCGTACGTCGAGGTCGCCCAGGCGGCGACGGCGCCGGAGGTCGACGGCGACGTCGACGAGGTGTGGGAGTCCGCGGGCCCCGCGGTGACCACCGAGAAGGAGGTCGAGGGCTCGGGCGGCGCCGTCGCGACGGTCCGCACCCTGTGGGCGGGCGACACGCTGTACGTGCTGGCCGACGTCGCCGACCCGGTGGTCGACGTGTCCGGCTCCGACCCGTGGGTCCAGGACTCCCTGGAGGTCTACGTGGACGGCGGCAACGCGAAGAACGGCGGGTACCGGGCGGACGACACGCAGATCCGCGTCTCGGCGGAGAACGCGGTGTCGTTCGGCACGGGCGACGAGGCGGCGCAGCGCGCCCGCGTGACGAGCGCGGCGACACCGACGGACGACGGGTACCGGGTCGAGCTGGCGGTCGACCTGCTGGAGTACGGCGGCGAGGGCACGTTCCACGGCCTGGACTTCCAGGTCAACGACGCCGCGGACGGCGCACGCACCGCGGTGCGCAACTGGGCCGACCCGACGGGCGCGGGCTACCAGTCGACGGCCCGCTGGGGCGTGGGGCAGCTCGTCGGGCCGACGGCGCCGTCCGTGCCGTCCTGGTCGGCCGGCACGGTCTACACCGCGGCCGACCGGGTGAGCCACGACGGCGCGGTGTTCACGGCGCTGTGGTGGACGCGCGGCCAGGTGCCGGGGGCCTCGCCGTGGGGCCCGTGGGCCGAGGTCGGTGCGCCGCAGGTCTGCGCGGCGGGCACGTTCCCTGCGTGGACCGCGTCGGCGGTGTACGAGGGCGGCGAGACGGTGGTGCACGACGGTCACCGGTGGACCGCGCAGTGGTACAGCCGCAACCAGGTGCCGTCGGGCACGCCGTGGGGTCCCTGGCGGGACCTCGGTCCCTGCTGAGCGCCTGCTGAGCAGCTCTCTCTTCCGTGCGGCGCGACCGCGCGCCGCACGGAAGAGAGACCGGGGCAATCGTTACAGACGATTAACACGAATTTCCAGGCGGTGCCGCTCCGGCGGCGATATGGTCCACATCTCCCCTGCCCGTGGGCAGGGGACCGACCTGGGAGGCAATCAGTGAGGCAAGCACGCATCGCCACCTTCGCCGCGGGGGCGGCAGCGGTGGCCCTGACCGTCGCCGGGTGCAGCCCGAGCGACACCGACGACGACGCCGGTCCGGTCACGCTGGAGACCTGGATCAGCCAGGACATGGACACGCTGTTCCCCGGTGACGCCGGGTCCTACGACCCGATCAGCGTCCTCGACGTGGTGTACGACGGACTGGTCCGGTACGACCCCGAGACCACCGAGCCGTACAACTACGTGGCCGAGTCCATCGAGCCCAACGACGACAACACGGTCTGGACCATCACGATCAAGCCGGACCTCACCTTCCAGAACGGCGAGCCCGTCGACGCCGCCGCGTTCGCCCGTTCCTGGAACTACACGGCCGACGGCGACAACGGCCTGTACAGCAACTACTTCTTCAGCATCATCGAGGGCTACGACGAGATGCAGCCCGAGACGGACGACGACGGCAACATCACCGCGCCGGGCGCCGCCGACGAGCTGTCGGGCGTCGAGGTCACCGACGACCTGACGCTCGAGGTCACGCTGAGCTCGCCGTTCGCCGGCTTCGCGACCATGCTCGGCTACACCGGCTTCTTCCCGATCGCCCAGGAGTGCCTGGACGACGTCGAGAAGTGCTCCACGCAGCCCATCGGCAACGGGCCCTTCCGGGTGACCGAGTGGCAGCAGAGCCAGGAGCTGACCGCCGAGCGGTGGGAGGACTACCCGCTCGAGGAGACGCCGGGCTACGACGCCATCCACTGGACGGAGTACGCCGCCGGCGAGACCGCGAGCTGGGCCGACTTCCAGGCCGACGAGATCGACCTGTCGTTCCCGCCGACCGCCGAGGTCGAGGCCGCGAAGAACGACCCGGAGCTGTCCCAGCGGTACGTCGAGGCGCCGGGCGCGGCGCTGACCTACCTGGGCTTCTCGCTGTACACGGACGGCCCGTGGCAGGACGTCGAGTTCCGCAAGGCGATCTCCATGGCCATCGACCGCGAGGGCATCATCTCCTCGCTCGGCAGCGGCCAGGCCACCCCCGCGGACTCGTGGGTCGTCCCGGGCGGCGTACCCGGCGGCGAGGCGGGCACGTGCGAGTGGTGCGTCTACGACCCCGAGGCGGCCAAGGCGGCCCTCGAGCAGGCCGGCGGCTGGCCCGAGGGCGAGAAGCTGCAGATCAGCCTGGGTGACGACGACGCGGAGGTCGAGTACTTCACGGCGATCGGCAACTCCATCGAGGAGGTGCTCGGCATCCCGTACGAGCTGGACATCCTGCCGAGCAGCGACTACTTCTCGACCCGTTCCGCCCAGGGCTTCGACGGCGCGTTTCGGAACAATTGGTTCCCCGACTACCCGCTCAACGAGAACTACCTCAGCTTCTATGCCGCGGGCTCGGAGGAGGACAGCCAGTTCGGCTGGTACAGCGAGGAGTTCGAGGACAAGCTCGACGAGGCGGCCGCCGCCCCGTCGCTCGACGAGTCGGTCGCCCTCTACCAGGAGGCCGAGCAGATCCTCGCCGAGGAGTTCCCGACGATCCCGTTCCGCTGGAGCTTCAGCGCCACGTACTACAGCGAGCGCCTGGACAACGTCGTCCTCAACCCGTTCTCGGGGGCGCCGATCCTGCGCGCGATCGAGATCACGGCGTAACGAACCACCGCACCGGCCCGGGACGGCACCAGAGCCGCCCCGGGCCGGGCACCCCATACCCCCCGGAAGGACCCCATGGGGCGCTACATCCTCCGCCGTGCCGTCCAGGCGGTCGGCACGCTGCTGCTCGTGATGCTCCTGCTGCACCTGCTCACGACGGTGGCCATCCAGCTCAACGGCAACCCCGCCCAGGCGTTCTTCGGTGACAAGGTCGCCACGCCCGCGCAGATCGCCGCCGTCGAGGAGCGGTTCGACCTCGACGACCCCTGCTACGACCAGGTGGGCAACCCCTGCCTGGGGCCGTTCGTCGAGCGGCTCGGCCAGTACGCCCAGGGCGACTTCGGCACCAACCTGCGCGGCCGTGAGGTCGCGGACATCGTCGCGACGGCGGCGCCGAACACGCTGCGGCTGTTCTGCATCGTGCTGGTCACGTGGCTCGCGCTCGGCATGGTGCTGGGCTCGGTCGCCGCGCGGTGGCGCGGGTCGGCGGGCGACCACGGCATCCGGCTCACCTCCGTGCTCATCGACGCCTTCCCCGTGTTCGTGCTGCTCATCGTGTACCGGTACGTCGTCGCCGTGCCGCTGCACGGCTGGGCGGAGGACACGTTCGGTGCGGACAGCTGGCCGCCGTACTGGTTCAAGCCGTCGTTCGACCCCGACCACCCGTGGGCCACCGTGCTCGTGCCGGGCATCCTGCTCGGACTCGCCGGGTCCGCCGCGTTCATCCGCCTGGTGCGGGCCAGCCAGCTCGAGTCCTACCAGGGCGACCACGTGCGCACCGCGCGCTCGAAGGGCCTGGTGGAGCGGCACGTCGTCGTGCACCACGTGGTGCGCAACTCGTCGGTGCCGGTCGTGACCGCCGTCGGCCTCACGTTCGCCGAGGCGCTCGGCGGCGCCGTCATCACGGAGGGCCTCATGAACATCTACGGCATGGGCGGGGTCCTGTGGGGCGCCGTGCGCGACGACGACGTGTCGCTCGTGCTGGGCGTCGTGACCCTGCTCGCCGCCGTGACCGTCGTGGTGATGATCGTCGTGGACATCGCCTACGCCCTGCTCGACCCGAGGATCCGCTATGAGTGACGCCGCAGCCTCCGCCCCGCCCGCCGCCCGGACCGCGGCGTCGAGCCCCGTGGCCGAGGCCTGGCGCACGCTGCGCCGCCGCCCCGACACGGTGATCGCCGCCGTCGTGCTGCTGTTCTTCGCGGTCATGGCCGCCTTCCCGCGGTTGTTCACGAGCACCAGCCCCCGCACGTGCCCCATCCGCGAGGCGCGGACGGCGCCGCAGGGCTGGGGCGGCGACCACCCGCTCGGCACCGACGCGCTCGGCTGCGACGTGCTGGCCACCCTCGTGCACGGTGTGCGGCCGTCGCTGCTGCTCGCCGTCGTCGTGGTCGGGATCTCCCTGCTCATCGGCGTGACGCTCGGGCTGCTCGCCGGGTACTACCTGGGCTGGGTGGACTACCTCGTGTCCCGCGCGGTCGAGGTGTTCCTCGTCGTCCCGCTGCTGCTCGCGGCGCTGCTCGTGCTGTCCCTGTTCAAGGGCGTCGACCTGGGGGCGGGCACGTTCAACGTGATCCTGCTGCCCGCCGTAGTGCTCATCCTGTTCGGCTGGATGCCGTACGCCCGCTACGTGCGGGCCAGCACGCTGGAGGCGAAGAACCTGGACTACGTGACCGCCGCGCGCTCGCTGGGCGCCTCCGACGTACGCATCATGACCCGGCACGTGCTGCCCAACGCGATCGGCACGGTCACCGCGCTGCTGCCGACCTCGGTGGCCGGCGTGATCAGCGCCGAGGCCGTGCTGTCGTTCCTCGGCATCGGCGTGCGCCCGCCGGCCACGAGCTGGGGCATCCAGATCGAGCAGGGCTCCCAGTGGGTGCTCGGTGGCGCGCCGCACATCTTGCTGGCCCCGCTCGCCTGCCTGGTGGCGACCGTGCTCGCGCTCGTCGTGCTCGGCGACGCCCTGCGCGACGCCCTCGACCCGAGGCTGGCGGCATGAGCGCCCCGAGCCAGGCCGCCGCCCCGCAGCCCGTGGCCGAGGAGACGCCCCTGCTGGAGGTCACCGACCTCGCCGTCGAGTTCCGCACCGCCGAGGGCACGGTGCGCGCCGTCGACGGCCTCTCCTACCGCGTCGAGGCCGGGCGCACCCTCGCGATCGTCGGCGAGTCCGGCTCCGGCAAGTCGGTGTCGTCGCTCGCCGTGATGGGCCTGCTGCCGCCCACCGCGCGCGTCACCCGCGGCAGCGCCCGGCTCGCGGGCACCGACCTGCTCGCCCTGCGCCCCCGGCAGCACCGCGCGTACTGCGGCGAGCGCGTCGCCATGGTGTTCCAGGACGCCCTCGCGGCGCTCAACCCCGTGCACACCGTGGGCTACCAGCTCACGGAGGCCCTCCGCGCCCGGCGCGGCCTGTCCCGCGCCGACGCCCGGGCCCGCGCGATCGAGCTGCTCGACCTCGTCAAGGTGCCGAACGCGAGGGCCCGCGTGAAGGAGTACCCGCACCAGTTCTCCGGCGGCATGCGGCAGCGCGTCATGATCGCCTCCGCCCTGGCCATGGACCCGGAGGTGCTCATCGCCGACGAGCCCACCACGGCGCTCGACGTCACCGTCCAGGCGCAGGTGCTGCAGCTGCTCGCCGAGATCCAGGCCGAGCGGAGGATGGGTCTCGTGCTCATCACGCACGACCTCGGCGTCGTCGCGGGCGTGGCGGACGACGTCACCGTCATGTACGCGGGCCGCGCCGTCGAGCAGGCACCCGTGGGGCCGCTGTACGCGGCGCCCGCCCACCCCTACACGCGCGCGCTGCTGCGGTCCATCCCGTCGACGGCCGGAGCCGACCGTGGCACACGGCGGCGCCTGCCCGTGATCCCTGGGCGCCCGCCCAGCCCCGCCGCCCGGCCGTCGGGCTGCCCGTTCCACCCGCGCTGCGACGTGGCGCAGGACCTCTGCCGCACCGAGGTGCCGCCGCTGACCGGCCCGGCCCCGGCCCGCCTCTCGGCGTGCCACTTCGCGGCCGACGTCCTCGCGAACCGCCCGCCCGAGACCGGAGGTACCCATGAGTGACGCGGTGCTGCAGGTGCGGGAGCTCGTCAAGCACTACCCCGTACGGCGCGGGCTGCTGCGGCGGTCCGTCGCGGCGGTCAAGGCCGTCGACGGCGTCTCGCTCACCCTCGAGCGGGGCCGCACCCTCGGCCTGGTCGGCGAGTCCGGGTCGGGCAAGTCGACGCTCGCGCGGATGCTCGTCGGCATCGAGGCGCCGACCAGCGGCCAGGTGCTCGTCGACGGCGAGGACGTGAGCCGGCTGTCCCGCGCGGGCCGCAAGCAGCTGCGCCGCGACGTGCAGATGGTGTTCCAGGACCCGTACACGTCGCTCAACCCCCGCATGTCGGTGGGCGAGATCGTGGGCGAGCCGTTCGCGATCCACGGCATCGACCCCGCGGGCGGGCGCCGCGCCGCCGTCGGCGAGCTGCTCGAGCTCGTGGGGCTCGACCCCGACCACGCGAGCCGGTACCCGCACCAGTTCTCGGGCGGTCAGCGCCAGCGCGTCGGCATCGCCCGGGCGCTCGCGCTGCGGCCCAAGGTGCTCGTGTGCGACGAGCCGGTCTCCGCGCTCGACGTGTCGGTGCAGGGCCAGGTCATCAACCTGCTCGAGGACCTGCAGGACGAGCTCGGGCTGTCCTACCTGTTCGTCGCGCACGACCTCGGCGTGGTGCGGCACATCGCGCACGACGTCGCCGTCATGTACCTCGGACGCCTCGTGGAGCAGGGGCCGGAGACCGACGTCTACGACACCGCGCAGCACCCCTACACGCAGGCGCTGCTCTCGGCCGTGCCCGTGCCCGACCCGGCGGTCCGCCTCGCGGCGGGGCCGTCGACCGGGGCGCCGACGGCGCAGCCGGGTCTGCTCGGCGGCATCGTGCTGGAGGGCGACCCGCCGTCGCCCGTCGACCCGCCGTCCGGCTGCCCGTTCCACACCCGGTGCTGGCTCGCGCCGACGCTGCCCGAGGCCCGCGCCGACGGCGACGGCCGCGCCGTGCCCGAGGTCTGCGTGACCGACGTGCCCGCCCTCGCGCCCCGCGGTGCCGCCGCGGCCCACGCGGTGGCCTGCCACTTCGCGCGCGAGCTCGTCGCGACCGGGGTCGAGGCATGACCCGCGTCCTCGTCGTCCTCAACTCCCCGACGAGCTCGATGGGCCGCCTCGAGCAGCTGCTGCCGGAGTCGGGCCTCGACCCCGTGCTGACGCCCGCGGCCGAGCTGCCCGCCACGCTCGACGGGTTCGCGGGGGTCGTGCTGCTCGGCGGCGGCTTCATGCCCGACGACGACGCCGGCCATCCCTACCTCGCCCAGGAGCGCCGCCTGGCGGTGCAGGCGCTGGCCGACGAGGTGCCGCTGCTCGGCCTGTGCCTCGGCGGGCAGCTCCTCGCGCACGTCACCGGCGGCGGGGTGACGGCACGCTCGGGCGAGACGGAGCGGGGCATGTGCGCGCTCACGGTGCTGCCGGAGGCCGCGGACGACCCGGTCCTCGGCGACCTCCCCGGGGCGCCGCCCGGCGCCGCCGGCGCCCTGTGGATGATCGAGAACCACGAGGACTCCGTGACGGCCCTGCCGCCGTCGGCGACGCTGCTGGTGTCCAGCCCTGCCTGCGCCGTCCAGGCGTTCCGCGTGGGCGAGGCGGCCTGGGGCCTGCAGTTCCACCCCGAGGCACGGCCCGACCGGGTGGCTACGTGGGACGAGGCGGCCCTGTCCGAGCAGGGCATCGACCGGACGGCGCTGGCCGAGGCCGCGCTCGCGCGCGCCACCGAGAACGAGGCGCAGTCCCGCGCGCTCGTGGCCGGCTGGGCGGACGTCGTCCGCGCGGCGGCCTGACCCCGGAGCCAGGAGGAGGAACGGCATGGTGTCGACCG
Source organism: Promicromonospora citrea (assembly GCF_013004695.1). Classification (GTDB taxonomy): domain Bacteria; phylum Actinomycetota; class Actinomycetes; order Actinomycetales; family Cellulomonadaceae; genus Promicromonospora; species Promicromonospora citrea. Next base: position 32,972 of record NZ_JABEMG010000026.1, read on the forward strand.
GCACGCACAGCGACGGTGTCCCGGTGGTGACCTACCGGGTGGCCAGGGCGTCGGGCCAGGTGCTCGCCGCCCGCGACGACGACCTGGACCTGTACGCCGCCTCGACCGTGAAGCTCGCGGTGCTGGTCGCGGCCGCCCGCGCGCTCGACGCCGGCACCGCGCACCTCGACGACAGGCTGGTCGCCACGCGCACCTTCACCTCGCAGGTGCCGGGGGCGGGCGCGTACACGATCGAGCCCGACGACGTCGACGCGGGCCTCCCGCCGGACGGCACCCCGATGCCGCTGGGCGACGTCGTCGACCGGATGGTCACCGTCTCGTCGAACGAGGCGACCAACATGGTGATCGAGCACGTCGGCCTCGACGCGGCGAACCAGGCCCTCGCGGACGCCGGGGCGACCCGCTCGACCGTGGGACGCAAGTACTCCGACCTCGCCGCCGAGCGGGCGGGCGCCTCGCACCGCACGACGGCGGCCGACCTCTGCGCGCTGATGTCCGCCGTCGTGACCGGGCGGCTCGCGAGCCCCGAGCGGACGGCGTGGATGTGCGCGCTGCTCGGCCGGCAGACGGACCGCCAGCTCACCGCGGGCCTGCCCGCCCCCGGGGAGCCCGGGTCGGTGCCGTTCGGCTCGAAGTCCGGCTGGGTCGACGGCATCCGGCACGACGTCGCGTTCGTCGGCGAGCCGGGACCGGACGCGCTGGTCGTCGCGGTGTGCACGCGCGGCTACGACGAGCCGGCGGCGGAGGAGACCCTCAAGGCCCTGGGCGCGCTGGCCCGCGCGCTGGCCTGACGCGGGGGTTGCCTCGATCGCCCGTTTCCTATTGAATGCGGCTGCAATAGCCGGAGCCACAGGGGGCGCGCGACGTGATGACAGAGACGCATCCGACGAAGGACCTGGTGCAGGTCGAGACCAGGCAGACGCTGCTGCGGCAGGGCTACCACCTCGTCCGCTCGGGCGTGCTGGCGCCCGGCCTGCGCGTGCACCGCGACGTCGGCGCCGTCTGGCAGCTCCTCACCTGGGGCCCGTCGATCGCCGGCGGGTACCGGGCGAGCGCCGTCCGCGTCCCGCACCAGACCGCGTTCGTCGACGACCGGCGCAGCCTCACCTTCCGCGAGCTCGACGCGCGGACCGACCGGCTGGCCAACGCGCTGCGCGACCGCGGCGTCGGCCCCCGCACCCCCGTCGCGGTGCTGTGCCGCAACCACGGCGGGCTCGTCGAGGCGATGGTCGCGCTCGCCAAGCTCGGCGCGACCACGCTCCTGCTCAACTCCGGCCTCTCCCCCGCCCAGGTCGCGGCGGTGGTCGCCGAGCAGCAGCCGGCGCTCCTCCTCGCCGACCAGGAGTTCCTCGACCGGGACCCCGGCCTGACGGGCCGCCTGCCCGTCCACACCACGTGGGCCGACGACGGGGACTGCGACCTCGCCGGGCTCGTCACCGAGGGCGCGGCGGCGCCGGTGCCGATCCCCGACCACCCCGGCCGGACCGTCGTCATGACGTCGGGCACCACGAGCACCCCCAAGGGTGCGCGCCGTCCGCACCCGCACGGGCTGAGCGAGGCCGCGTCGCTGCTGTCGGTCATCCCGCTGCGGGCGGGCGACCGCATGATGATCACCACGCCGATCTTCCACACGTGGGGCCTCGCGGCGCTCCAGCTCGGCATGGCGCTGCACGCCGAGCTCGTGCTCCCCCGCCGGTTCGACCCCGAGGAGACACTCCGCACCATCGCCGAGCGTCGCGTGACCGCGCTGGTCGCGGTGCCCGTCATGCTGCAGCGGCTGCTCGACCTGCCCGCCGAGGTGAAGGCGCGGTACGACACGTCGTCGCTGCGCGTCGTCGCCTACTCGGGGTCGGCCATGCCCGCCGACCGGGTCACGCAGTTCCTCGACGAGTTCGGTCCCGTCCTGTACGGGCTGTACGGCTCGACCGAGGCGTCGTGGGCGTCGATCGCCACGCCCGCCGACCTCGCCGCCGCGCCCACCACGGCCGGCCGGCCGCCGCTGGGCACCCGGCTCGCCGTCCTCGACGACGACGGCAGGCCCGTGCCCCGCGGCACCGTCGGCCAGGTCCACGTGGGCAACGGCATGCTGTTCGAGGGGTACACCAACGGCACGGGCAAGCCGGTGCGCGGCGGCCTCATGGCCACGGGCGACCGTGGCAGGCTCGACGCCGACGGCCGCCTCTACGTCGTCGGCCGCACGGACGACATGATCGTCTCGGGCGGGGAGAACGTCTTCCCCCGGCCGGTCGAGGACGCGATCACGGCCCTGCCGGAGGTCGCCGACGCCGCGGTGTTCGGCGTGCCGGACGAGGCGTTCGGGCAGCGGTTCGCCGCGTACGTCGTGCTGCGCGACGGCGCGACCCTCGGCGCCGCCGAGCTCGTCGAGCGGCTGCGGGACCGCCTGCCCCGGTTCTCGCTGCCGCGCGACGTCCACTTCCTGCCTGCCCTGCCCCGCAACCCGACGGGCAAGGTCGTCCGCCGCGACCTCCCGGGCCTGCGCGAGTCCTGACGCCGCGGAGGCGTTGCCGCGGCCCCTCGCCTTTCAACCCGACGTTTCTCGGCTTTGAGGCGGCCCAAAGCCGAGAAACGTCGGGTTGAAAGGCGAGGGGCGACGGCGGCTCAGCCCAGCAGCTCGCGGATCACCCACAGGCCGACGGCGACCTCGGTGAAGCTCGTGCTCAGCGGGGACAGCCCGACCCGCAGGCCCTGCGGCGGACGGAAGTCCGGGACCACGCCTCGCTCCCACGCCTGCGCCACGACGCGGCGGAAGTCCGGGTGGTCGAGCATGACGTGGCTCCCGCGCCGCTCGGGGTCGCGCGGGGAGACCACGCGGACCCCGGGCAGGTACGCGTCGGCGACGTCGATCACGAAGCCGGTCAGCGCCGTCGACTTGGTCCGCACGGCGGGCATGCCGGCCTCGTCGAGGAGGGCGAGCATGTCCCGCATCGGCAGCATGCCGACGATCGGCGGCGTGCCGCTGATCATCTGCCGGATGCCGGACGCCGGCTCGTAGGCGGGCCCCATGGCGAACGGGTCGGCGCTGCCCATCCAGCCCTGCACCGGCTGCCGCACCTGGTCCTGCAGGCCCGCGGCCACGTACACGAACGCGGGCGAGCCCGGCCCCCCGTTCAGGTACTTGTACGTGCAGCCGACGGCGAGGTCCACGCCGTCGGCGTCGAGCGACAGCGGGACGGCACCGGCCGAGTGGCACAGGTCCCAGAGCACGAGCGCACCCGCGTCGTGGACCAGGCGCGTGATCGCGGGCAGGTCGGCGACGTACGCGGACTTGTACGCGATGTGGCTGAGCAGCACGAGCGCGGTGTCCGGGCCGACGGCGCGCGCGACCTCCTCCGGCGTGACGCCCGCCTCCGGGTCGGGCGTGATCCAGCGCAGCTCGAGGTCGCGCTCGGCGGCGATCCCCTCGAGCACGAAGCGGTCCGTCGGGAAGTTCTCCGTGTCGGCGACGACCACGCGCCGGTCCGGCCGCGCCTCGAGCGCGGCCCGCGCCGCCTTGTAGAGCAGCACGGTCGTCGAGTCGGCGACGACGGTCTGTCCCGGGCCCGCGCCGAGCGCGACGCGCCCGAGCAGGTCGCCGAGCTCGGTCGGCGCGTCCATCCAGCCCTCGTCCCACGACCGGATGAGACGGCCGGCCCAGGGCCCGTCGACGAACGACGCCAGCCGGTCCCGGGTGGCGGCGAGCGGCCGGCCCAGCGAGTTGCCGTCGAGGTAGGCCACCAGACCCTCGCTGCGGGCGAAGCGGTCACGGTGGCGCGCCAGCGGGTCGGCGGCGTCGAGCGCGGCCGCGCGCTCGCGCAGGTCGGCGGGCAGCGCGGCGAGCAGGTCGGCGGGCAGGTCGGCGGGGACGGTGTCGGTCACGGAGGCTCCTGAGGGTGGTCGGGTCCGCGCCGAGCGTACGTCGCGGTGACACCCGCCCCGCACCACTCTTGACGCCCTCCGGCGCGCGTCAGTACTGTCCGTTCCATCCGCCTGCAAGAAGTCGACAAGAGCCTGCGCTTTTGTCTACAGAGATAAGCAAGCCGAACGACAACCCGTCGAGGACGACGGGAGATCGGGGACGACGATGTTCCGCTCCGCCGCACCACACCGCGCGCACGCGACCGTGCGCAGACCCGGGCGCACGCCCGCCCTCCTGTCCGTGCTCACGGCGTCGGCGCTCACGGCCGCCGTGCTCGTGCCGACGAGCGCCGCCGCGGCGCCCGTCGTGCTGTCCGCCGGCGCGACGGCGACCGCGAGCAGCAGCAACGCGCCGTATCTCGCCGACAACCTCACCGACGGCAACAGGTCCACCTACTGGGAGTCGACCAACCACAGCCTGCCGCAGTGGGCGCAGGTCGACCTCGGGGCGGGCGCGACCGTCGAGGAGGTCGTGCTCGCGCTCCCCGCCGGCTGGGAGGCCCGCACGCAGACGCTGTCGGTCCAGGCCGGGGCCGACGCGTCGTCGTTCACCACGCTCGCCGCGAGCGCCGAGCGCCGGTTCGACCCGGCGTCGGGCAACACGGTGACGATCGACGTGCCGGACACCGAGGCCCGCTACGTGCGGGTCGCGATCACCGCGAACACGGGCTGGCCCGCGGGGCAGCTCTCCGAGCTCGAGGTGCGCGGCACGCGCGAGGCGCCCGAGCCGGAGGGCCCGGTCGAGGGCACCGACCTGGCGGCGGGCCGCCCGACGGTGGCCTCGTCGACCGAGTGGACGTACGTCGCGGCGAACGCGACCGACGGCGACACCGGCACGTACTGGGAGGGTGCGGGCGGGCAGTACCCGAGCACGCTCGCGGTGACGCTGGAGTCGGCGGCGGAGCTCGAGGCCGTCGTCGTGAAGCTGCCGCCCGCCACGGCGTGGGGACCGCGCACCCAGACGTTCGAGGTGCAGGGCCGCGCCGGGTCGGGCGACGCGTGGGAGACGCTCGCGGCGTCGGCGGGGCACGCCTTCTCGCCGGCGACGGGCAACGCGGTGACGGTGCCCGTCTCGGGGACGGCACGCGAGGTGCGGCTGCGGTTCACGGGCAACACGGGGGCAGGCAACGGCCAGGTGGCCGAGCTGCAGGTGTTCGGGGCGCCCGCGGCCGGCCCGAACCTGACGGTCACGGGCGTGACGGCGGACCCGGCGTCGCCCACGGAGTCGGACGACGTGACGCTGTCGGCGACCGTGAAGAACATCGGCACGCTGGCCTCGGCCGCGACCGACGTGTCGTTCACGCTCGACGGCGACGAGGTCGGCACCGCAGAGGTCGGCGCGCTGGCGGCGGGTGCCGAGGCGACGGTGAGCACGGAGGTCGGCTCGCGGCAGGCGGGCTCGTACGAGCTCGGCGCCGCGGTGGACCCGTCGGGGGCCGTGGCCGAGCAGTCCGAGGCGGACAACGGCTACGCGCACCCGGACCCGCTGGTCGTGACCGAGGTCGCGAGCTCCGACCTGGTGCCGACGGTGACGTGGTCGCCGAGCACACCGGCGTCGGGCGAGACGGTCACCTTCTCGGCGACGATCGCCAACCGGGGCACGGTCGCGACGTCGTCCGGGGCCCACGGGCTCACCCTCGAGCTGCGCAACGGCTCCGGCGCGGTGGTGCGCACGCTGACCGGCTCGGTGTCGGGCGCGATCGCACCGGGTGCCACGAGCGCGAGCGTCGACCTCGGTACGTGGACGGCCGCTGACGGCTCCTTCGACGTCACGGTCGCCGCGGCGGCGGACGCCACGGAGGTCGCGGCCAAGCGCGCGAACAACGAGGTCACCCGGTCGCTGTTCGTCGGCCGGGGCGCGAACCTGCCGTTCGACACGTACGAGGCCGAGGACGGCGCGGCCGGCGGCGGCGCGGTCGCCGTCGGGCCGAACCGCGTGGTGGGCGACCTGGCGGGCGAGGCGTCGGGGCGCCGGGCGGTCACGCTCGGGCAGACCGGCTCGTACGTGGAGTGGACCACGCGCGCGTCGACCAACTCGCTCGTGGTGCGGTTCTCCATGCCCGACGCGGCGGGCGGCGGCGGTACCACCGGCTCGCTGGCCGTGTACGTGGACGGCGACTTCGTCAAGAACATCGACCTGACCTCGCGGTACGCCTGGCTGTACGGCAACGAGGCGAGCCCGGGCAACCAGCCGGGGCAGGGCGCGCCGCGGCACATCTACGACGAGGCGAGCACGCTGCTCGGGCGGACGGTCCCGGCCGGCTCGACCATCCGACTGCAGAAGACCGCGAGCAACCCTGGCCCCTACACGGTCGACTTCGTGGACCTCGAGCAGGCGACGGCGCAGGCCAACCCGGACCCGGCCCGGTACGTCGAGCCGAACGGCTTCACGCACCAGGCCGTGCAGGACGCGCTCGACCGCGTGCGGATGGACACCACCGGAGCCCTCGCGGGCGTGTACCTCCCGGCGGGCGACTACCAGACGTCGAACAAGTTCCAGGTCTACGGCAAGGCCGTCGACGTGGTCGGCGCCGGGCCGTGGTTCACCCGGTTCCACGCCCCGGCCGGCCAGGAGAACACGGACGTCGGCTTCCGGGCCGAGTCCAGCGCCAACGGCTCGACCTTCCGCGGGTTCGCCTACTTCGGCAACTACACCTCGCGGATCGACGGCCCCGGCAAGGTGTTCGACTTCGCCAACGTCAGCGACATGACGATCGACGACATCTGGGTCGAGCACATGATCTGCATGTTCTGGGCCGCCAACATGGACAGCTCGGAGATCACGAACTCGCGGATCCGGAACACGTTCGCCGACGCGCTCAACATGACCAACGGCAGCGCCGACAACCACGTGCACAACAACCAGGCGCGCGGCACGGGCGACGACTCGTTCGCGCTGTTCGCGGCCACCGACTCCGGCGGCAGCGGCCAGCGGGGCAACGTGTTCGAGAACCTGACCTCGACGAACACCTGGCGGGCCGCCGGCCTGGCGGTCTACGGCGGGCAGGACAACACGTTCCGCAACATCTACATCGCCGACACGCTCGTGTACTCGGGCGTGACGATCAGCTCGCTGGACTTCGGGTACCCGATGGAGGGGTTCGGCCCGGCGCCGACCACCTTCGAGGGCATCTCCGTGGTGCGTTCCGGCGGGCACTTCTGGGGCGCGCAGGTGTTCCCCGCGGTGTGGCTGTTCTCGGCCTCGGAGCCGTTCCGGGCGATCCGGGTCAACGACCTCGACATCACCGACCCGACCTACTCCGGGATCATGTTCCAGACGCAGTACGAGAACGGCGGGCCGGTCAACCCGATCCAGGACACCGTGTTCACCGACGTCTCGATCACGGGCGCCCAGCGCTCGGGCGACGAGTACGACGCGAGGTCGGGCTACGGCATCTGGGCCAACCCGATGCCCGAGGCGGGGCAGGGTCCGGCGGTCGGCTCGGCCACGTTCAACGGCCTGACCCTGAGCAACAACTACCGCGACATCGTCAACGACACGACGACGTTCACGATCACCCGCGACTGACCACCCCACCTCGCCGAGGTAGTCACTTGGCGAGGTAGTCAGTTGGCGAGGTAGTCACCCGTGATACGGGCTGACTACCTCGCCAGCCGACTACCTCGCCCCATGACTACCTCGCCCCATGACTACCTCGCCAGATGACTACCTCGGCGGGGAGGGAGGGCGGGGCGGGAGGTGCGGAGCCAGGCGGTCAGGTCCGGCGCCGTGTCGGGGAGCGGGAGCGGGGACGTCAGACGCGGGGCCGACGGCGGACCCAGGACAGCGCGGCGCAGCGCAGCACCCGACAGGCCCGCCTCGCCGAGCAGCTCGATCTCGCGCTCGTGCACGCCCGGCGGCGTCGGCCCGTTGCCCAGGTCGGTGCCGTACTCCAGCGTGCCGCCTGCCGCGACGAAGCGGCGCGCGTTGTCGAGCGCGACGCCGAGCGCGTCGCCGTCGTGGATCGCGAGGGTCGAGATCCACGTGGTGCGGGCCGCGGCGCGCGCGATCAGCCCGTCGGGCAGCACCTCGGTCCAGGGCACGTGGACGAGGGTGTCGGCCCCGGCGTCGACCGCCCGCTCGGCCTGCCCCGTGCCCTCCGCGTGGACCAGCACGGGCAGCCGCGCGGCGTGCGCGGCGTCGACCAGGGCGTGCAGCACGTCGTCGGGCAGCAGGGGCATGCCCGCGTGCAGGGTGACCTTGACCCCGAACCCACCCGCCGCCACGACGTCGGCCACCGCGGCCGCGGCCTCCTCCGGCGCGGCGACGTGCCGCACGGCCGCCTCGGGCGCCCACGCGCGGCCGCTCGGGTAGCCGCCGGGAGCGGTGTGGAACGGCCCCGCGTACCGCACCCGCAGACCCGACGGCGGCGCGGCCGCCAGCGCACGGACCGCGCGGGGGTCCCAGCCCAGGTCGTGCACCTCGACGACCGGGCCGTCCGCCAGGCTCGCGACGTCGACGAGACCCAGGTGCACGTGCCGGTCGACGACGCCGGGCAGCGTCACCGACGGCGCGTCACCCACCGAGCGGACCGTCGATCTCGGTGCGCACGGAGATGAGCTCGGGGAAGAACGTGAGGTCGAGGGCCTTCTTGAGGAAGCCGACGCCGCTCGACCCGCCCGTGCCCGTCTTGAACCCGATGGTGCGCTGCACGGTGCGCAGGTGGCGGAACCGCCACAGCTGGAAGGCGTCCTCGATGTCCACCAGGTCCTCGCACGCCGCGTAGAGCTCCCAGTGGTCGTGCGGGTGCTCGTAGATCGTCTTGAACACGGTGACCAGCTCGGGGCGCTCGGTCCACGCCTGCGTGACGTCGCGGTCGAGCACGTCCTGCGGCACGGCGTGGCCGCGGCGGGCGAGCAGGTGCAGGAACGCGTCGTACACCGTCGGCTCGGACAGCAGCAGTGCGAGCTGGTCGTGCACGGCCGGCTTGTCGCGGAAGACCTGCAGCATGGCGGCGTTCTTGTTGCCCAGCAGGAACTCGACGGCGCGGTACTGGTGCGACTGGAACCCCGACGCCTGCCCCAGGGTGTCGCGGAACTCGGCGTACTCGCTCGGTGTGAGCGTGGCCAGCACCGACCACTGCTCCGTGATAGTGCGCTGGATGTGCTTGACCCGCGCGAGCCCCTTGAGGGCACGGGACAGGTCGTCGCCGTCGAGGTACTGCCGCACCGCGCGCAGCTCGTGGACCACGAGCTTGAGCCACAGCTCCGTGGTCTGGTGCTGGATGATGAAGAGCAGCTCGTCGTGGTGCGCCGGGTCGCTCACCGGGTGCTGGGCCGACAGGATCTCGTCGAGCCCCAGGTAGGAGCCGTAGTCCATCGCGCCGCGGAAGTCGGTGCGGATGGTGGCCTCGATGGGCCGGGTGTTGCCGCTCGGTGTGCGAGTCATGCGGCGAGCGTAACGCCGCTCAGGCCGCCGCCTCGTCGCGGTTCGGGTTCTCGAAGGCCTCCGCCATGAGCGCGATCTCCTCGCTCGGCAGCCCCATCTCGCGCGCGACCCGCGTCCAGCCCGCCGTCGCCGCGGCCACCTCGGCGAGCACCCCGCGGGCGTCGTCGGGCCGCAGGCCGTACGAGTCGGACGTCGCCAGCAGCTCGCGGACGTCGCGGTCGATGCGGCTGCCGCCGGGCACCAGGGGCGTCGACTCCGCGACCGCGAACGGGTTCGGGTTGACGTCGAACAGCGGCGACAGCGACCACCCGTCGGCCCGGCGCAGGAAGCCGTGGTTCTTCATGTGGTCGTCGACGTTGCGCACGAGCAGCGTGAACGCGACGCGACGGAACAGGTCGTGCCCGTCGGTGGCCGGCCGTCCCGAGTGGTCGGCCAGGGTCTCCGCCAGCGTCCGGTAGTCGATCACCTCGAAGAACGCCTTCTGCGTGAGGCTGTCCGCCGAGATGAAGCCGATGCGCCGCCCGCCGGCCGGACCGTCGGGCTCGTCGCGTGCGACGGGGCGCCGGTCGAACCGCCGCGTCAGCAGGATCGAGCGGCCCGGGCCGATCCGGTGCAGGCGCGCGACCGGCACCTCGATACCGGCGTCCGACGCGAGCCGCAGCGTGAGGTACTCCCACGCCTGCACGTCCCAGCGGTCGTTGCTCTCGGGCAGCTTGGCCATCCACAGGTCGCCGGCCTCGTCCTTGACCGTGGCCTTCGGGCGGGCTCCGCCCATCGACGTCCCCGCGGCGACGAGCAGCCGCACGTCACGGTCGGTCTCCCGGTGCTGCGCGACGGCGTCGGCCGCCTCGGTGAGCGACGGCAGGTCGACGAGGTCGGGCACCTCGGAGCGCGCGGGGCCCAGGAAGGTGCGGCCGTCGTCGAGCGAGAAGCGCAGGGCGCCCAGCCGCGTCTCGTCCTGCACGCCGAGCAGGAAGTCGAGCTCGGTGAGCGTGAGGAACCGGCGCCCCTCGGCACGCGCGGCGCGGCGCTCGGCGTTGAACAGCAGGGTGCGGCCCCACTGGTCGGGCTGGCAGTCGGCGAAGACGCCGAACAGCGGCCGGTCGCTGCCCGACGGGATGTTGCCGGGCGTGAGCGGCAGCTCGGGGCACAGCGCGTACGCGCCCGGCCGGCGGAGGTACGCGGTGTCGTAGCGGAACGTGCAGCCGACGAGAGCACCGCCGCGGTTGAGGTGCATGTCGAGGTCACCGGCGTGGACCTGGCCGCCGCCGGGCAGCTCGACCTCGACGTGGATCGCCAACCGCGTTCACCTCCTTCTCAGTGCCCGGGGCTCATCGGCTGACCCGGACCCGCTGCGGCAGGGCCCGTTCCGCGTGAAACCGGCCCAT
>NZ_JABEMG010000260.1 GCF_013004695.1 Promicromonospora citrea
CGACCTGCACGCCGGGCAGGTCGGCCTGCTCGAGGCGGTCGACGACGCCCGTCCGGACCGCCTCGGGCAGGGAGAACTGGTCCTGCGTGAACTGCACGACCGCCAGGGCCGAGGTGCCGTCCTGCGAGACGGTGCGGATGCCCGAGGACAGGTCGGCCAGCTCCTGGCCCAGCTCGAGCTGCTGGGCCTGGGCCTCCAGCTCGGCGCGGCCCGCGTCGAGCTGCGACTGCTGCGCCTCGAGGTCGGGGGCGGCGCTGAGCGGCACGCCCGCGGCCTGCAGCTGCGCGGCGGCGGCGTCGAGCTGCTCCTGCCCGGACTCCAGCTCGGCGCGCCCCGCCTCGAGCTGGTCGGCGCCGTCGGCCAGCTGCTGGCGCTGCTGCTCGATCTGGTCCTGCGTGGCGAAGGGGTCCACGGTGCTGGCGACGCCGTCGAGGCCGGCGACGTCGTCGAGCGCCGTGGCGACGGCCGCCTCCTGCTCGGCCGTGAACGGCTGCCCGTCCTCGGTGCGGAGCACGACGGTGCCCGTGGCCCCGCTGGCGCCCGGCACCTCCTCGGCGAGCTGGGCGGCGACGCGGTCGGTCTCCGTGCCGGGGATGGAGAAGGTCGAGACGAGGGTGCCGCCGAAGGCGAGGAAGGCGCCGACGCCCAGCGCCAGCACCGCGAGCGTGGCGCCCAGCGGCCCGACGGCGAGGACGGCGACGATCGCGTCGACGCCGGTGCGCTGCGCGAGCAGGCGCGACAGGATCTCGTCGAGCCTGCTCGCGGGACGGAGCTGGAGCGGCACGGGGTCGTCGGGCCCCGCTGGAACCGTGTACGTGCTGGCGGACTGACCGCTGAGCTGCGCGAGGAGCTGCGGCACCGCCGCGGCGGTCACGCCGGTGGTGTCCACGGGGTACCAGACCCGCGTCTCGGCCATGCCGAGGGTCAGCGGCGCGATCATGGCGGGGCTGACGTAGACCGCGGCGGAGCCGAGCAGGCCACGGTTCGGGTCGGCGACCACCGACGCCTGCGCCGCGAGGGCGTGGTGCAGCCAGTAGTCGGCGTCCGGGTCGCCCGTCTCGAACACGCCCGTCACCACGAGGGACGGGTAGCGCTCCCCGAGGGCGATCACGCCTGCCCCCGAGAGGGTGTCGTACCGCCCGCCGACCTCCCAGCCGTAGGTCTCGGCGACCGCGCGCGAGACCGCGACCTCGAACGGCGGCGCGGGCCGGGCGGGCCGGCCGAAGGACCCGCCGTCCTGCGCGGGGACCGGACCGGCCGTGGGCTCTGGCCAGCGCCCCTCGACGAGCTCCGCGTGCTCGTCGAGGTCCGTCGCGGCCCGGAGGTAGACCTTGGCCTCGGACAGCTCCGAGCCGGGTACCGGGTCGGTGTAGGCGAAGTCGCCCGAGGTCACGTGGAACAGGGGCGCGCCCATGGTCGAGCGCAGCGGCTCGGGGGTCTCGGCGCGCACCGCGTCGAGGTTGGCCACCAGCGGCGTCCAGTCGGGCACCTCCGGCACGACGCCGCCGGCGCCGCCGGGAGCCTGGTCCAGGTCGTAGAACCTGCCGCTCGGCGGCTCGCCCGGCACCGCGCCCGCGATCGCGACGACGTCACGGGTCAGCCCGGAGGCGGTCGCCGTCTCGTGGACCACCTGCGCCGCGTGCATCGCCTCGACCGCCCGCGGCGCCGTCGAGAGCACGCCGGCGGCGAGGAAGGCGACGACGCCGAGCGCCGCCGTCGCGCCCCAGGAGGTGCGCAGCTGCCGCCGCGCGAGCAGGGTGAGCCCGGACAGGGCCGCCATCAGCGGACCTCCTCGCGGTAGGTGGTGTCGCGGACCTGCGCCGCCACCCGTCCACCGACGCCCGCCGCGACCAGCGCGAGGCCGGCCGCCGCGGCCGCGAGGACGAGGCCGGTGCCCGCGGTCTCCAGGACGAACCGCGCGGGCGGTGCGGCCGCGACACCGGTGAATGACAGCGCTGCCATCGGTATCGGGAAGGAACGTCGCCGTCGGGCGGGACGGTGGCGACAGGTATCGCCGAATGACGAGCACCACCCTACGAAGGAGCGACCGATGAGGTTCACCAGAGCTGCCGCCCCGGTCGTCGCGCTGGCCTGTGCACTGGGGGCAGCCGCCCCCGCCGACGCACAGGA
>NZ_JABEMG010000261.1 GCF_013004695.1 Promicromonospora citrea
CGCCGGGGGTGCCGCGGCCGCCCCCGGCGCCGCGGTCGTCCCACCCGGAGCCGAGCCACCCGCCCCGGCGCGCGTCGCCGACGCGACCGGTTCGACGTCGGGCAGCGGCGTGTCGAGCACCACGACGTCGACGCGCGACTCGCGCATCTCACGGCACGTCGCGAGGCCGATGCCGCCCACGTAGTCCTCCAGCGTCTGGAGCAGCTTGAGCGGCGTCGCGAGGATCATGTGGAACCCGAACGCGGCGAACGTGTCCATGGCCGTGCGCGTGAACGCCGTGTCCGCCTTGTCGAACGCCTCGTCCAGCAGGATCGAGCCGTAGGCGGGCACCGCGGAGTCCGACGTCCCGGCGAGCTGGTAGCGCAGCGCCGCGGCCAGGCAGAACACGACCAGCTTCTGGCGCTGGCCGCCCGAGAGCCCGGCGGAGGAGTCGTGCACGGCCAGCGCGATGCCGCCCGCCGTCACCTCGACACCCGTGAAGTGCACGTGCCTGCGGGTGTCGAGGCACAGGGCGCGCCACGCGCGGTCGGCCGGGTCGCTCGACGCGAGGCGGCGCACCAGGCGCTCGAGCGTCTCGTACTCGGGCTCGTCGTCCCCCGTGAGGGCGTCGAGCGTCGCGAGGAACTCCTCGACCGCGGCGGGACGGCGCTCCTTGACCCGGATCTCGAGGTACCGGTCGGTGTCGAACGGCGAGCGGCGCAGCGCCGTGTTGACGCCGACGATGCGCTCGCGGATCGCCGCGGGAGCCTGCCGGATCTCGGCGGCGAGCTTGCGCAGCGCGCGCCGGGCCTGGTCGGTGAGCAGGTCGGCGAACCGGGCCTCCTGCTCGGGCAGGCGCGAGGTCCGGATGCGCTCGAGCACCTCGAGGTACCGGGCGCGGTCGCCGACCTGGGCCGTGAGGTCGCGCGTGACGGCGGGCCAGCGGCGCCGGAACTCCGACAGCAGCCCGACGATCTCCCGCTCGGCGGCCGCCGACGAGCGCAGCCCCGCCTCGCGCTCGGCGTCGAGCGTGCGGGAGACGGCGAGCGACACGTCGTCGATCACCTCGTGGGTCACGGTCTTGCGCACCGCGGCGTACCGCTTCTCGAGCTCCTCGCGGTGGGCGAGCGGGATCGCCGTCGTCGGCGCGTCGCCGAGCTCCGCGACGACACGCTCGAGCGAGCGGCGGTGCGCGCGGGCCTCGGCGAGCGCGTCAGCGGCCTCGGCGGCCGCCGCCCACGCCTGGTCGAGGCGCGTCTCGGCGGCCGCGACGTCCTGCGAGGCCTGGAGCAGGTCCATCGTGCCGTCCAGGAGGCGGTCGAACGACGCCTGCGCGTCGGTCAGGTCCGCCTCGGCCGTCTCGATGTCCACCTCGCGCCACTCGCGGCGGGCCACGTGCCGCAGCGTGAGCTGGCGGCGCACGGCCTCCCGCTGCTCGGCGACGGCGTCCGCCACTGCGGCGTCGGCCTCGGCGAGGCGGGCCTGGCTGTCCCGCGCGAGCTCGAGGAGCTGGTCCAGCCGGTCGTCGGCGTCCCAGCCGAGCGCCCAGTCCTCGACGCCGGGCAGACCGGGCTGCTCGATCTCCTCCGGCCCGTGCTTCACGAGGCCGCCGCGCGTCACGGCGCGCTCGTGCAGGTCGAGGCCCGTCGGGTCGTCGACGCACAGGTAGTCGTACTGCTCGGAGAGGCGGCGGTGCAGCCACCCGGCCATCGGGCCCTCCGCGACCTCGACCTTGTGCACCAGCGACGCGTCGTCGGCCGACCGCGGGGCGTCGTTGCGCACGCCGACCACCCGGTAGCGCAGGCCGGGCCCCGCCGAGACGGCGGCCGCGACGGCGGCGCGGTGGGCCGGCGCCACGAGCACGACGGACGCGAGCGGGCGCAGCACCGCCTCGATGACAGGCCGCCACGCGGCCTCCTCCTCACGTACCCGCAGCAGCTCGGCCGCGAACGGCAGCGCAGAGATCTCGAGCCCTGCCTGCTCGGCGACCGCCCGGCGCGCCGCGGCCAGGTCGGCCGGGACGTTCGTCTGCGTCTGGCGGACCGCCTGGATCCGGGTCGCGAGCGCCTCGTGCCGCAGCGCGGCCTGCGAGCGCGCGGCGAGGGCGTCGCGCACGCGGGCGTCGAGCGCCTCGGGCGCCCGCC
>NZ_JABEMG010000262.1 GCF_013004695.1 Promicromonospora citrea
GAAGGGCCCGCGATGTCGCACCGCGCACCGCTCGGGCGGTTCGCCGTCGACCTGGCGGGTGCGCTGTGAGCGCCCCCGCGTCGCTCCTCGGCAGCGCCCCGGCGTCGCTCCTCGGCAGCGCCCCGGCGTCGCTCCTCGACGACGTGCGGTCGCGCCTCGCCACCGGCCGCACGCCGCCGGGCGTGGCGGTGCGCGACGCCGTCCGGGAGTCCGGCCGCGTGCTCGGCTCCGACGCGCTGCGTGACCTCGAGCGGGCGGCCGCGGCCGAGCTCACCGGAGCCGGACCCCTGCAGGGCCTGCTCGAGCTGCCGGGCGTCACCGACGTGCTGGTCAACGGTCCCCGTGACGTCTGGGTCGACCAGGGGTCCCGCCTGCGCCGGGTCGACCTCGACCTCGGGACGCCCGCCGCCGTGCGGTCGCTCGCCGTGCGCCTCGCCGCCCTCGGCGGCCAGCGGCTCGACGACGCCTGCCCGACCGTCGACGCCCGGCTCCCCGACGGCACGCGCCTGCACGCCGTCCTCGAGCCGCTGGCCGAGGCCGGCGCCGTGATCTCGCTGCGCGTGCTCCGTACCCGCGTGCTCGGGCTCGACGAGCTCGTGGCCGGTGGCGCGCTGCCCGCTGCCTGGTCCGGCCTGCTGCGCTCGCTGGTCCGCCGGCGGGCGAACGTCCTGATCAGCGGAGGCACCGGGACGGGCAAGACGACGCTCCTCGCCGCACTCCTCTCGCTCGTGCCCGCGACCGAGCGCGTCGTGACCGTCGAGGAGGCGCGGGAGCTGCGCCCCCACCACCCGCACGTGGTGCACCTCGCGGCCCGGCGCGCCAACGTCGAGGGCGCGGGCGCCGTCGACCTCGCGGGACTCGTCCGGAACGCCCTGCGGATGCGGCCCGACCGGATCGTGCTCGGTGAGTGCCGTGGCGCCGAGGTCCGCGAGGTGCTCATGGCGATGAACACCGGGCACGACGGCGGGTTCGCGACGCTGCACGCCAACGCCGTGGGGGTGGTCCCCGCCCGGCTGGAGGCTCTCGCCGGCCTGGCCGGCATGACGCGCGAGGCGGTCGCGGCGCAGGCGGCAGGGGCGATCGACGTGGTGCTCCACCTGCGGCGGTCGAGAGACGTGCGGTACCTCGCCGAGATCGGCCTGGTCGGCCGCGACGCGGGCGGGGAGCTGGAGGTGCGGACAGCCGCCCGCAGGGCACCGGACGGCGACGTCACCGTCGACCCCGGTGCCTGGGACGAGCTCGCGCGGCGGTTCGGGCCGTGGTGACCGCCGGGGCGGTCGGTGCGCTCGTCGCGGCCGGAGGCTGGCTCCTGCTCGCGGGCGGCGGCCGGCGGGTGCGCGAGGTGCTGGTCCTCGACGAAGCGGCCGCGACGCGCGGCCCCGCCAGGCCCACGCGGCGACCGCTGGGGCGACCCGGGCGGCGGCCGGGAAGCCGGCCGGGGCCGGGCGGGGACGTCCGTGTGCTGGTCATGCAGGTCGTCGCGCTCCTCCGGGCGGGTGCGTCGCCCGGCGTGGCGTGGTCACGTGCGGCCGGTGTCGGCGCGGGTCTCACCGGCGTCCCCGACCAGGACGGGCTCGCCCAGGTGCTCGGGCCGCGGCACGCGGAGGCGGTCGTCGCGGCGACGAGGCTCGCGCTCGACGTCGGCGCACCGCTCGGGCGCGTCCTGGAGGAGGTCGCCGGGACGCTCGTGGCGGAGGCCGAGGCGACGGCGGACCGGGACGCGGCGCTCGCGGCGCCACGGACCACCGGGCAGCTGCTCGTGTGGCTCCCGCTCGCCGGCGCGCTGCTGGGCTGGGGGCTCGGCGCGGACCCGGTGGCGTCGGCGACCGACGGCGGGGTCGGGACGGCGTCCGTCGTGCTCGGCCTGGTGCTGGCAGGTCTCGGGCGGGTCTGGGCGGACCGGCTCGTCGCAGCGGCCCGCGGACCCGACCGGCCGGGCGTCGACCTCATGGTCCAGCTCGCGCTGACGGCGGCCGCCCTGCGGGCCGGCGCGGGCGTGCCGCGGGCGCTGGAGGCGGTCGGGGCGGCGATCGGCGGAGCGGACGGCGACGGGCTCGTCCGGGCAGCCCGC
>NZ_JABEMG010000263.1 GCF_013004695.1 Promicromonospora citrea
GACCAGGAGGGCGGGCGCGCCGTCGGGCACGGCGGCCAGCGCGGCGCGCTCCGCCCCGTCGGGCACGTCCAGGCAGGTCCACCCTGCGCGCGCCATCCGGTGCGCGACCTCGCGCGCGAAGCGCGAGGCACCGACACCGCGCGGCCCGGTGACCAGCCGGACGGCGACCGGGCGGCCGTCGTCGCACCAGGCGAGGCAGGACGCCAGCTCGGCCGTGCGGCCCACGAACGGGACCGTGCGGCGCGCGGGTGCCAGGAGGCGGGCGGGCGAGGCGGTGCGCGCGGTCGTTCGCTCGGCTGTTCGTGCTCCGACCTGCGGCGACGCGTGCACGGACGCCGCACCGGAGCGGGTCGACGACAGGGCCACGGGGTCAGTGAACCTCACCGGGGCAGAAATCGGTTATCACACCCGTCGCGGGCCACAGCCGTCATACCGTGCGACCCAGCCGACGCTGCTCCTCGGCCAGGATGGTGCGCGACAGCGAGGCCTCGGACGGCGCCGCCACGTCGACGGCGGACGGCGCCGCGTCCGTGATCTCGGACTGCCGCGCGAACTCCTCGAACAGCGCGGCCTTGGAGCCCAGGATCTCCATGAGGCGCTGGTCCACGGAGTCCTCGACGAGGAGCCGGTGCACCTGCACGGTGCGGGTCTGGCCCATGCGGTGGGCGCGCGCGACGGCCTGGGCCTCGATCGTGGGCTTGACCTGCGGCTCGCAGAAGATCACGACGCTCGCCGCCTGCACGTTGAGGCCGACGCCGCCCGCGGTGATCTGGCTGACCAGCACCGGCGGACCGCCCGGCGCGGACAGGGCGTCGACCATCGCCTGCCGCTCCGGCACGGGTACCGACCCCGTCAGCGGCCCGACGGCGAGGTCGCCCAGCACCTCCATGACGCGGTCCAGCACGGAGAGGAAGTAGGAGAAGACGATGACGCGGCGCCCGCCGTCGACCGCCTCGGTGACGAGCTCGCGCAGGCGCACGAGCTTGGCGGAGTCGTCGGCGTCGGCGACCGCGAACGCCGCCTGGCGCATCGCCATGAAGCTGCCGTCGAGCACCGCGGCGCGGTAGGCGGCGCCGTCGACCGGCCCGAACTGCTCCCACTCCTCGACCTGCACCATCTCGGGCAGCTCGGTGAGCACGTCCTGCTGGTTGCGCCGGAGGTAGGCGGGCGCCACGATGCGGCGGAACGCGGCGGCGCCGGAGAGGTCGGCGTGCGGGTCGAGCCGGTCGGCGAGGTCGGGCTGCAGGTACCCGACCATGTTCGTGAACTCGGCGACCTTGTTCTCCATCGGGGTGCCCGAGAGGAACAGCACGCGCTCGGACCGGTCCGCCCAGCGCCGCACCTCACGCCCGCGCAGCGTGTCGGGGTTCTTGACGTAGTGGGCCTCGTCGACGACGAGCAGCGCGGGGCGCAGGTCGGCCGGCAGGTCGAGGCGGCCGAGCACCTCGAACGTGGTGACCGCGACCCCGCCGCCGGCCAGCCAGCCCTCTGCCGCCTGCTCCCTGTCGGTGCCGTGCAGCACGACGGCCGCGAGGTCGGAGTGCTGCTCGACCTCGCGCTTCCAGCCCGTCACGACGCTCGCGGGGCACACGACCAGCACGTGCGTACCGCCCGTGGCGAGCAGGTGCGCCGCGACGGCGATCGACTGCACGGTCTTGCCGAGGCCCATCTCGTCGCCGAGGATCGTGCGCCGCTGCACCAGCGCGTACCGCGCGCCGAACGCCTGGTAGCCGCGCAGGCTCGCGCGCAGCAGCGTGCGGTCCAGCGGCTGCGCCTCGACCCGCCGCACGACGTCGGCGGGCAGGCCGCCCTCCGCCGCCTCGTGGTCGGCCCCGAGGTCGACGACCTGCGACAGCAGCCCGTAGTACTCGGCCGAGCGGGCCTCGAAGTCGGCCCACACGGCGGCGCCGTCGAGCGGTCGCCCGACGGCGGCCCGCACCGCCCGGGCGTCCTCCCGCAGCCGCGCGTCCGCGAGCTGCTCCGCGAGCGCCGAGACGGCGG
>NZ_JABEMG010000264.1 GCF_013004695.1 Promicromonospora citrea
GTGCCTCCCACGACCACCGACGTCACGACGCCCGCCGCGGCGGCGAGGGCGATGCGCCGGGCCCGGCTGCGCGGCCGCGGCCGCGGCCGGCGTCGTGCCTGCCGCAGGGCGGCCCGGGTCGGGACGACCGTCGCCGTCTCGACCTGGTCGGGTACGCCCAGCGCGCGCAGGATCCCGTCCAGCGAGGGGCGCCTCGCGGGGTCCTTGACCAGGCACGCGTCGAGGAACGGGCGCAGGTAGGCGGGCGCGTGGTCGTAGCTCGGGTCGTGCGACGCCACGCGGTACAGCACGACGGCGGGGTGGTCGCCCTCGTAGAGGTGCCGCCCGGTCGCGGCGTAGTAGGCCAGGGCCCCGAGCGCCCAGACGTCGGCCGCCGCCGTCGCCCGCTCACCTGCCGCCTGCTCGGGCGCCATGTACATCGGTGTGCCGACGGGCTGGCCCGTGAGGGTCACACGGGTCGCGTCGACCGTCGCCACGACGCCCAGGTCGATGAGCCGGGGGCCGTCGGGCCCGAGGATCACGTTGCCGGGCTTGACGTCGCGGTGCACCAGGTTCGCGCGGTGGACCGCGGCGAGGGCTTCCGCGACGCCGGTCACCACCTCGAGCACGTCGGCCTCGGAGAGCGGGCCCTCGGCGGCGACGGCCTGGGAGAGGGTCGGCCCGGGGATGTACTCGGTCGCGAGCCAGGGCAGCTCGGCGTCGGCGTCCGCGTCGACGAGGTTGGCGATGTGCCGGCTGCGCACCGTGGCCACCGCGCGCACCTCGCGCCGGAACCGGGCGCGGAACTCGTCGTCGTGGAGCTGGGCGCCACGGATGAGCTTGATGGCGACCTGCCTGCCCCGCCGGGCGGTGCCGAGGTAGACGTCGCCCATGCCGCCGCTGCCGAGGCGGGCCCGGATGCGGAACGGACCGATCGTGCGCGGTTCGCCGGAGCGCAGTGCTGCCGGTTCGGGCATCGATGTGGTCCGCCGAGGCGGATCCTGCAGCAAGGACATACCCCTTGTCGGTTACGGGAGCTGTCGGGCACGGGAGCTGTCGGTCACGCAGGGCGGGCCAAAATGCGCACTTCGCCCAATTACGTCGAAACTGGTGAAACGATAACGCACGGTGACCTCCCGCCGCTGTAGAAAGATGGACCCGTGGAACGACTCAGCGTCTGGGCCCCCGACGGGCTGCCCGAGATCCGGCCCGGCGACGACCTCGGCGACCTCCTCGCCGGACTGCTGGCCGGGCTCGACGAGCACGACAGGCCACGGGACGGCGACGTCGTGGTGGTCACCTCCAAGATCGTCTCGAAGGCCGAGGGGCGCGTCGTGGCCGCCGCCGACCGGGAGCAGGCCATCACGGACGAGACCGTCCGCGTGGTCGCCCGGCGCGAGCGGCCCGGTCTGCCCCCGCTGCGGATCGTGGAGAACAAGCTCGGCCTCGTGATGGCCGCCGCAGGGGTCGACGCGAGCAACACGCCCGAGGGCACCGTGCTGCTGCTCCCGGTGGACCCGGACGCGTCGGCGCGGCGCATCCGTGCGGCGCTGGCCCGGCGGCTCGGCGTCCGGCTGGGCGTCGTCGTCACCGACACCGCCGGCAGGCCCTGGCGCGACGCGCTCGTCGACATCGCGATCGGCTGCGCCGGGATCACGCCCACCGACGACCTGCGCGGCAGCGCCGACAGCCACGGGCGCAGGCTGGACGTCACGGTCACCGCGGTCGTGGACGAGATCGCGGCGGCGACCGAGCTGGTCCGGGGCAAGTCGACAGGGCGCGCCGTCGCCGTGGTGCGCGGCATGGACCGGCACGTCACCGACGACGACGGGCCCGGCGCCCGCGTGCTGGTGCGGGGCAGCGCCGACGACCTGTTCCGGGAGGGCTCGGCCGAGGCCTACGCGCGCGGCCTGGCGGACGGCCGGGCGGACGCCGCGGCCGACTCCTGACCGCCGCCCGGCAGGTCCGAGACCGCGGCCGCCCGGCTCCGGGGGCTCCAGGGCCGGGCGGCCGCGG
>NZ_JABEMG010000265.1 GCF_013004695.1 Promicromonospora citrea
CTGCGCCCCGGCGACCTGCTGCCCGTCGGCGCACCCGGGCGCGGCCTGCCCGCCGTCGACCCGCACGCCGCGGACGGCGCGGCCCGCGACCTGCCCGCCCCGGGCGAGACGGTCGTGCTCGACATCGTGCTCGGCCCGCGCGACGACTGGTTCGACCCCGCGACGATCGACCTGCTCACCGGTCAGGAGTGGACGGTGACGCCGCGCTCGAACCGGATCGGCCTGCGGCTCGACGGCGCTCCCCTGCTCCGGCGCCCCGACCGCGAGGGCGCGGAGCTGCCCAGCGAGGGCTGCGTCACGGGAGCGATCCAGGTGCCGCCCGACGGGCTGCCCGTCCTCTTCCTGGCCGACCACCCCCTCACCGGGGGCTACCCGGTCGTCGGCGCCGTCGTCGCCGACCACGTACCGCTCGCGGGGCAGCTCCCCCCGGGCTGCCGCCTCCGCTTCCGGGTGCGGCCCCACGCACCAGCCACCCCCCGCACCACCCCAGGAGGACACCCATGATCCGCACCGTGCTCGTCGCGAACCGGGGCGAGATCGCGGTGCGCGTCGTCCGCGCATGCGCCGATCTGGGCCTCCGCTCGGTCGCCGTGTACGCGGACGGCGATGCCGACGCGCTCCACGTCCGCCTGGCCGACGAGGCGTGGGCCCTGGACGGCCGCACCGCCGCCGAGACCTACCTGTCGGTCGAGAAGCTGCTCGACGTCGCCCGCCGCAGCGGCGCGGACGCGATCCACCCCGGCTACGGCTTCCTCTCCGAGCGGGCCGACGCCGCGCGCGCCGTCGAGGACGCCGGGCTGGTCTGGGTCGGGCCGTCGTCGGCCACGATCGAGCTGCTCGGTGACAAGATCGCCGCGCGCGAGCTCGCCCGGAAGGTCGGCGCGCCCCTCGTGCCCGGCTCCGACGGCCCCGTGCCCGACGCCGCCGCCGCGCTCGCCTTCGCCGAGGAGCACGGCCTGCCCCTGGTGATCAAGGCGGCGCACGGCGGCGGCGGGCGCGGCATGCGCGTGGCCCGCACGCTGGAGGAGGTGCCCGAGCTGTTCGAGGCCGCGCGGCGCGAGGCCGAGGCGGCGTTCGGGCGCGGCGAGTGCTTCGTCGAGCGGTTCCTGGAGCGGCCGCGGCACGTCGAGGCGCAGGTGGTCGCCGACGACCACGGCCACGTCGTCGTCGCGGGCACGCGTGACTGCTCGCTGCAGCGCCGCAACCAGAAGCTCGTCGAGGAGGCGCCGGCGCCCTTCCTCGACGACGCCACCCGCGCGCGCGTCCACACCGCGGCGCGCGACCTGTGCGCGGCGGCGGGCTACCGCGGCGCCGGGACCGTCGAGTTCCTGCTCGGCGCCGACGGCATGCTGTCCTTCCTCGAGGTGAACACCCGCCTGCAGGTCGAGCACCCGGTCACGGAGGAGACCACGGGGCTCGACCTCGTGGCCGAGCAGCTCCGCGTCGCGAGCGGCCTGCCGCTGTCGGTGACGGACGACCCCGCGCCGCGCGGGCACGCCGTCGAGCTGCGGCTCAACGCCGAGGACCCGGCGCGCGGCTTCCTGCCCGGCCCCGGCCGCGTCGAGCGGTTCGTCGCCCCCGGTGGCCCGGGCGTCCGGGTCGACGCGGGCGTCGAGTCCGGGTCGACGGTGCCCGGGGAGTTCGACTCGCTCGTCGCCAAGATCGTCGTCTGGGGCCCCACGCGCGACGTCGCGATCGCGCGCGCCCGGCGGGCAGCCGCCGAGACGGTCGTCGAGGGCGTGCCCACCGTGCTCCCGTTCCACCGCGCCGTGCTCGCCGACCCGGCGTTCGCGGGGCCGCGCCTCGCCGTCCACACCCAGTGGATCGAGACCGAGATGCTGCCCGCGATCGACCCCCAGGCGCTGGCCGCGCCGGCCGCCGACCCGGGGGTCGTGGACACCTGGGTCGAGATCGACGGGCGGCGGCACCGGCTGCGCGCACCGGGCGGGCTGCCGCTCGCGGGCGGGCTGCCG
>NZ_JABEMG010000266.1 GCF_013004695.1 Promicromonospora citrea
GGCGCGGCGGCCTTCCGCGAGACCGCTGCTGCCGACGTCGGGGCGACCGACCGCGCCGCCGACCGCGCCGAGGGTCCGCTGCGCGAGGGCCTGCCCGAGACGCTGGAGCAGGTCGGCGCGCGCCTGCGGGCCGGTGGCACGCTCGTGGCGACCAGCGGCTGCTTCGACCTGCTGCACGCGGGCCACGTGAGCCTGCTCGACGGGGCGCGCGGTCTCGGCGACCACCTGGTCGTGCTGGTCAACTCCGACCGGTCCGTGCGGCGGCTCAAGGGTCCGGAGCGGCCCGTCGTGCCGCTGGAGGACCGGCTGCGCGTCCTCGCGGGGCTCGGCAGCGTCGATGCCGCGATCGTCCTGGAGGACGACGACCCGTCGTCGGCGATCGCGGCCCTGCGGCCCGACGTCTGGGTCAAGGGCGGCGACTACGCGGTCCCGGAGCTGCCCGAGGCGCCCGTGGTCCGCTCGTGGGGCGGGCGGGTGGTCACGCTGCCGTACCTCGACGGGCGGTCGACCACGGGCCTGGTCCGTCAGCTCCGGCAGCCCCGTCAGCTGCACCAGCCACGGGCCGACGACGGGCTCCGGCCCGTGCCCTTCGCCGCGCGCGCCGCGGGACCCGCACCGCACCGCACCGGACCGACCGACCGGACCACCCTGAGGAGGACCTCATGACCGCACCCGCAGGCACGTCACCCACCCGCTCCCCCGGCCCCGCCGGCACCGGCCCGCTCAGGCCCCGGCCCGTCGGCACGGTCTTCGTCACCGGCGGCGCATCGGGCCTGGGCGCCGCGCTCGTCGACGTGCTGACGGCGGCAGGCGGCACGCCCGCCGTCGTCGACGTCGCCGAGCCGGCCGCGGGCGTCCCGTACGCGCGCGCCGACCTCGGCGAGCCGGGAGCGGCCGGCGCGGCCGTCGAGTCGCTCGTCGAGCAGGTCGGGCCGCCGGACGCCGTGGTCGCCGCCGCGGGGATCGACGCCTGCGGCCCGCTGCTGGAGATCGACGCCGACCGCTGGGAGCGGGTGGTCCGCGTCAACCTGTTCGGCACCGTCTCCGTGGTCCGCGCCGCGCTGCCGTACCTCGTCGAGCGGCGCGGCACCGTCGTCACGGTCGCCTCGACGCTCGCCCTGCGGGGCGCGGGCGACGCGACCGCCTACTGCGCGTCGAAGTGGGCCGTCCGCGGGTTCAGCCAGGCGCTCGCGGCCGAGTACGCCGGTCGCGTCGGCGTCACCTGCCTGATCCCTGGCGGCATGCGCACACCGTTCTTCGACGGCCGCGCCGACCAGTACCGGCCGGGCCCCGACGCGGACCTCAACGACCCGGCCGCGACGGCGGGGGCCGTCGTCGCCGCGCTCACCCAGCCGCGCGGGAGCGAGATCCGGGAGATGCTGGTCATGGCGTCGGGTGAGGCGTCGTGGCCCTGACCGGACGGAGATCCTCGTGACCGTGCTCGCTCTTCGCGCGCTGGGGCTGGGCGACGCGCTGACCGGCGTGCCCGCCCTGCGCGGGCTCCGCCGCGCGTGGCCGGGCCACCGCGTCGTGCTGGCGGCGCCCGAACCGATCGGCCGGTGGCTCGTCGGCCTCGGCGTGGTGGACGCCGTCCTGCCGACGCGCGGGCTGGCCCGGCTGCCGTGGCCGTGGGCCGGGCCGGGCGGGTCGCAGGACTCCCCCGGCCGCCTCGCCGTCGACCTGCACGGGCGGGGGCCGGAGAGCCACCGCCTCCTGCTCGAGACCCGGCCGCACGCGCTGCTCGCGTTCGGCAACGCGCGAGCGGGCCACGCCGGTCCGCGCTGGGACGAGGGCGAGCACGAGGTGCTGCGGTGGTGCCGGCTCGTGCGCAGCGCGGGCGGCGACTGCGGCCCGGAGGACCTGCGGCTCGGCCCGCCGGACCCGCCGGG
>NZ_JABEMG010000267.1 GCF_013004695.1 Promicromonospora citrea
CCCTTCACGGCTCCTTGCATGATGCCGGCGACGAGTTGTTTGCCGACGAAGACGAACATGATGAGCAGGGGCAGGGTGACCAGGAAGACGCCGCCCATGACCAGGGAGTAGTCGACGAAGTAGTTGGACTGCAGGGACTTGACGACCAGGGGGAGGGTGGGGTTCTGGGAGGACAGGACGATGCTGGGCCAGAAGAAGTTGGTCCATTGCTGGACGAAGGTGAACAGGCCGAGCATGGCGGCGGCGGGGCGTGCGGCGGGTAGGGCGATGGACCAGAAGGTGCGGATCATGCTGGCGCCGTCGACGCGGGCGGCTTCGATGAGCTCGTAGGGGAGGGCTTCGGAGAGGTATTGGGTCATCCAGAAGACGCCGAAGGCGGTGACCAGGGCGGGGACGATGACGGCTTGGAGCTGTCCGATCCAGCCGAGGTCGGTCATGAGGATGTACAGGGGGATGACGCCGAGCTGGGTGGGTACGGCCATGGTGGCGATGACGAAGACCAGCAGGGGTCCGCGGCCGCGGAAGCGGAGCTTGGCGAAGGAGTAGCCGGCCAGGGTGGAGAACAGGACCACGGAGGCGGCGGCGGCCACGGAGATGATGACGGAGTTGGCCAGCGCGAGCCAGAAGTTGATCTGGGTGGACTGGATCACTGTCTGGAACTGGGTGAACAGGCTGGTGTCGGGCAGCCATTGGGGGACGGGGTTGCGGGAGATCTCCACGGGGTCGGAGGACCCGAGCAGGAGGGTGTAGTACAGGGGGAAGGCGGAGATCAGCAGGGTGAGGGTCAGCAGGGTGTAGACGACCGACCCGGCGCGTCGGGTGCCGCCGTGGTTGCGGCGGCGGCGGTTGCGGTTGCGGGCGGCGGCGCGGGCGGCGCCGGGGCCGGCGGTCTGGGCGGTGACGGCGACGGAGCTCATGCCCTCCCCCCGTTCTTCTTCTTCGTCTTGGTGGTCTTGGTGGTGTTGGTGGAGATGCGGCGGGTGATGGCGAAGTTGATCAGGCCGATGAGGATGATCAGCAGGAACAGCAGCCAGGCCACGGCTGAGGCGCGGCCCAGGGAGTGCTGGTCGCCCCAGGCCAGGTCGTAGAGGAACACGACGGTGGTCATCCAGTTCTGGTCGGGGCCGCCCAGGCCGTAGACGTCGAACATGCGGACCTCGTCGAAGATCTGCAGGCCGCCGATGGTGGAGGTGATGACCACGAAGATGATGGTGGCGCGGATCTGGGGGACGGTCACGGAGAAGAACTGGCGCACGCGTCCGGCGCCGTCGATGACGGCTGCTTCGTACAGCTCGCGGGGTACTGCTTGCATCGCGGCCAGGAAGATCAGGGCGTTGTACCCGGTCCAGCGGTAGTTGACCATGGTCGCGATCGCGAGGTGGCTGGCCAGGCGGTCGCCGTGCCAGGCGACGGGGTCCAGGCCGATGGTGCCCAGCAGGGAGTTGATCAGGCCGTACTGGTCGGCGAACAGGCGTCCGAAGATCATCGAGACCGCTACGGGGGCCACGACGTAGGGGATCAGCACGCCCATGCGCCAGAACGTGGCCGCGCGCAGGTTCTGGTCCAGCAGGGCGGCGATCGTGATCGCGATCAGGACCTGCGGGATCGAGGACAGCACGAAGATCGAGACGGTGTTGCCCAGGCTCTTCCAGAACGTGGGCTGGGCCAGCACGTCGGAGAAGTTCTGCAGGCCGACGAAGTCGCCCTGCCCGCCCAGCAGGGACCAGTCGTGCACCGAGACGTAGGCGGTGTAGGCCAGGGGGAACAGGCCGGTGACCGCGAACAGCACGAAGAACGGTGAGATGTACAGGTAGGGGGACAGCTTCACGTCCCAGCGGCCCAACCGCTGGGAGAAACCGAGCCGGCGCGG
>NZ_JABEMG010000268.1 GCF_013004695.1 Promicromonospora citrea
CGAGGCCGCCGCCGCGGCGGCCGACCACGCCGTACCCGTCGTCGCCGTCACGGACCGCAGCGAGGTGACCCGGCGCCAGTGGTCGGCCGCCGGCCTGAGCGGCGTGCACGAGCTGGCCGACGGCGACGTCGCGCGCGTCGCCCGCACGTGGACGCCGGGCTGGGCCGGGCGGGTGGTGTGACCTGATCCCTGTGGACGGGTCGTTGCCAGGACGGGCCGGGGGCGTACGATCTGGAGGAGAACGACCGGTAGCGGGAACAGACGGACGATCCGATGGGTTGGCACCGCTGACAGATCGACTACGGGTATGTCGAACACGATCGGGAGATGACATGACCGACACCACCACGGACATCGCCACCCACGGCGTCAACGTCACCGACGTCGCCGCGGGCAAGGTCCGTAGCCTGCTCGAGCAGGAGGGCCGCGACGACCTGCGTCTGCGCGTCGCGGTGCAGCCGGGTGGCTGCTCCGGGCTGATCTACCAGCTCTACTTCGACGAGCGGCTGCTCGACGGGGACGCGCTCCGCGACTACGACGGCGTCGAGGTCGTCGTGGACAAGATGAGCGTGCCGTACCTCGAGGGCGCGACGATCGACTTCAAGGACACGATCGAGCAGCAGGGCTTCACGATCGACAACCCGAACGCGGGCAGCGCGTGCGCCTGCGGCGGGTCGTTCTCCTGATCTGAGCTCCTGAGCCGCGAGGCCCGCAGCGCTCCGCCCGGACGGGCCGGTCACCACGTGGTGACCGGCCCGTCCGCGTGCCCGGTGTCAGGACAGCCGGACCGTGACCGACCAGCCCGTCCAGGCCTCGTCGACCAGGCGGTCGGCGGGGGCGTCGGCGAGGGCGTGCTCCCGCGTCGCCACGTGGTCGTGCCCGCGCATGCGGCACCAGGCCGGCACGTCGAGCCGCGCGGCGGGGTCGGTGGACAGCACGGTCAGCTCCGTGCCCGCGGGCAGGTCCCGCGCGGCCGCCGCGAGGCGGATCACGGGCAGCGGGCAGCGCAGGCCGCGGGCGTCCACGAGCACGCTCACAGCCCGCCGACCCCCAGCATCTCGCGCACCCCCGCCACGGCGTCGGGCAGGGCCGCGCAGAACCGGTCGACGTCCTCGGCCGTGGTGGACCGGTCCAGCGCGACGCGCACGTTGCCGTGGGTCAGCACGCCCATCGCCGCGAGCACGTGCGACGGCTCGAGGGTGCTCGCCGTGCACGCCGACCCGGAGCCGACGGCGAAGCCCTGCCGGTCGAGCTGGGTCACGAGGGCCTCGCCGTCGACGTAGAGGAACGAGAAGGTGGCGACGTGCGGCAGGCGCCCGTCCGGGTCGCCCACCACCTCGACGTCCGGCACCTGCGCGACGCGCGCCCTGAGCCGGTCCACCAGCTCGCGGCGCCGCGCGTCCTGCGCCACGCGGTCGGCCTCGACGGCCTGCAGCGCCACCGCGGCGGCGAACGCGAGCGGCACGCTCACCCCTCCCGGCGCCCAGGGGTCCTCGTCCTCCGGGCCGACGGGCGCGGTCCGGACGCGCTGCCGGACCGCGAGCACGCCGACGCCCGCCGGTCCGCCCCAGTCCGCCGGGTCCGCCGCGAGCAGGTCCCAGGCGGCAGGCACCGCCACGTGACCGACGCTCGCGCCCGCGTCGACGAGCAGCGGGACGCCGGCCGCCCGAGCGGCGCCGTGCACCGCCTCGACGGGCTGCAGGGTGCCGACCTCGCCGTTCGCGTGCTGCAGGGCGGCCAGCGCGACGCCGGGGCCGGCCACGGCGGCCGCCATCGCGTCGG
>NZ_JABEMG010000269.1 GCF_013004695.1 Promicromonospora citrea
GCCTCCGGCGGCCAGGTGCGTGCGAGGACGCCGCCGTGCACGCCCGTCAGCACCCACGCAGCGGTCGCGGCCCCGAGCACGCAGCGTGGGGGCACCTCGCCGGCGAGTGCGAGCGCGCGGTGCGGCGGCCCGACGGCGGCCCCGGCGCCGACCGCCACGCCGTCGTGCAGCTCGACGAGGGCCCCGGCCCGGCGCAGGTCTGCCCACGCCACCGGGCCGCCCACGTCCGCAGGCGTGACGACGAGCGGGGTGGGTGCGGGGCCAGGGTCCAGCAGCGCGGCGAGCGTGGGCGGCATGCCCAGAACCTAAGCGCAGCGGGCCCGGTCGCGCAGTGGCGACCGGGCCCGCTGTGGACGAGCGGCGAGGGCGTCAGCCCCGCGAGTCCTCCGCGGCCTTGACGACCTGCTCCAGCCAGGAACGACGCGCCGACACGGCGGCCTCCAGCTCGGAGACCTTCCGCTTGTCGCCCTTCGCCCGAGCCTCGGCGAGGTCCGCCTCGAGCGCCGCGATGGCGGCCTCGAGCTGCGCGGCGGCACCCTCCGCCCGCGCCCGCGTCTCCGGGTTCGTGCGGCGCCACTGCGCCTGGTCGGCCTCGCGGATCGCGGACTCGACGGCGCGCAGGCGCCCCTCGACGCGCTGGACGTCGCCGCGCGGCACCTTGCCCGCCTCCTCCCAGCGGTCCTGGACGGAACGCAGCGCGGCCTTGGCCCGGTTCAGGTCCTTGACCGGGACCAGCGCCTCCGCCTCCGCGAGCAGCTCCTCCTTGACCTTCAGGTTCTCGGCGTACTCCGCGTCCAGGACGGCGTTCTCGGCGTCGCGCGCCTGGAAGAACCGGTCCTGCGCGGCCCGGAACCGGGCCCACAGGGCGTCGTCGTCCTTGCGGGAGGCACGGCCCGCCGCCTTCCACTGCGCCATGAGGTCGCGGTACAGGCCTGCGGTGTAGCCCCAGTCGGTGCTCGTGGACAGCGCCTCGGCCTCGGCGACCAGCTTCTCCTTGGCCATCTTCGCGGCGTTGTTGCGCTGCTCGAGGTCGGCGAAGAAGTGCCTGCGCTCGCGGTCGAACGCGGTGCGGGCGTGGCTGAACCGCTTCCAGAGGCCCTCCTCCGTGGGGCGGTCGATGCGCGGCCCGGAGCGCTGCGCCTCCTTCCAGCGCTCGAGCAGGGCACGCAGCTCCTCGCCCGCGGGGCGCCACTGCATCTTGCCGGGGTCGGTCGCGGCGATCTTCTCCGCTGCCTCGACGATCGCGGTGCGGGCGGCGACGGCCTCGGCCTTGGCCGCGGCACGGGCCGCCTCGAGAGCGGCGCGACGCTCCGCCGCGCGGCCGCGCAGGGCCTCGACGCGGGCACGCAGGCCGTCCAGGTCGCCGACGGCGGCCGGCTCGGCCGTCTCCTCGCCGAGCTTCTGGAGCGTCTGGTCGATCTCCTTCACGGACAGGTCGGCGCTCTCCAGGCGGGCCTCGAACAGGCCGACCTTCGCCGCCAGGTCCAGGTACCGGCGCACGTACAGCGACAGGGCCTCCGACGTGCCGACGCCGGGGAACTGGCCGACGACGCGCTCGCCCGCGGACTCGCGGACGTAGACGGTGCCGTCCTCGTCCACGCGGCCGAACGTCTCCGCCTCGGCGTGCGCCGCGGCGTCGGCGGCGGCGGGCACCACCGGGGTCGGGGCGGTGACCGGGGCCTTGGCCGCGGGGGCGGCCGGGGCACCCGGCTTCGGCGGACGCGGGCGGGCCAGCGC
>NZ_JABEMG010000027.1 GCF_013004695.1 Promicromonospora citrea
CACCGGGGGCGGCCAGGACGGGTCGGCACCGACCACCGAGGGCAGCGCACGACCGGCCGCCGCGGCCTCGGGCGGGCCCGCCGACCTGCCGACGTTCGACCCGTCGTCGGCCGTGGCACGGTACGCCGACGGGTTCCCGCCGGACCTCTTCCCGGTGCCGGAGGGCGCCACCCTGCTCGCGTCGTCGGCTCGCCCGGCGGGCGGCGGCGAGCAGAAGGGCGAGCAGGAGGACGAGCCGAAGGGCAAGGACGGCGGCAAGGCCCCCGCGCTGACCCAGGTGACCCTCAACCTGGCGTCCCAGCTCCCGACCGAGAAGGTCATGGAACAGGCGCGCACGATCCTCGTCGGCCAGGGGTTCGAGGAGATCGAGGCGCCCGACGCCGGCGGCCTGACCGCGCAGACGGCCTTCCTGCGGACCACGAGCTCCAAGGCCGGTGAGGTCCAGGAGTCGCTCGTGGTCGGTGTGCTCGACGACGGCGAGCGCAGGCTCGCCACGATCAGCGGCACGGTCAAGGCCCCGTAGGCTGGGGGCGTGTCCGCCCTGCCTGCCCGTCCCGGCGCCCTGAACCCCGCAGCCCTGCTCGACGTCGAGAACCTCCGTGCCGACGTCGACGCCGCGGTGACCGCCCACCTCGCCCTGCTCGGCGCGGAGGTGAGCGCCATCAGCCCCAGCGCCCAGGCGATGGTCGACGAGGCTGCGGGCCTGCTGCTGGGCGGCAAGCGGCTGCGCGCGGCGTTCTGCTACTGGTCGTTCCGGGCGCACGGCGGGTCGGGCGACCCGGCCGACCCCGCGCGCACCGCGGCCGTGCGCGTCGGTGCCGCGCTCGAGCTCTTCCAGGCGGCGGCCCTGCTGCACGACGACGTGATGGACAACTCCGACACCCGGCGCGGCCGGCCGACGGCCCACCGCGCGTTCGCGGCACAGCACGTGGGGGCGGGCTGGTCCGGTGACGCCGACCGGTTCGGCGACGCCGCGGCGATCCTGCTGGGCGACCTCGTGCTGCTCGCCGCGCAGCGCGAGCTGTCGGCGGCGCTCGAGCCGCTGCCCGCGACGATCACGGAGCCGGTGCGCGCGCGGTTCGACACCATGCAGAGCGAGGTGGTCGTGGGCCAGTACCTCGACGTGCTCGTCCAGGCCCAGCCGTGGGGCGAGGACCCGGCGTCCGACGAGGAGCGCGCCCGGCGCGTGCTGCGCGCCAAGACCGCGAGCTACTCGGCCGCGGCGCCCCTCGCGCTGGGTGCGCTGCTCGCGGGCCGCGGCACCGAGGCCGCCGCGACGATCGAGGCGGCGGGCCTGCCGCTCGGCGAGGCGTTCCAGCTCCGGGACGACGTGCTCGGCGTGTTCGGCGACCCTGCCGTGACCGGCAAGCCCGCGGGCGACGACCTGCGCGAGGGCAAGCGCACCGTGATCGTGGCCCGCACGCTCGCGCTGCTGCCGGACCCGCACGGTCCGCAGGCGACGGTCCTGACCGAGGCCCTCGGCGACGCGCACCTCACGGACGAGGACGTCGAGCGGGTGCGCGAGGTGATCGTGTCGTCGGGCGCGCTCGACGCGGTCGAGCACCTCATCGTCGACCTCGCCGTGCGCGCGCACGCGCTGCTCGACCTCGCGGAGCTCGGCGACCCGGGGCGCGGCGTGCTCACCGACCTGGCGCACGCCGCCGTCGACCGGGCGGCCTGAGCTGGACCGCCTGAGCAGAGCCGCCTGAGCAGGAGCGGTCCGTCAGAACGTCCAGACCACGACCTCGCCGCCGGGCGCGAGCTGCTCCCCCGCCGCCGGGTCCGTCTCGACGACGCCCTTGCCGAAGATCTCGCCGAACCCGCGCGGCACGACCACGTACCCGGCCTCCTCGAGCACCTCGGTCGCCTCCTCGAGCGACAGGTCGACGACGTCCGGCACCGTGCCCTCCGGGCCCCGGCTCACGACCACCGTGACGGTGCCGTCCTGCGCCACGCCCTCGCCCGCCCCGGGCTCGGTGCGGATCACGGTCCCCGGCGCCGCCTCGTCGTCGAACACCTCCTCGCGCTCGACCCGCAGCCCCTCGGCCTCCAGGGCGGCGACGGCGTCGTCGGCGGCCGCCCCCGCGACCTCCGGCACCGTGACGGGCGGTGGCCCCTCGGAGACGGTGAGCCGCACACGCTCGTCCGTGGGCACCCGGTCGCCGTCGCGCACCGAGGCCCAGATGACCTCACCGGCCGGGCCGTCGTCCGTGTACTCGCGCGAGACGTCGACGTCCGTCAGGCCCGCGGCCCGCAGTGCCGCGACGGCGTCCTCCTCGGACATGCCGACCAGGCCGTCGGGCACGTCGGCGAGCTCCTGACCCAGCGAGACGACGAGCTCGACGGGGGCGTCGCGCTCCGTGCGGCTGCCCTCGTCGGGCCGTACCGAGATCACCTGGCCCTCGGGCACGTCGGAGTCGTACCGCTGCCTGGTCGACGCCGTGAGCCCCGCCTCCGCCAGGGTGTCCTGCGCCTGCTCCACAGCGACGCCGACGACGCCGTCGGGCACCACCGTGAAGGCGCCGGGCCCGTGCTCGGTGTACCACCATGCGGCGAGCAGCACGACGACCAGGCCCAGCACGAGCGCGAGGTTGCCGCGCCACCGCCGTCGGGGCGCGGTCGGCGGCGCGGGTGACGCGGTCTGCACGGGCGGACGGGGCGGCTGCTGCGCCGCCCACCGCCCTGCCTGCGGCCGCTCGACGACGGCGGTGCGCGCGGCGGTGTGCGCCGCCCGGACCGCCGTGGGCGACGGCGGGGGCGCCGCCTTGGCGGGGATGTCCAGCACCTCGTTCGGGATCCGCCGGAACGTGGTGCGCAGCAGCTCGAGGGCGTGCGCGGCGTCCGGCGGGCGCTGGTCGGGGTCGCGCGAGGTGAGCGTGCGCACGAGGTGGTCGAGGGGGCGGCCGAGGTGCCCGGCGAACGCGCTCACGGGCGGGACGTCGTTGTTGACGTGCGCGAAGGCGACCTGGATCGCACCCTCCCCCTCGTGCGGCAGGCGGCCGGTGAACATCTCGAACGCGAGCACTCCCACCGCGTACACGTCGGCGCGGGCGTCCACGTGGCCGGTCGAGATCGTCTCGGGCGCCAGGTAGGCCACGGTGCCGAGGACCGTGCCGGTGGTCGTGTTCGACACCTCCGAGACGGCCCGAGCCAGACCGAAGTCGGCGACCTTCGGCCGGCCGGTGCCCGCCTCGAGCAGGACGTTCTCGGGCTTGATGTCGCGGTGCACGACGTCCTTGGCGTGCGCGGCGGCCAGCGCCGACAGCACGGTGTCGAGGATCGCGAACGACCGGCGCAGCGTGAGCTCGCCCTCGCGGATGAGGTGCCGCAGGTTGGTGCCCGGCACGTACTCCATCGTCAGGTACCGCATGTCGCCGTCGGTGCCCTGGTCGTAGACAGCGACGACGCCGTGGTGCTGGAGGCCGGCCGCCGAACGGGCCTCGCGCTCGAACCGCTGCAGGAAGCTGGCCGCCTGGTCACCTTCGGCGAGGTGCGGGTGCATGACCTTCAGCGCGATCTCGCGGTCCAGCCGTGTGTCGTGCGCGCGGTACACGGTGGCCATGCCGCCGCGAGCCACGCGCGCCACGATCCGGTACCGCCCGTCGACCAGGCGGCCGATGAGCGAGTCCGCCGTCACCTGAGCCACGGGGTGGAGTGTACGGGTGACCTCCCTCGCGGGGGGCGAAACGCCCGTACCGGACACCGTGCCGTTGCCGGATCGTTGCCGGGCGCCGGGTCACGGCCGCGTCGCCTAGGCTGCACCCGTGACAGATCTCGACGCCCTCGTGGGCGAATGGCTGACCCTGCCCGACCTCGCCGAGACCCTCGACGTCGAGGTCGGCAAGTGCCGGGGCCTGGTCCGCGACCGGTACGTCGTCGGCATCAAGCGCGGCGAGCGCAAGACCTTCCAGGTACCCGCACGGTTCGTGCTCCCGGAGGTCGACGGGCGCCCCGGGCCCATCCCCACCCTGCGCGGCACGGTGATGCTCCTGGCCGACGCCGGGTTCACCGACGAGGAGATCCTCGAGTGGCTCTTCACGCCGAACGACGAGCTCGGCGAGCAGCCCGTCGACGCCCTCATCCACGGCAAGCGCGCCGCCGTGCGCCGGGTCGCCCAGACGATGCTGTGACCGGGCCGCGCTGACCGTGCCGGCTCAGGCCCGCAGCATCTCCGCGACCTGGAACGCCAGCTCGAGCGACTGCTGGTGGTTGAGGCGCGGGTCCACGAGGGTCTCGTACCGCAGCGCGAGACCCTCGTCGGAGATCTCCTCGCTCCCGCCGAGCACCTCGGTGACGTCGTCGCCCGTCAGCTCCATGTGCAGGCCGCCCGGCACCGTGCCGAGCCGCTTGTGCACCTCGAAGAAGCCCGCGACCTCGTCGAGCACGTCCGTCAGGCGGCGGGTCTTGTACCCGCTCGCCGAGGTGATCGTGTTGCCGTGCATCGGGTCGGTCACCCACGTGACGTTCGCCCCCGACCACGTCACGGCCTCGACGATCGCGGGCAGCACGTCGCGGACCGTGCCGGCGCCCATCCGCGTGACGAACGTGAGCCGGCCGGGCAGGTTGTCCGGGTTGAGCCGCTCGGTGAGCGCGAGGGCGTCCTGCGGCGTCGTGCCCGGGCCCAGCTTGACGCCGATCGGGTTGGCGATGCGGGACATGAAGTCGACGTGCGCGCCGTCGAGCTGGCGCGTGCGCTCGCCGATCCACAGGAAGTGGGCGCTGGTGTCGTACGCCTTGCCGGTGCGCTGGTCCGTGCGGGTCATGGCGCGCTCGTAGTCGAGCACGAGCGCCTCGTGGCTCAGGAAGAACTCGACCGAGCGGAGCGCGTCGAAGTCGGCGCCGCACGCGTGCATGAAGCGGATCGCGCGGTCGATCTCGTCCGCCGTCTTCTCGTAGCGCGCGTAGGCCGGGTTGCGCATGAAGCCGCGGTTCCACTCGTGCACCTGGCGCAGGTCGGCGAACCCGCCCTGCGTGAAGGCCCGCACGACGTTCGCCGTGGCCGACGAGATCCGGTAGGCCTGCTCGAGGCGCTCCGGGTCGGGCGTGCGGTCCTGCTCGGTGAAGGCGAAGCCGTTGATCATGTCGCCGCGGTAGGCCGGCAGGGTCACGCCGTCGCGCGTCTCGGTGTCGCTCGAGCGCGGCTTGGCGTACTGGCCGGCCATGCGGCCCATCTTCACCACGGGCGTGCTCGCTCCGTGGGTCAGCACCACCGCCATCTGCAGGATGGTGCGGATCTTGTTGCGGATGCGGTCGGCGTTCGCCTCGGCGAACGTCTCCGCGCAGTCCCCGCCCTGCAGCAGGAACGCCTCACCCCGGCCGGCGGCGGCGAGCCGCTCGGTCAGGGTGTCGGCCTGTGCGGGCACCACGATGGGTGCGGCCTGTGCCAGCCGCCCGGTCGCGGCGGCGAGCGCCGCCGGGTCCGGCCAGGTCGGCTGCTGGCGCGCCTCCAGGGTCCGGAAGTGGTCCAGCCCGGCCGGTCCGGCGGACCGCTCCGCCGGACCGGTGACGACGCTCATCGGCCCGTCCTTCGGGTCGCGCCCCGTGGTGCCCGCACCGCTCAGTGCTCCGCGGGCGCGGCCGGCTTCAGCGGCTGGCCGATGTCGGACAGGATCTGCCCGAACCACTCCTGCGAGACGTCGAAGGCCTTGCCGCCGGCGATGCGCGGGAACGCGATGGCCTTGAGGCGGTCGCCGTCCTCCTCGTCGTGGCCGATGACGCCGGACTCGCCACGCAGGGCGCACTCGACCGCGTAGTCCGTCATGGACTTGATGAGGCGCAGGTCCTCGCTGTTGGCCGCGGCCGCGCGCGAGAAGTAGCCCGACTTCTGGACCATGACCTTCTCGGCGCCGAGCTTCTCGGCGAACTGCTTGGCGAACCACTGGCCCGGGTTGATGGTGTCGAGCTTGACGTGGCCGAACGGGTCGCGCTCGACGGTCTCGCCCGCCGCCTCGAGCTGGGCCACGATCTCGTGCATGCCCGCACCCTCGGACAGGAAGATGTTGACGTTGCCCTGCGTGTCCATGATCTCGCGCAGGCGCTTGGCCTCGCCCTCGATGTCGATCTCGAGCTCGGGCAGGAACACCGCGTGCACGTCCCAGCGCTCGCGGGACAGGCCGAGCGACGGCGCCCACTCCTGCTCGTCGAGCCAGCCGCGGTACGCCTTGGCGGTGGCGGCCGTGAGCCAGCCGCAGTGGCGGCCCATGACCTCGTGCACGATGAGCATGCGCGGCCCGACGCGGTTCTCGCCGATGACGTTGGCCGCGAACTTCGCGCCCTCCTCGGCGGCGGTCCAGGCACCGAGCGACTGCTTGATGGGCACCACGTCGTTGTCGATGGTCTTGGGCAGGCCGACGACGGTCAGCTCGTAGCCGTTCTCGTGCAGGTAGGCGGCGAGGTCGGCGGCCGTGGTGTTGGTGTCGTCCCCGCCGATGGTGTGCAGCACGTCCACGCCGTCGGCCTTGAGCTGCTCGGCGGCGACGTGCAGCGGGTCCTGACCCTCCTGGACGAGGCCGCGCTTCACGGCGTCCTTGACGTTGGTCAGCTTGACGCGCGAGTTGCCGATCGGCGAGCCGCCGAACCGGTGCAGCACGTGCGCCTGCTTGCGGGCCTCGTCGTCGATCTCGATCTTGTTGCCGGTCAGCAGGCCGTGGTAGCCGTGCAGGTAGGCGATGATCTCGATCTCCGGGTCGAGCTCGGTGTAACGCTCGATCAGACCGCCGACCGAGGACGACAGGCAGGGCGCGAAGCCGCCGGCGGTCAGCAGGGCCACACGACGAACAGCCATCTTGAGGAGCACCTCTCATCAGGGAACTTTCGCGGGTGCCCCGACCGGCCTCCGGCCCGCGCGGCACCCCTCGTCGTCATCCTACTGAGGGCCGGGGACACCGCCCGTCACGTCCGGTGACTGAGCACGCGGACCGCGGCACGGTGGGCGGGCGTGAGAGAATGGGGACCGAGCCTCCCGACGCACAGCGTCCGGAGGCTTTTTTCATGACCACGCACACACCGCACGCCCCCGCACGACTCGTCCTGCGCCCCACGACGCCCGCCGACCGCCCGCTGCTCGAACGCCTCTGGCTGCTGTTCCGCCACGACATGTCCGACGTCACCGGCGCCCTGCCCGACGCGACCGGCCAGTTCCGCCGCGAGCGCCTGGACGCGGCGTTCACCGAGCCGGGGTGGCACGGCGTCGTCGCCCACCTCGAGGGCGACGGCACGCCCGCGCCGGTGGGCTTCGCCCTGGTCCGCGGGACGGACCAGGACACCCGCGTGCTCAGCTCGTTCTTCGTCGTGCGCGGGGCGCGTCGCGGCGGCGTCGGGCGACGGCTGGCCGCGCACGTGCTGGCCGCCTTCCCCGGGCGCTGGGAGATCGCCTTCCAGGACGCCAACCGGCCCGCGGTCCGGTTCTGGCGGCAGGTGGCCACCGAGGCCACGGGCGAGGACTGGACCGAGGAGCACCGCCCGGTGCCGGGCCGCCCCGACCTGCCGCCCGACACGTGGATCACGCTCGTGACGCACGGCCGGTAGGCGGGGGCGCACGGCGAAGCCCCCTGCGCCGGTGGCGCAGGGGGCTTCGTCCGCTGGTCAGGCGAGCAGGTGCAGGCTCTCCTTGTTCTTGTCGGCGTACAGCCGCTCGACGTCGGCGTCGAAGTCCTTGAGGAACACCGCCCGCTTCACGCTCTGCTTCGGCGTGAGGTACCCGTTCTCGATGGTCAGGTCGCCCGGCAGCACCGTGTACTTGCGGATCGACTCGGCCTTGGAGACCGCCTTGTTGGCACGCTGCACGGCCTGGTCGAGCGCGGCGAGCACGTCGGGGTCCTTGCGCGCCTCGTCCACCGTGAGCGGCGGCTTGCCGTGCATCTTGAGCCAGCCGGGCAGGCCCTCGGCGTCGAGGGTGACCAGCGCCCCGATGAACGGCTTGTTGTCCCCGACCACCACGCACTGGCTGACCAGGGCGTGCGCCCGGATGCGGTCCTCCAGCGTGGACGGTGCCACGTTCTTGCCGCCCGCGGTGACGATGATCTCCTTCTTGCGGCCGGTGATGGTGAGGAAGCCGTCGTCGTCGAGCAGGCCGAGGTCACCGGTGCGGAACCAGCCGTCCTCGGTGAACGCCTCCTGCGTCGCCGCCTCGTTCTTGTGGTAGCCGCGGAAGATGTGGTGACCCCTGAGCAGGATCTCCTTGTCCTCGGCGATCTTGACGCCGCAGCCCGGCAGCTGCAGGCCGACGGAGCCGATCTTGGTCGCCGACGGGCGGTTCACGCAGGTCGGCGCCGTCGACTCGGTGAGGCCGTAGCCCTCGAGAACCTTGAGGCCCAGGCCGCGGTAGAAGTGGCCCAGCCGCTCGCCGAGCGGGCCGCCGCCCGAGACCGCGAACTCCGCGCGGCCGCCCAGCCGGGCGCGCAGCTTGGAGAACACGAGCGCGCTCGCGACGGCGTGCTGCAGGCGCAGCCCGAGCCCGGGGCCCGACGGCGTGTCCAGGGCACGCGACCACGCGATGCCGGTCGCCGTCGCCCAGTGGAAGATCTTCGCCTTGCCGCCGGCGGCCGCCGTCTGCTCCGCGGTGTTGTAGACCTTCTCGAACACGCGCGGCACCGCGAGGATGAAGGTCGGCTTGAACTGGCCGAGCGCGTCGACCAGCGTCGTCGTGTCGCCCCAGTGGCCCGTGACGATGCCGCCCGCGACGCCCAGCACGTGGATGAACCGCGCGAACACGTGCGCCATCGGGATGAACAGCAGGGTGCGCCCGCCGGGCTTGCCGAACACCTCCGGCACGGCCTCGACGGCGTTGACCGCGAGCGAGGCGAAGTTGCGGTGGGTGAGCTCGGCGCCCTTGGGGCGGCCCGTGGTGCCCGAGGTGTAGATGATCGTCGCGATGTCGTCGAGGTCGGCCAGGCTCCGTCGCCGGGCGATCTCCTCGTCGGACACGTCCGAGCCCTCCGCCGCCACGGTGTCGAGCCCGCCGTCGTCGATGACGAGCACGTCCGTGAGCAACGGCACAGAACCACGGACCTCCTCGACCGTGGCGGCGTTGGCCGCGCTCTCGGCGAAGACGATCTTCACCTCGGCGTCGGACACGATCCACTCGACCTGCTCGGCCGAGGACGTCTCGTAGATGGGCACCGGGACCGCACCGGCGGCCCAGGCGGCGAAGTCCAGCACGGCCCACTCGTAGCGGGTGCGGGACATGATGCCGACCTTGTCGCCGGGCTCGATGCCGCGGGCGACCAGGCCCTTCGCGACAGCGACCACCTGGGCGTCGAACTCGCCGGCCGTGACGACCCGCCAGGGCTCGTCCGTTCCGGCGGGGACCTCCATCATCGGCTTGTCGGCACCCTTGCCGACCCGCTCGGCGAGCACGTCGTTGACGTTGGAGGTGGGGGGCAGCTCGATGAGGATCGGGCTGGTGATCTCGTCCATTCTGACTCCAGTGGCAGTACTGACCGTGCCTGCAAAGATACCGGGAAACGGACGCCGCGTGGTGCACCTTCGACGGTCGCTACCCTGGGTGTGCGCACCTGGTTGGTGCAGCCCCCTTCCCGACGGCCCGTGAGGCCGTCGTGCAACGAGAGAACGTGAGGACGCATGCACGCCATCGGGGTCGACATCGGCGGCACGAAGATCGCTGTGGGAGTCGTCGACGAGGAGGGTGAGATCCTCGCCCAGGTGCGCCGGGACACCGACGCCGACGACGTGGCGAGCATCGACGAGGCGATCGCCGACGCCTGCAACGAGCTCGTCAAGGAGCACGAGGTCGGCGCGATCGGGCTCGCCGCCGCCGGGTTCGTCAGCCCGGACCGCACGTCGGTCAACTTCGCCCCCAACATCGCCTGGCGCGAGTACCCGCTGGCCGCGAAGGTCGGGGCGCTCGTGGACGCCGACGTACCGATCGTCGTCGAGAACGACGCCAACGCGGCGGGCTGGGCCGAGTTCCGGTTCGGCGCGGGCCGCGAGGCCACCGACATGCTCATGCTCACCGTCGGCACGGGCCTGGGCGGCGCCGTCATCTCCGAGCGCGACCTGGTGCGCGGCAAGTGGGGCATGGCCGCGGAGGTCGGCCACATGCGCGTCGTGCCCGAGGGCCACTACTGCGGCTGCGGGCACGAGGGCTGCTGGGAGCAGTACGCCTCGGGCAGCGCGCTCGAGCGCGAGGCGCAGCACGCCGCCGTCGCGCGCGCCGAGCGGGCCGCCCGCCTGCTCGAGCTCGCGGGCGGCGACCCCGCGGAGATCCGCGGGAAGATGGTCACGCAGGCGGCCCAGGAGGGCGACGAGCTGTCGATCGAGCTGCTCGCGACCCTCGGCCGCTGGATCGGCGAGGGCTCGGCGTCGGTCGCCGCGCTGCTCGACCCCGAGCTCATCGTGATCGGCGGCGGCGTCGGCGCGGCGGGCGACCTGCTGCTCGGCCCGGTGCGCCGCGGCTTCGAGGCGCAGCTCTCCGCGATGGGCCACCGCCCCGTCGCCGCGATCGAGCTCGCCGAGCACGGCAACGAGGCGGGCATCGTGGGCGCGGCGGACCTCGCGCGTCGCTGAGCGCCCGCCGCCCGTCCCTGCGACCAGACCTGCGACCAGACCTGCGACCCGACCCGGCCCGGGCCCGTCAGACGACGGCGCCCGGGCCGTCGTCGTCCGGGTCCCGCTGGTGCGGCATGCGCCAGATCAGGACGCCGAGGCCCGCGACGAACAGGCCCAGCCCGATCTGGCCCAGCAGCGGAGGGATGTCCAGGGCCGGCACCGCCGCCGAGAGGATCATGCCGATCACGGCCAGCACGGGCACGCCCACCACGAAGCTCCACGCCATGGTGAGCAGCGGGTCGCGGGAGAGCAGCGGCGGCGGCTCCGGCGGGGTGAAGTGCGACTCCGCCTCCTCGAGCGCCTCGGCCTCCGGCGTCAGCGGCCAGTCGCGCGGGCCGGTCGGCCGGCGCACCTCGGCCGCCGTGTCGTCCCCGGCGTCCGCGGGGGCGGCGGTCCAGTCACCGCCCGACCACCCGCCGTCCGACCAGCCCCCGACCCGTCGGCCGCCGGGACGGTCGCTCGCGGAGTCGTCCGGGTCCGCCGCGGTGTCGGCATCGCTGCCCGGGCTCGCGGACGAGTCCCCGTCCCGGCCCGACGTCTGAGAGGATGCGGCGGTCCTGTCCGGGCCGGCGGCCGAGTCGCCGGCGGACCCGCCGATGTCGCCGAGCGTGGCGACGATGTCAGCCCAGCGCGAGGCCACGTCGTCGTCGCCCAGCTCCCGAGGGGCGTCGCCGGGTACGTCGTCGTCGCGGTCGTCGGTGTTCGATGCGGCCATGCGCACACTCTATTGTCGTCCGGGGGCCCGCGGGGGCGGGTGATGAGGAGGAATCTTGTTCTACTGGGTGATGAAGTACCTGCTGGTGGGCCCGTGGCTCCGGCTCGCCTACCAGCCGTGGGTCGTCGGCGCCCGGAACGTGCCCCGCACCGGCCCGGCGATCATGGCGAGCAACCACCTCGCGGTCATCGACTCGTTCATCCTGCCGCTCCTCGTCCGGCGCCGCATGACCTTCCTCGGCAAGTCCGACTACTTCACGGGCACCGGCGTCAAGGGGCGGTTCGTCGCCTGGTTCATGCGGGGCATCGGCGTCATCCCCGTGGACCGCTCGGGCGGCGCGGCGAGCGAGGCCGCGCTGCGCACCGGCCTGCGCGTGCTGCGCGAGGGCGGGTTGTTCGGCATCTACCCCGAGGGCACCCGCAGCCCCGACGGCCGCCTCTACAAGGCCAAGACCGGCGTGGCGCGCATGGCGCTGGAGTCGGGCGCCCCGGTGATCCCCGTCGCCATGGTCGACACCGACGTCGCCCAGCCGGTCGGCCGCGCGGTGCCCCGGTTCATGCCGCTGGGCGCCGTGATCGGCGAGCCGCTCGACTTCAGCCGGTACAAGGGCATGGAGACCGACAAGTTCGTGCTGCGCGCGGTCGCCGACGAGATCGAGTACGCGATCCTCTCCCTGTCCGGCCAGGAGTACGTCGACGCCTACGCCGCCAGCGCCAAGGAGCGCGCGAGCCGCGGGGAGCCTCCGCTGCCCACCGCCGAGGAGGGGCCAGGCGGCCTCCCCCTGCCGGAGGTCACCAAGCCCCGCCGCCCCGGCCGCTGACCCCTCCCCGACCGACCCGGGAGCTCAGGCCGGCGGCGGGGCCGTCGAGTCGCGGAGCACCAGGCTCGTCGCGAGCTCGGTGCGCAGCGTGTGGCCGCTCGCGGTGCGCGCGCGGTGCACGAGGTCGACGGCGGTCGCGCCCATCTCGGCGAGCGGCTGCCGCACCGTGGTGAGCGCCGGGTCGATCCACGGCGCGACGGGCAGGTCGTCGAACCCGACCAGCGACACGTCGCGAGGCACGGAGAGCCCCGCCTCGCGCAGCGCCCGCAGCGCGCCGAGCGCCGTGTCGTCGCTGCTGGCGAAGATCGCGGTGGGCGGGTCGTCCAGCGCCAGGAGCCGCCGCGCGCCCTCGTAGCCCGACGTCACGCCGTAGCTGCCCACGTGCACGAGCTCGTCGTCCGTGGTCAGGCCGGCGCGGATCATCGCGGCGCGGTAGCCCGCGAGGCGCGCGATCGCGTTGTCCTGCTCGAGCGCGCCCGTGATCGTGGCGATGCGGGTGTGGCCGAGCGCGAGCAGGTGCGCCGTCGCCTCGAGGCCCCCCTGGAAGTTGGTGGCGCCCACGCTCAGCATGCCGGCGGGCGGGGGCTGCCGCGGGTCGACGACGACGAGCGGCGTGCCGGTGTCCTCCAGCGCGCGGCGGGCCTCGGCGTCGGGCACCGCGACGATGCTGACCAGTCCGTCGGTGCCGCGCTCGAGCGCGTGCCGCACCCAGGCGCTGCAGTCGTCGGGGTCCGGCTCGACGGCCAGGACCACGTCGAGGCCGAGCCGCCGCGCGCCCGCGACCGCGCCGCGCACCACCGCCTCGGACCACGTGCCCTCGAAGTCGACGATGCGCACGTCGATCATGCCGGTCGGCCGGGCCGACGGCGGCCGCAGCGCGTACCCGTGCCGCTCGAGCACCTCGGTGACGCGCGCACGGGTCCGGCCGGAGACGTCCGGGCGCATGTTGAGCACCTTGGAGACCGTGGGCACCGAGACGCCCGCCTCGGCCGCCACGACGGCGAGCGGGGTGCGGGTCGGTTCGGCTGCCATGGGTCCTCCGGCGTCTCGGCGATCAGTCAGGTGCTCGTTTCCGAAATCCGGATCGTAGCCGACGGGCCCGCTCGGCCCGCAATTGCCCGGGGCGACGGCGGAGACCTGCGGCCGTGCGCCGTTGACATCACCCCGGACCGCGCCTAACCTCCCGGGGTCTTTCCGAGATTGACTGTCGAAATTTCGGAACCTGCGAGCCGGCCTCGCGGATCAACAAAGGAGTGATCGTGAACAGGACACCTCGCCTCGTCGCAGCGGCGACGGCGTCGACCCTCACGCTGGCCCTCGCCCTGACCGGGTGCGGCCGCAGCGACGAGGGCGGCAGCGGCACGGCCGACACCTCCACCGCCCTCACCGACGGTCCCGCGACCGGCACCGTCGAGGTCTGGGCGATGGGCACGGAGGGTGAGCTGCTGCCCGAGCTCGCCGAGCAGTTCGAGGCCGACAACCCCGACGTGACGGTGAACGTCACGCCCGTCCCGTGGGAGTCGTCCACCGAGAAGATCAACACCGCCATCGCGACCGGCGAGGTGCCCGACGTCATGCAGGTGGGCACGACCCTCATGAGCGGGTTCGTCGGGCTCGACGGCCTGGCACCGACCCCGGAGGGCATCGACCCCGACGCGTTCTTCCCGGGCGCCTGGGACACCACCGTCGTCGACGGCACCTCCTACGGCGTGCCCTGGTACGTCGAGTCGCGCGTGCTCTACTACCGCACGGACCTCGCCGAGAAGGCGGGCGTCGAGGCGCCGCAGACGTGGGACGACCTCACCGAGTTCGCCGCGGGCCTGCAGGACGCCGGGGCCGACGAGGGCATCGCGCTGCAGACGCGCGGCAACTCCACCGCCCTCATGTACCTGCCGTTCTACTGGCAGGCGGGCGGCGAGATCATGAACGAGGACGGCGAGTTCACGCTCGACAACGAGGCGCAGGTCAAGGCGCTGGAGTACTACTCCTCCTTCATGCGGGACGGCCTCGCGCCGCCCGTGCTGGTCGAGGAGGAGAAGGTCCAGAACTTCGTCGACGGCAGGCTCGGCTCGTTCGTCTCCGGCCCGTGGGAGCGCAGCAACCTGCTCACCACAGCGGGCGACGACTTCGCCGGGAAG
Organism: Promicromonospora citrea; assembly: GCF_013004695.1. GTDB lineage: Bacteria > Actinomycetota > Actinomycetes > Actinomycetales > Cellulomonadaceae > Promicromonospora > Promicromonospora citrea. The sequence goes on from NZ_JABEMG010000027.1 coordinate 14,243, forward strand.
TTCGACGTCGTGCCGCTGCCGTCCGACGAGACCACCGCGTCCTTCATCGGCGGTTCCAACCTGGCCGTCCTCGCCGACGCCGCCAACCCCGACGCCGCCTGGAAGTTCGTGCAGTTCGCCACCGACCCGGCCACCCAGGTCGACTGGTTCGAGATCTCCCACGACCTCCCCGCCGCCCAGGCCGCCTGGGAGGACCCGGCCCTGGCCGACGACGAGACCGTCGCCGTCTACGAGGACGTGCTGAGCACCGCGCGCTCCACGCCGGCCATCCCGACCTGGGCCGAGATCGAGCACGAGATCGACCTCGTCATCGAGCAGGTCATCGCGGGCGACCTCAGCCCGCAGGACGCGGCCACCCGGATCCAGGACGCCGCCACCTCGATCGGGACGGGTCTGGACTGACCGTGACCGTCTCCGCACGCCGCCGCCGCACGGGCCTCGCCGCCTGGGGCTTCGCGCTGCCGTTCACGCTGCTGTTCGCGGTGTTCCTGCTGGTCCCCGTCGCGTCCTCGCTGTACATGGCGTTCACCGACATGCGTGGCGCGGACCTCAGGACGCCGTGGGCCGTGAACTTCGTGGGGTTCGCGAACTTCGCCGAGGCGCTGGCCGACCCCAAGTTCCAGCAGGCCGCGGGCAACACGCTCTACTTCGTGGGGGTGGCGATGCCGCTCACCCTCGCGCTCGCGCTGCTGCTCGCGGTGCTGCTGAACTCGGGCCTGGTGTGGTTCCGGTCGGTGTTCCGCGTGGGCTTCTACGCCCCCGTGGTCACGTCGATCGTCGCGGTGGCGGTCGTGTGGCGGTTCCTGCTGCAGCCCGACTTCGGCCTCGTCAACTCCGCGCTCGGCGCGGTCGGGGTCGACGGGCCGCGCTGGCTCACCGACGAGACCTGGGCCATGCCCGCCCTCATCGTCATGGCCACGTGGCGCAACGTCGGGTACTCGATGGTCATCCTGCTAGCCGGCCTGCAGGGCATCCCGCGCGACGTGTACGAGGCGTCGTCGATCGACGGCGCCGGGCCCGTGCGGCAGTTCTGGTCGGTGACCGTGCCGCTGCTGCGGCCGACGATCCTGTTCTGCGCCGTCATCACCGGCATCGGCTACCTGCAGTTCTTCGAGGAGCCGTTCGTCATGACCCAGGGCGGGCCGCTGGGCGCCACCAACTCCGTGGCGTACGAGATCTTCAACCAGTTCGGCTTCGGGAACTACGGCCTGTCCGCCGCGATGAGCTACGTGCTGTTCGTCGCCATCGTGATCCTGTCCTACCTGCAGTTCCGCCTCCTGCGGACGGAAAAGTGATGGCCTCGACGACGACGGCTCCCCTGACGACGGCTCCCGCGACAACCCGGGTGCGGCCGGACACCCGGCGCAGGACCCCGCGCGCGATCCTGCTCAACGTCGCGCTCCTGCTCGGGCTCGCCGCCTCGATCGGCCCGCTCGTGTGGATGGTGGTGTCCTCGGTCAAGCCGGAGGGCGAGATCCGGCAGTTCCCGCCCACGCTGCTGCCCGCCGACCCCACGTGGTCCAACTACACCGAGCTGTTCGCGCAGCTCAGCTTCCCGCGGTACTTCCTCAACTCCGTGGTCGTCGCGCTGATCGTCACCGTCGGCTCGGTGCTGTTCAGCGCGATGGTCGGCTACGCGCTCGCCAAGCTCGACTTCCCCGGCAAGCGCACCCTGTTCGCGCTCGTCATGGGCACGCTGATGGTGCCGGGCATGGTCACCTTCGTGCCGCTGTTCGTCCTCGTGGCGAACCTCGACCTGATCAACACCTACGCCGCCCTGATCCTGCCCTTCCTCGCGGCACCGTTCGGCGTGTTCCTCATGCGGCAGTTCATGCTCGACGTGCCGGACGAGCTGCTCGACGCCGCGCGCGTCGACGGCGCCGGCGAGTTCCGCACCTTCTTCCGCATCGTGCTGCCGCAGGCCAAGCCCGCGCTCGCGACGCTCGGCATCCTCACCTTCCTCGGGTCGTGGAACAACTTCCTCTGGCCCCTGGTCGCCGTGCAGTCCGCCGACCGGTACACCCTGCCCGTGGCCCTCGCGCTCTACTCGACCGGCCAGAACACCGTGCAGTACGGCCTGCTCGTGGCCGGTGCCACCGTCATCGTGCTGCCGATCCTCGTCGTCTTCCTCGCCCTCCAGCGGCACATCGTGCAGGGCATCGCGACCACCGGGCTCAAGTAGCCTCCCGCACCCTCTCCCGCACCCTCTTCAGGAGCTCTTCCGTGACCGAACAGACCACCGCGCCGACCACGCTGCCCACGGCCCCCGGCTTCCTCTGGGGCGCGTCGACCGCCGCGCACCAGATCGAGGGCGGCAACGTCAACAGCGACTGGTGGGCCAAGGAGCACGTCGCCGGGACGCTGTGCGCGGAGAGCTCCGGCGACGCCGTCGACAGCTACCACCGCTACCCCGAGGACATCCGCCTCCTGGCGGACGCCGGCCTCAACGCCTACCGGTTCTCCGTCGAGTGGGCACGCATCGAGCCCGCGCAGGGCGAGGTCTCCCGTGCCCAGCTCGCGCACTACCGGCGCATGATCGACGCGTGCCTCGAGGCGGGCGTCACCCCCGTCGTCACGCTGCTGCACTTCACGCTCCCGCGCTGGTTCGCCGAGCAGGGCGGCTGGTTCGCGCCCGACGCGATCGACACCTACGCCCGGTACGTCGAGACCGTCACCGCGATCCTCGACGACGTGCGGCACGTCGTCACCATCAACGAGCCCAACATCACCTCGATGATGCTCGGCGCCAGCCGCCGCACCAACCTCGACGCCGCCGGCCTCGCCGCCCCCGACGAGGCCGCCTCCGAGCTCCAGGCGACCGCGCACCGCCGCGCCGTCGAGATCCTGCACGGGCTCGGGCACGTGCAGGCGGGCTGGACCGTCGCCAACCAGGTGTTCCAGGCTGCCCCGGGCGCCGAGGAAGCCCGCGACGCCTACGCCTACCCCCGCGAGGACTTCTTCCTCGAGGTCGCCCGCGGCGACGACTTCGTCGGCGTCCAGAGCTACCTGCGCACGATCATCGGCACCGACGGCGAGCCCGTCCCCTTCCCCGACGACGTCGAGCGGACCCTCACCGGGTGGGAGTACTACCCGCAGGCGCTCGGCGAGGCGCTCGAGCACACCCGCCGCGTGACCGGCGGCGTGCCGATGATCGTCACCGAGAACGGCATCGCCACCGCCGACGACGCCCGCCGCATCGACTACACCCGCGGCGCGCTGGAGGGCATGGCCCGCGCGATCGCCGCCGGGTGCCGCGTCGACGGGTACCTGCACTGGTCCCTGCTCGACAACTACGAGTGGATGAGCGGCTTCGCGCCGACCTTCGGGCTGGTCGCCGTCGACCGCACCACCTTCGAGCGCACCCCCAAGCCCAGCCTCGCCTGGCTCGGCAAGGTCGCCCGGACGGGCGAGCTGCCCGCCTGAGCGGCACGACCCCACCCGCACGCCCCGGCTACGACGACGTAGAGGAGACCACCATGCGAGACCGGCCCGCACGACGCCCCCGAGCACGGACGAGAACCCTGACCGGGGTGGCGGCCGCCGTCGCGGCCCTTGCGCTCGCGGCGGCGCCCGCGAGCGCCGCGGCGGCGCCGTCGACCCCGGACGACCGCAGGCAGCTGCGCACCTGGGCCGCGGACACGTGGCGCTCGTTCGACGCCCTGGTGGTCGAGGAGACCGGCCTGCCGGACGACAACATCGGCGGTGACCTCGACCCGGGCAGCCGCGGCGGGTACACCTCTCCGACGAACATCGGCGCGTACCTGTGGAGCACGGTCGTGGCGCGCGACGTCGGCCTCATCGACCGGCGTGAGGCCCGCGAGCGCCTGGCGACGACGCTGGACAGCGTCGCGGGCCTGGAGCGGCACGAGCCGAGCGGCATGTTCTACAACTGGTACGACCCGGCGACGGGCGACAAGCTGCTCGAGCTGCCCGGCGGGGACCCGGTCGAGCCGTTCGTGTCGAGCGTGGACAACGGCTGGCTGGCCACGGGCCTGCTGCTGACGAGCCGCGCCGAGCCGTCGCTCGCCGACGAGGCGGACGCGGTGCGCTCCGCGATGAACTTCGGCTGCTACTACGACCCGGCGCAGAACCAGATCCGCGGCGGGTTCTGGGACACCGACCCGCAGGAGACGGCGCCGGTGCCGGGCGACTACTGCGGCATGGGCACCGACGTCTGGTACACGGGCCACCACTACGGCGCGTTCAACACCGAGCCCCGCATCGCGTCCTACCTGGGCATCGCGGCGGGCCAGATCCCGCCGGAGCACTACTTCGGCACGTACCGCACGTTCCCGGACTCCTGCGACTGGGACTGGACCGAGACGCGCCCCACGGGCCACTGGGCCGAGTACCTGGGCGTGCCGGTCTTCGAGGGCGCGCTGCCCTACCGGGGCACGCGCGTGGTGCCGACGTGGGGCGGCAGCATGTTCGAGGCGCTCATGGTGCCGCTGTTCGTCCCGGAGGAGCGGTGGGGGCCACGGTCCTGGGGCCGCAACCACCCGCTGTACGTGCGCGGGCAGATCGAGCACGGACTGCACGAGGCGGGCTACGGGTACTGGGGCTTCTCGCCGTCGAACGACCCGGCGGGCGGGTACCGCGAGTACGGCGTCGACCAGCTCGGCCTCGACGGGCCGGGGTACACCTCCGACCAGGAGCGCACGACCGTCGACCAGCCGTACGAGGGCTGCCGCGAGGGGTCGCCCGCGCCCACGCGGTACGGCGACGGCGTCGTGACGCCGCACGCCTCGTTCCTCGCCCTGCGCTACGCGCACGACGACGCGATGGCGAACCTGCGGAACATCGCCGCCGACTTCGACGCCTACGGCCCGGGCGGCTTCTACGACGCCGTCGCGGTGCGCAGCGGGCAGGTGTCGCAGCGGTACCTGGCGCTGGACCAGGGCATGATCATGGCCGCGCTGGGCAACGAGCTGGCCGGGGACGCGGTCCGCCGCTACGTCTCGCGCGGCGCCCTGGAGCGCGAGGTGCGCCCGCTGATGCGCCTGGAGGAGTTCGCGGTAGGCCGCGACTGAGCCCCACCCCGCACGTGGCGCACGCTCGGGTCACCATGGTGACCCGAGCGTCCGCCACGTCGTCCGTACCTGACGAAGGAGCAGTCCGTTGACCGTCGGCCTCGCCTCCCGCCTGGGACGCACCGTGCTCTACCAGATCTACCCGCAGTCGTACGCGGACGCCGACGGCGACGGGATCGGCGACCTCCCGGGCATCACGCAGCGCCTCGACTACCTGGCGTGGCTCGGGGTGGACGCGATCTGGCTCAGCCCCTGCTTCGTGTCCCCGTTCGCCGACGCCGGGTACGACGTCGCCGACTTCCTCACCGTGGCCCCGCGCTACGGCACGAACGAGGACATGGCGCGGCTGACGGAGGAGGCCGGGCGGCGCGGCATCGCCGTGCTGCTCGACCTCGTCGCCGGGCACACGTCCGACCAGCACCCGTGGTTCCGCGCGTCGGCCGACGACCCCGAGGACCACCGGTTCGTCTGGAGCGACGTGCCGGTCGAGGGCTTCCAGCCCGGGCCCGGGGCCCGGGGCGGGTACTACCGGCCCAACTTCTTCCCCGTGCAGCCCGCGCTGAACTACGGCTACGCGCGGCTCGACCCGGCCGAGCCCTGGCGGCAGCCGGTCGACGCCCCCGGGCCGCGGGCCAACCGCGCCGCGCTGCGCGAGATCATGGCGCACTGGTTCGGCCTGGGCGTGGCCGGGTTCCGGGTCGACATGGCGTCGTCGCTCGTCAAGGACGACCCGGGCCACGTCGAGACGAGCAGGCTGTGGGGCGAGATGCGGGCCTGGCTGGACCGCGAGTGGCCGGGCCGCGTCATCGTCAGCGAGTGGGGCGACCCGCGGGTCTCGGTCCCTGCGGGCTTCCACGCCGACTTCTTCCTCCAGTTCGGTGGCGACGACAACGGGCTGCCGCTGCGCTCGCTGTGGAACAACGGCTCCGGCGTCATGGACCCGGCCTGGGGCGAGGTGCCCGCGTGGGCGGCGGCCGAGGCCCGCGGTGACGCCCGGACGTTCGTGCACGCCTGGCAGGCCGCGGCCGACGCCATCGCGGCAGCCGGACGCGGCGGCGTGGTCGGCCTGCCGACGTCGAACCACGACTTCACGCGGCTCGTCGCCGGGCCGCGGGACGCCCGGCAGGCGCGCGTGGCGCACGTGCTCACGCTCACCTGGCCCGCGATGCCGTCGGTCTACTACGGCGACGAGATCGGCATGCGATACGTGCCGGGCACGCCGACGACGGAGGGCTCGCGGCTCGGCCCCGCCTACGACCGGGCGGGCTCGCGCACGCCCATGCAGTGGGGCGCGGTGCCGGCGGGCCGGCTGGGCCCCGGCAGCCCCGCCGAGTCCCGGTACCTGCCGCAGGACCCGGACCCCGACCGGCCGACCGTCGCCGACCAGCTCGACGACGAGACCTCGCTGCTGCACCACGTGCGCGACCTGATCGCCCTGCGGCACGCGGACCCGCGGCTCGACGTCGCCGCACCCGTCGAGGTGCTCGCGACCGGCTACCCCTTCGCGTACCTGCGGGGCGGCACGCTCGCCGTCGTGCTCAACCCGGGCGGCGCGGACGTCCGGCTCCCGCTGGCCGGCGCCGCCGCGGCACGGGCCCTGCTGGCGCAGGGCCTGGACGTCGAGCGGCACGACGGCGGGACCGACGTCGTCCGCCTCGCCGCGCATGGGTACGCGGTGCTCGACCTGGCGGCCGCCGCGTAGGTCGCCGCTCGGGCTCAGCCGCGCTCCGCGCGGACGGTGCCCGCCCGGCCGGGGGCGTCGTCCCCGGACATCCCCGGTGACGGCACGCGGCGGAAGCGGCCCGGCGGGACACCGTGCGCCCGGCGGAACGCCGCGGAGAAGGCGAACTCCGTCGCGTAGCCGACCTGGCGGGCGATCGTCGCCAGCGGCGCGTCCGTCTCGCGCAGGAGCCCTGCCGCCCGGTCCAGGCGCCACTCCGTCAGGTAGCGCATCGGCGGCCGGCCGACGAGCTCGGTGAACCGCCGGGCGAACGACGTCCGCGGCAGGCCCGCCACCCGGCTGAGCCGCTCCACGGTCCACGGTTCCGCGGGACGCTCGTGGATCTCGCGGAGCGCGGTCGCGATCGCCGGGTCGTCGGTCAGCGCGCCGTCGCCCGGCTCGTGCTCCTCGCGCCACTGCCGCAGCACGTGCACGAGCACCAGGTCGAGCAGGGCGGGCACCGTGGCGTCGTCCCCCGCGGGGCTCGCCGCCACCTCCGCCCGCAGCAGGTCGGCCAGGGCGCGCAGCCGCGGGGCGCGCTCGCGGTCGGGCGACACGACCACGAGGGCGGGCAGCGTCCGCAGGTAGTGCGGCGCCGCACCGTGCGCGAGGTGGTACGACCCGCAGAGGAACTCGAAGCGGGCGGGCCCCTGCTCGGGCGGGTGGGGGCCGAACGCCACCATCGGGAGGTCGCCCAGCCGTGCCGGGACGGGCGAGAGCCCGTGCGCCGCGCCCGCCGACGCGAGCACGACGTCGCCCGGGCGGAGCTCGACCGGGCCGGCGTGCTCGCTGACGAGCCAGCACGTGCCCGCGAGGACGATGTGGAACCCGCTGCCCTCGAAGGCGGGAAACCGGACGCCGCGGGGACCGGTCTGCCGCACCAGCCGCGCCCCGGGCCTGCCCACGCGGACGGAACGGATCACCTCGCCGACCAGGTCCATACCTCGGATGCTAACTGTATGAGGCCAGGACGTTGTTGACGCGTTTCGGGGTGGCGGATCCGGGCGGTTTGCCGTCGTGCGCGCCGTGGGGCCGGTGGTAGTTGTAGTGCAGGTTCCAGGTCTCGAGCGCATTTTCGCGTTGCTGCTCTGATGTCCAGGTTCTCGCGTAGAGGAACTCTTCGGCGAGGATGCGGTTGTAGCGCTCGACCTTCCCGTTGTGCTTGGGCGTATATGGCTTCGTGCGCTGATGTTCGGCACCATTCAGGGCGGCGGCGAAGGCGTTGGAGCGGTAACAGGAGCCGTTGTCGGTGATGATCCGCTCGATCTTCACAATCCCGTGGTTGGCGAACCAATCGCGGGCGCGGTTCAAGAAGGCGACGGCGGTGGGGCCTTTCTCGTTGTCGAGCGACTCGGTATATGCCAAGCGCGTGTGCCCGTCGATCGCGGAATGCAGATACGCGTATCCGGCTCGCGCTCCGCGTGTCTTCGCACGGGTTGCGGCTCTGGCCTCGTGGCTGTCTTTGCCGTGGGCGCGCCAGCCACCGCCGTCGGGGATGCGCCCGACCTTCTTCACGTCCAGGTGGATCATGTGCCCGGGATGCTTGGCGGTGATCGTCTTGATCTCCCGGTTCACCTTGCCGTTCGGGTCGATGAACCGCCGGCGGCTCAACCCGAACTGAGCCAGGTAGCGGGTGATCGTGCGCCGGCTGACCGTGGTTCCGCCCTCACCGAGCTCGAAGGCGATGCGAGATGCCGACCACTTGTGCTCGCGCCGCATCGACTCGATCCGCGCCACCGTCTCGCCGAGTGTCGCGGTCGGCTGCCGAACCGGAGCAGACGAGCGATCAAGCAGCCCGAGTTCGCCGAACTTCCGATAGCGGTTCACCCACTTCGATGCAGTCGCACGAGAGATGCCCATCTCGGCGGCCACGTGCGCTATTGGACGGGTGCGGCAGCGTTCGATGAGTCGCTTGCGGCCTTCCGGGGTGAGAGGGGCGTTTCGGTGGGTCGTCGCAGTCAGGGTGCGGCCTTCCCTCCTCTGTCGTCAGACGTGGAGAAGCTCGTCACGACGCGTCGATGAGTCGTCGAACCGCGTCGTACGACGGTTTGGGCGCGTAGTCGTCGTAGAGGAGTCCGAATCCGTTCTGCCAGTTGCCGTCGCTGATCCCGTCGCGGAGTGAGAACAGCTCGTACACGCTCACCTCGCCGGTCACGGCCACAGCCTCTGCGACGGCTTGCAGGATGCGCGCCTGCTTTGCCTCGTCGCGGGTGTGGCCGGTGGGCCAGCCGGTCTCGGTCACGTGGATCGGCGTTGCTTCGGAGATTCCGGCGTCGCGGGTGACGTGGCGCAGCGTGTGGACGAGGAACTGGGCTCCTGCGCCCACTTTGTCTTCCGGGAGGGGGCGGAAGACGTCGGGGAACATGTCGAGGCCGATGAAGTCGAGTCGCGCGGTCGAGTCCGGGCCCAGAGCGTCGACCATCGTGGTCCAGAACGCTGGGTCGGCGACTCCCGCGCCGTTCACGCCGATTCCGACATTCGCGCCCAGCTGGTCGCGTTCCTCGAGTCCGGCCTCAACTCCCGCCGCGACCGCTTCGAAGCAGCCGGGGAAGCCGCCATCCTGTGGGTACAGCACATTGAGTTCTTCGCCGACCTGGACTTTCCCGCCGCCCCATGCGGCAACATCTCGAACCGCCTGGCGCACGAACTCTGCGTAGCCGGCAAGGGCCGGCTCGGTGGCGCGATAGCACGCAGTGAGGTCCATCAGCCGTCCGCGTCCGGTGTAGTTCGCGGGATCGGCCGGGGCTGCGACCACGCCGGGCTCGGGCTCTCCAGATCCCCGATAGTGCCGATAGCAGCGGATGTAGAACTGCTCCGCATCGCCCTGCAACCGGTCAAGGGCGGCGCGCGTACGCTCCACATCCTCTGGTGGCGTCACAAGCGGAGTCAGCTCCACCAGATCCGCCGCGATCACACCGGGCCAGATTCCAAATAGCATAACGAGCTCCCAAGTAGTCGTATACGGGCATCATCATCGTAGCCGTATACGGCCATGCTCGCTAGCATGGACCCATGCCGACCAACGCGCTCGCCAACCCGCTCGTGCTGCCGATCCTGGGGCTGGTCGCCGAGCAGCCCGGGCACGCCTACGCCCTGTTCAGCGAGCTGCGCTCGCGCTATGCCTACATCAGCGTGCGCAACTCGACCGTCTACACACTGCTCAACACACTCGTAGAGGCCGGCTGGCTGCACTCGGAGCCGAGAGACACAGATCGACAGACGTTCCAGCTCACCTCGGCAGGCCGACAAGCTCTAGCCGAGCGAGTCGAGCATGAGCTCCGAGATGGCGCTCTCGGCAACCGCACCGCATTCATGACCGCACTGGCCTACCTCGGAATCCTCACCCCGACCGAAGCGGCAGCCGCACTGCAAAGTCGCGTCAACCGCATCCATCAGGAGGAAGAGCGCCTTGCAAGCGCGCTTGACGAGGCTGGAAGCGTCCCCGAACTACACATGATTGAAACCCACTACTACCGCGACCAGCTCAATCACGAACGCTCATGGCTGGATGCGACCGTCCGCCGCATCCGCTCCAATACCCTCGCCTGGCCCAGCCGGAAGAGCTAGTCGCCTGACACAGGCGCACGCCACATGACGGGACTCGTCCGCCCGCCGGCACCCGCCCACGAGGTTCCCGTCAACAATGTCCTGGCCAGCAACAGCTAACCCCGCCCGCCTGCTCACCCGGCCGGCGCGAGGGCACGGTCGCGTATGGACCGGGGCGTCTCGCACATGGTCCGCGCGCCCGCGGGCTGCTGGGCTGGTGCCGTGAGCAACGACACCGCCGACCCCGCCCTCGGCTCGACCACCACCACCGACCGAGCGACGCGCGCCGAGCTGCTCGACGTGCTGCGGGACCAGGCCGCCACGACGGAGCAGGCCGGGCGGCCGACCCACGACACCCTGACCGCCCTGCGCGCCCTCGGCGCGCTCGCCCTGCGCACGCCCCGCGCCCACGGCGGCGCGGGCGCGGACACGACGACGGTCGCCCGCCGGCTGACCGAGGTCGGGCGCGCGTGCCCGACGTCGGCCTGGGTGGCCGGTACGTGCCTGACCGCCAAGAACATCGCCGCGACCGTTCTGCCCGAGGCCGCGGCGGCGGAGGTGTTCGCCGACCCGGACACGCTGTTCTGCGGGTCCGGTTTCCCGGGCGGACGCGGCGAGCGGGTGCCCGGTGGCGTGCGCGTCACGGGGAGCTGGCCGAACGTCTCCGGGTGCGAGGACGCCGTCTGGGCCTCCCTCGGCGTGCTCGTCGACGGCGCGCTGACCTTCGTCGTCGTCCCGGTCGACGCCCTGACCGTCGAGCGGACCTGGGACGTCGCGGGGATGCGCGGCACCGGCAGCCACACGCTGGTCGCGCGGGACCTCGTCGTGCCCGACGGGCGCACGGGCCGGGCGGCCCCGTTCGGCCCCGCCGACCAGCTGCTGTACGTCGTCGCCGTCCTGGCGCCCGTCGTGGGCGCGGCGCAGGGCGCCCTCGACGCGACCACCGAGATGTTCGCCTCCGCCCGCAAGCCGTACCTGACCGCCTACACGCGGATGGGTGAGTCGCCCGGGGCGCGGCACTGGCTCGCCGAGGCGAGCCACCTCGTGCACGGTGCCGAGACGAGCATGCTCGCCGTCGCGGACCGCACGGACTCCGCCGCGGCCGGAACGGACGACGCGGACGCCCTCGCCGGCGCCGGCGGTCACCGCCTGCGGCTGGCCCTCGCGGACGCCGCCCGGGACTGCCGCGCCGCCCTCGAGCTCGTCCTGGACCTCAACGGGACCAGCGGGTTCCGGGCGGGCAGCCCCGTCCAGCGGCTCTGGCGGGACGTCGCCGTCGGCAGCCGCCACCCCTTGCTCAACCCGTACCTCACCACGGAGCGCCTGGGCGAGGCGCTCGTGCCGCCGCCCGCCGCGTAGCAGGGCGCCGGACGGGCGGGCCCCGGACGCCGCGCGGAGGTTAGCCTTGCCCCCGTGGAACTGATCCGGAAGGGCAAGGTTCGCGAGGTCTACGCGGACGGCGACGATGTGATCCTGGTGGCCTCCGACCGCGTGTCGGTGTACGACGTGGTGCTGCCGACACCCGTCCCGGACAAGGGCGCGATCCTCACGCAGCTCTCGCTGTGGTGGTTCCGCCAGTTCGCCGACCTCGTGCCCAACCACGTGATCAGCGAGGACGTGCCCGCGGAGTGGGCAGGCCGAGCGATCCGCTGCAAGCGCCTGGACATCGTCCCGGTCGAGTGCATCGCACGCGGCTACCTCACGGGTGGCGGCCTGGAGAGCTACCGGGCGACGGGCACCGTCTCGGGCGTCGCCTTCCCGCCCGGCCTCGTGGAGGCCTCCCGGCTGCCGGAGCCCGTCTTCACACCGTCGACCAAGGCGGAGGAGGGGCACGACGAGTACATCTCCGTCGAGGAGATCGCCCGCGACCTCGGCGAGGAGACCACGGCCCGGCTGAAGGACCTCACGCTCGCGATCTACGGGCGCGGCGCCGAGATCGCCCGCGAGCGCGGCGTGCTCATCGCCGACACCAAGGTCGAGTTCGGCACGGACGCCGACGGCGTGCTCACGCTGGCCGACGAGGTGCTCACCCCCGACTCCTCACGGTTCTGGAAGGCGAGCGAGTACGAGCCCGGCCGCGCGCAGTGGTCGTACGACAAGCAGTTCGTGCGCGACTGGTCGGCGACGCTGACCGGCTGGGACCGCACGTACCCGGGCCCCGAGATCCCCGACGACGTCGTGCGGGAGACCCGGGCCCGCTACGTCGAGATCTACGAGCAGCTCACGGGCGAGCGCTGGACCTGACCGGTCCCGGCCCGGGCGGCCCGGCCGCGGCGCGGCTCGAACACGCGTGTCAGTGTCCCGGGCTAGCCTCTGCCCCGTGAGCACGACCGCCGCCTCTCCGTCCACGGACCGGTCCGGGCACCCGCCCGGCCACCGGTCCGCCTACCAGGCCACCTTCGAGGAGCTGGGCACGCCGCTGCGGGACGTCACCTTCGTGGTGGTGGACCTGGAGACGACGGGGACCAGCGCGGCCGAGGGCGGCATCACCGAGATCGGTGCGGTCAAGGTGCGCGGCGGCGAGGTGCTGGGCGAGTTCCAGTCGCTCGTCAACCCCGGTCAGCCGGTCCCCGCGTTCGTGGCCCGGCTGACGGGCATCACCAACGCCATGGTGGCCACGGCGCCGGACATCGCGCTCGTGCTGCCCAGCTTCCTCGAGTTCGCGCGCGGCAGCGTCCTGGTGGCGCACAACGCGCCCTTCGACGTCGGCTTCCTCAAGGCGATGTGCGCCCGGCTGGACTACCCGTGGCCGGGGTTCCAGGTGGTGGACACCGTGCCGCTCGCCCGGCGCCTCGTCACGCGGGACGAGGCGCCGAACCACAAGCTGTCCAGCCTGGCGCGCCTGTTCCACGCGACGGTCTCGCCCGACCACCGTGCGCTGTCCGACGCGCGCGCCACGGTCGACGTGCTGCACGGCCTGTTCGACCGCCTCGCGCCGATGGGCGTCACCCACCTCGAGGACCTGGCGACCGCGGCCGACCCCGTGCCGCCGGAGGTGCGCCGCAAGCGCCACCTCGCGGACGACCTGCCGGACGCCCCCGGTGTCTACCTGTTCCGCGGGCCGGGCGACGAGGTGCTGTACGTCGGCACGTCGGTCAACATCCGCAAGCGCGTGCGCTCGTACTTCACCGCGGCCGAGAAGCGGAAGCGGATCACGGAGATGGTGCGCATCGCCGAGCGGGTCACGCCCGTCGCGTGCGCGACGCCGCTCGAGGCGCAGGTGCGCGAGCTGCGCCTCATCACCGAGCACGCGCCGCGCTACAACCGGCGCTCGAAGTACCCCGAGCGGCACGCGTGGGTGCGGCTGACGGACGAGGCGTACCCTCGCCTGTCCGTCGTGGGCGCCGTGGTGGAGGGCGCGGCGCACATCGGCCCGTTCGGCTCCCGGCGTGCCGCGCAGGAGGCCGTGCACGCCCTGCACGACGCGCTGAACCTGCGCCAGTGCACCGCGCGTCTGCCGCTCGTCTCCCGGGTCGCGGGCAGCCCGTGCGCGCTGGCCGGGATGGGCCGGTGCTCGGCACCGTGCGTCGCCACCGAGGCGCCGGACGCGTCGTACGCCGCGGTGGCCGACGCCGCACGCCAGGCCCTCACGGGCGACCCGGCCCCCGTGGTGCGCGCGCTGTCGGACCGGATCGCCGCGCTCGCCCACCAGGAGCGGTACGAGGAGGCGGGTGAGGTGACGCGGCGGCTGCGCGCGTTCGTCGCGGGCGCGCACCGCGCCCAGCGCCTCGACCCCCTCGCCCGCTGCGCCGAGCTCGTGGCGGCACGCCCGTCCGGGATCGGTGACGCCCCGGGCAGGCCCGGCGGCTGGGAGATCGTGGTGGTCAAGCACGGCCGCCTCGCGGCGACCGACGTCTCGGCGCCCGGTGCCGACCCCCTCCCCCTCGTCGCGGCGCTGCGCACGACGGCGGAGCACGTCGATCCGCCTGTCGCGCCGGCACCGGCCGCGCACCCGGAGGAGACCGACCTTCTGCTCGCGTGGCTCGGCTCCCCCGGCGTGCGGCTCGTCCACGTGGACGGCACGTGGGCGTGCCCCGTGCGCGCGGCGGGCGCCCACGCCGACCTCGCGTGGGCTTCGGACCGCGTGCGGGCGGAGATGGACGCCGTGGGGCACGCGCACGAGTCGCAGGTGGATACGATGACGGCATGCTGACCGCGATCGTCCTCATCGACGCCGAGACGTCCCGCATCCCCGAGGTCGCGCAGGAGGTCGCGAACATCGACGGAGTGAGCGAGGTGTTCTCCGTGACCGGCAAGACCGACCTCGTGGCGATCGTGCGCGTGCCCGAGCACGAGCAGCTCGCCGGGGTGGTCTCCGACAACGTGAACAAGGTGCCCGGCGTGCAGAACACCGAGACCCTCATCGCGTTCCGCGCCTACTCCAAGGCCGACCTCGAGCAGGCCTTCGCCCTCGGCCTGGACGACTGACCCCACCGCCGAGGTAGTCACCTGGCGAAGTAGTCACCTGGCGAGGTAGTCACGTCAGCCGTCAACCGCCTCGTCGATCACCCTCGGCCACCCGTGACGGCGCGGTCCTGCTCGGCACCCACCTCGACCGGCGGCCGCTCGGGCGCGGTGTGCCTGCCGTGGTGCGCGTGCGCGGCCTCGAGCTCCGCGGGGGTCACCGGCTCGACCCGGTCCTCGTAGAAGAACCGCGACAGCCTCTGCCACCGCTTCTCGGCCACGTAGCCCTTGCGCTTCACGCCGCGAGCGTCCGTCTCCGGGGCGATCTCCAGCGGCGCCGGCGAGTCGTAGCCCACGCGGAGCCACCGCTCCTGCTCGTCGAGGGGGGTGTGCACCTCGATGTACTCGCCGTTCGCGAACCGCACGATGCGGCCCGACTCGTGCCCGTGCAGCACCAGCTCACGGTCCTTGCGCTGCAGACCGAGGCACACGCGTTTGGTGACCCAGAAGGCCACGAGGGGGCCGACGAAGAGCAGCACGCGCAGCACCCACGTGATCGCGAAGATCGACAACGAGAAGTGCGTCGCGATGAGGTCGTTCGTCGCCGCGAGCGCGCACACCAGGAAGGCCGTGAAGATCGCGACGCCCGCCGCCGTCCGCACGGGCCGGTTGCGTGGCCGGTCCAGCACGTGGTGCTCGCCGCGGTCACCCGTCACGCGCGCCTCGACGAACGGCCACGCGAACAGCACGGTGAACAGGATCCCCGGCACGATGACGGCCGGGATGAGCAGGTTCATGCTCAGCGTGTACCCGCCGATCACCCACTCCCAGCCGGGGCCGGGCGTCAGGCGCAGCGCGCCGTCGACGAACAGGATGTACCAGTCGGGCTGTGTGCCCGCCGAGACCGGCGACGGGTCGTACGGGCCGTAGTTCCAGACGTTGTTGATCGCCATCGTGGCGCCCATGAGCGTGAGCACCCCGGCGATGATGAAGAAGTTGCCCGTCATCTTCGCCACGTAGACCGGCAGGGCCGGGTACCCCACGACGTTCCGGTCGGTGCGGCCGCCGCCCGGGTACTGGGTGTGCTTCTGCAGCACCATGAGGAACAGGTGCAGCGCGATGAGCGCGATCAGGAGCCCCGGGATCACGAAGATGTGGATGGTGAACAGGCGCGGGATGATGTGCTCGCCCGGGAACTCGCCGCCGAACACGAGGAACGACAGGTACGAGCCGATCAGCGGGATCGACTTCACGACGCCGTCGATGATGCGCAGGCCGTTGCCCGAGAGCACGTCGTCCGGCAGCGAGTAGCCGGAGAAGCCCGCGGCGAGGGCCAGCACCAGCATGATCGCGCCGACCAGCCAGTTGATCTCGCGCGGCTTGCGGAACGCGCCGGTGAAGAAGATCCGGAACATGTGCAGGATGATCGACGCGACGAAGATCAGAGCAGCCCAGTGGTGGATCTGCCGCATGAGCAGGCCGCCGCGCACCTCGAACGACATCTCCACCGTCGACCGGAAGGCGGCCGACATGAGCTGCCCCTGCATCGACGCGGGGTGCTCGCCCTCGAAGCGCACGAGCGCCATCGACGGCTCGAAGAACATCGTCAGGAAGAAGCCCGAGGCGATGAGCACGACGAACGAGAACAGGGCGATCTCGCCGAGCATGAAGGACCAGTGGTCCGGGAAGACCTTGCGCGCGAACTCCTTGACGGCCACGCCGATGGACGTGCGCTGGTCGAGGTAGTCCGCCGCCTTGCCGACCCTCGTCGTCGGCCCGTCGCTCGGCTGCTGGTTCGAGTGTTGCTGGTGTGCCACGTCGTCACCCCTCGCACGCAGGCGCCCGCGGCAGCCTCGCCGCGGACACCTCCAGTACACACCCGGGAGCGAGCCGCTTCCACCCCTGACGCGCCAGATCCGGCGCACCGGCCGGGGCGGGTGCCCCGGCGTGCGCCGGATCTGGTCAGCGGGTCACGCCGTGGGGACGACCAGACCGGAGGTCTGCGTCTTCGCGCGGTTGAGGCGCTCGGAGACGTTGTCCCACGCCACCAGGTTCCACCAGGCCTTGATGTAGTCCGGGCGGACGTTCAGGTAGTCGATGTAGTAGGCGTGCTCCCAGCAGTCCAGCATGAGGACGGGGGTCAGCGCGAACGGGATGTTGCCCTGCTGGTCGAAGAGCTGAACGACGACCAGCTTCTGGCCGACCGAGTCCCAGGCCAGGACGGCCCAGCCCGAGCCCTGCACACCGGCGGCGACGGCGGTGAAGTGCGCCTTGAACTTCTCGAACGAGCCGAAGTGCTCGTCGATCGCAGCGGCGATGTCGCCGGTCGGCTCGCCGCCGGCCTCGGGCGCCATGTTCGTCCAGAAGATCGAGTGGTTGATGTGACCACCGAGGTTGAACGCGAGGTCCTTCTCGATCTTGTTCACGTTCGCCAGGTTGCCCGTCTCGCGGGCCTCCTCGAGCTGCTCCAGGGCAGTGTTCGCGCCCTTGACGTAGGTCGCGTGGTGCTTGGAGTGGTGCAGCTCCATGATCTTGCCCGAGATGTGGGGCTCGAGGGCGGCGTAGTCGTAGGTCAGGTCAGGGAGCGTGTAGACAGCCATTGCTGAGGTACCTCCAGGATCGGTCCGCGCGCCGGACGGCACGCGGGTCATGCCGCCGTCCTGGCCGTGCGCCGCTGCGGTGCCCGGCGGGACGGCAATGGCCCGTGTCCCCGGCCGCAGACGCGGACCGGGAGACACAGGCCATCGCTTGGACTCGCAGGTCGCTCAGTGCTCCCGCGAGGTGGTGCCTGCGCCCGCCTCGACGGCCGGGCGCTCGTCCGACTCGCCCAGCTGGTCGTGCTCGCCGTGCGAGTGCGCGGCCGCGACCTCCGCGGGGGTCACCGGCTCGACACGGTCCTCGTAGAAGAACCGCGACAGCCGCTGCCACCGCTTGTCGGACGCGTAGCCCTTGCGCTTCACGCCGCGGGCGTCGGTCTTGGGTGCGATCTCCAGCGGGGCCGGGGAGTCGTAGTTGACCCGCAGCCACCGCTCCTGCTCGTCGAGCGGGGTGTGCACCTCGATGTACTCGCCGTTCGCGAACCGCACGATGCGGCCCGACTCGTGCCCGTGCAGCACCAGCTCACGGTCCTTGCGCTGCAGCCCGAGGCAGATGCGGCGCGTGACCGAGTAGGCGAAGACCGGGCCGACGAACAGCAGGATGCGGAACACCCACGTGATCGCGTTGATCGAGAGCCCGAAGTGGGTCGCGATGAGGTCGTTCGAGCCGGCCAGGGCCAGCACGATGAACGCCGTCAGGAACGCGACGCCGAGACCGGTGCGGGCCGGCCGGTTGCGCGGGCGGTCCAGCACGTGGTGCTCGCGGTCGTCCTTCGTGACCTTGGCCTCGATGAACGGGTAGACGAACAGGAACGTGAACAGCAGGCCCGGCACGACCACGGCCGGGATCAGGATGTTCCACGACAAGGTGTACCCGAAGATCACCCACTCGGTGCCCTGCCCCGGCATGAGGCGCAGCGAACCCTCGAGGAACAGCATGTACCAGTCCGGCTGGGCACCGGCGGAGACCGGCGACGGGTCGTACGGGCCGTAGTTCCAGACGTTGTTGATCGCCATCGTGGCGCCCATGAGCGCCAGCACGCCGAAGACCAGGAAGAAGTTGCCGGTCATCTTGGCGACGTACACCGGCAGCGCCGGGTAGCCGACGACGTTGGTGTCGGTGCGGCCGCCGCCCGGGTACTGGGTGTGCTTCTGCAGCACCATGAGGAACAGGTGCAGCGCGATGAGCGCCAGCAGGATGCCCGGCACGACGAAGATGTGCAGCGTGAACAGGCGGGGCACGATGTGGTGGCCCGGGAACTCGCCACCGAAGATCAGGTACGACAGGAACGAACCGAGGAGCGGGATCGACTTGACCACGCCGTCGGTGATGCGCAGGCCGTTGCCCGAGAGCACGTCGTCCGGCAGCGAGTAGCCGGTGAAGCCGGCAGCCAGGCCGAGGATCATGAGCAGCAGGCCGACGATCCAGTTGATCTCACGCGGCTTGCGGAACGCGCCGGTGAAGAACACGCGCATCATGTGCACGACGATCGAGGCCATGAAGATGAGCGCCGACCAGTGGTGGATCTGCCGCATGAGCAGGCCGCCGCGCACCTCGAACGACATGTCGAGGGTCGAGGCGAACGCCACCGACATCAGCTCGCCGTGCATGCTCGCCGGGTGCTCGCCCTCGTAGCGCGTGAGCGCCATCGACGGCTCGAAGAACATCGTCAGGAAGAAGCCCGAGATGATGAGCACGACGAACGAGAACAGGGCGATCTCGCCGAGCATGAAGGACCAGTGGTCCGGGAAGACCTTGCGCGCGAACTCCTTGACGGCCACGCCGATGGACGTGCGCTGGTCGAGGTAGTCCGCCGCCTTGCCGACCGTCGTCGTCGGCTTGGCCGGGGCCTCGCGCTGGGTGTCGTGGGTCGCGGTGCTCACTTCAGGCGCTCCCAGAAGCTCGGGCCGATGGGCTCGGCGAAGTCGTCCTGCGCCACGAGGTAGCCCTCGTCGTCGACCGTGATCGGCAGCTGCGGCAGCCGGCGGTTCGCCGGGCCGAAGACGACCTTTGCGCTGTCGGCGATGTCGAACGTCGACTGGTGGCACGGGCACAGGAGGTGGTGGGTCTGCTGCTCGTAGAGGGCCACGGGGCACCCCACGTGCGTGCAGATCTTGGAGTAGGCGACGATGCCCTCGTGCGACCAGGTCTCGCCCTCGGGCGACTGGTCGGTCCGCAGGTCCTCCGGGTTGAGGCGCACCATCAGCACGACGGCCTTGGACTTCTCCGTGACCCACTCGTGGGACTCGCGGAACTCCTCGGTGGTCTCGGGGATCACGTGGAACACCGAGCCGACCGTGACGTCGGAGGCCTTGATGGGACGACCCGACGGGTCGATCGCGAGGCGGGTGCCGCGCTTCCACATCGTGTGCTTGAACGAGGAGACGTTCCAGTCGCCGCCGACGGAGCCGATGAGCGGCACCGCGATGGCGAGCGGGAAGAGCGCGAGCGCGCCGAAGAACGCGCCCTTGAGCACGCCGCGGCGGCCGACGACGCCCGAGTCGACGAGGCCCTCGTTCATGTCGCGGATCGCGGTCTCGCGGGCCTCGCCCTGCGTGGCCAGCGTGTGCCGCTCCTGGACGAACTCCCGGTCGCCCATGAGGGTCTTGGCCCAGTGGATGCCCGCGACGCCGATGCCGAGCAGCGACACCGCGAGGCCGAGGCCGATCAGCAGCGTCGACAGGCGCACACCGCCCGTCGTGCCGTCCGGCGGCACGAGGACGTAGGCGACGATCGAGCCGACCGTGCCGAGGATCGACAGGACGAACAGGAGCGTGACCGTCCGCTCGGCACGCTTGGCGGCCCGGGGGTCGGTGTCGGTCAGGCGGGGCTTGTGCTCGGGGACGCCCGGGTCGGTGAACCGGTCGGCGGGCACGACGGCGTTGCCTGCCTCCGGGGCGACCGTCACCTCGTGCGAGGCGTCGGGCTGGGGGTTCTGGTTCTCGCTCACGAGGACTTCGCTCCGATCCACACTGCGGCGCCGATGAGCAGGCCGAGGCCGATTGCGAAGGCCCACAGGCCCTCGGACACCGGGCCGAGGGAGCCGAGCGCGTTGCCGCCCGCCGAACCCTCGCGCTGCTCGACGAGGAACGCGACGATGTCGCGCTTCTCGTCCGGCGTGATGTTCGCGTCGTTGAACACCGGCATCGACTGCGGGCCGGTGAGCATCGCCTGGTAGATGTTCCGCTCCGACGTGTCCCACAGCGCCGGGGCGAACTTGCCCTCCGACAGCGCGCCACCCGCGCCGACGGCGTTGTGGCACATGGCGCAGTTGGTGCGGAACAGGGCCATGCCGTTGGCCGCGTCACCCTGCGCGGCGTCGACCTGGTCGTCGGTCGGGATCGCCGGGCCGGCGCCGAGCGACGCGACGTACGCGGCGAGGGCCGCCGTGTCGGCGTCGTCGAACTGGCGCGGCTTGGCACGCGCCTGCGGGCCGTTCATCTGCATCGGCATGCGGCCGGTCGACACCTGGAAGTCGACGGAGGCGGCGCCGACGCCCACCAGGGACGGCACGCCGTCGGTGCCCTCGGCGTTCGCGCCGTGGCACGTCGCGCAGTTGGCCTGGAACAGCTTCTTACCGGTCTCGATGTCCGCGGTGCTGACGGTCTCGGCATTGGCCGTGCTCGGAGCCAGGGCGGCGTAGACGCCGCCCGTGGTCAGCAGCGCCAGCAGCAGGAGCACGACCGGCGCCAGCCGGTGGTGCCTGCGGGCGGCGAGTGCCTTCACGAAAATATCCTCGTCTCGCTGGTGAGTGGTTGAGCTTCTGCAGGAACGTGCAGCAGGGTCAGTGCAGCAGGTAGATCACCCCGAACAGCGCGATCCACACCACGTCGACGAAGTGCCAGTAGTAGGACGTGACGATCGTGGTGGTGGCCTCGTGGTGGCCGAAGCGCTTGGCGGCGAACGACCGGCCGAGCACGAACAGGAAGGCGATGAGGCCGCCCGTGACGTGCAGGCCGTGGAAGCCGGTCGTCATGTAGAAGACCGAGCCGTAGGCGCTGGACGAGATGGTCAGACCCTGGTGGACCAGCTCGGTGTACTCGAAGATCTGGCCGCCGATGAAGAACGCGCCCATGAGGTAGGTCAGCGTCAGCCACTCGTGCATGCCCCACTTCCAGAACTGGAAGAGGCTGCCGGACCGCGACGGCTTGAACTCCTCGGCCTTGAAGACCGCCCACTGGCACGTGAACGAGGAGAGCACCAGGACGATCGTGTTGACCGTCGAGAAGCCGATGTTCAGCTTGTCCGCCTGGAGTGCCCACTCCTCGGCCGGCATCGTCTGCCGGACCGTGAAGTACATCGCGAAGAGCGCTGCGAAGAACATGAGCTCGCTCGCGAGCCAGACGATCGTCCCGACCGAGACCGGGTTCGGACGATTGACTGTCACGTGCTGGTGCGTGGGGGTGGCTGCAGCCGTTGCGGTCGACACGAGAGCCATTATGGCCGACGTTCGAGGGTCCCGAACGCCGAACCGTCACGGATGCTCGCGTCGAATCTCACAAAGTCCATGCAACGTGCCACCTGCGGCGTCTCTTGCTGACGGGTTTCGACAGAGTGCCATGAAAAGGGGCTGGACAGAACTGCCGTCCGGCCGGGGTCTGTGCCACGATCGACGCATGACCGGCATGACGACGGATGTGACCAGCGCTGCGACGGACGATGTGGTGACGTCGAGCCCGCGCGTCCTCCTGTACAGCGACGACCGCACGGTGCGCGAGCAGGTGCGCCTCGCCGTGGGCCCCCGCCTGGGCGCCGGCGCGCCCGAGATCCGGTGGACCGAGGTGGCGACCCCCACCGAGGTGGTCCGGCGCGCGGACGACGAGACGTGGGACCTGCTCGTCCTCGACGGCGAGGCCGACAAGGCGGGCGGCATGGGGCTGTGCCGCCAGCTCAAGAACGAGATCTACGAGTGCCCGCCGGTGCTCGTGCTCACCGGGCGCCCGCAGGACGCGTGGCTCGCCACGTGGTCCCTCGCCGACGGCGTGGTGTCGCGCCCGCTGGACCCGTTCGAGGTCCAGGCGGCCGTCGCCCGCCTGCTCACGCAGCCCACCGGCCAGGCAGGAGCAGGTCGCGCGTGAACCCCGAGGCACCCACCTGGTCCGGCCTGCTGGCCGGGCTGATGACCGGCTCCGACCTGAGCCGCGCCGAGGCCGCCTGGGCGATGGACCGCGTGATGACGGGCGAGATCTCCCCCGTCCAGCTCGGCGGGTTCCTCGTCGCGCTCCGCGCCAAGGGCGAGACCGTCGACGAGCTCGCCGGGCTGACCGACTCCATGGTGCGGCACGCGACCCGCATCGAGGTGCCCGGCGCGTCGGTCGACATCGTCGGCACGGGCGGCGACCGCGCGCACACCGTCAACATCTCCACGATGGCGTCCGTCGTCATCGCCGGGGCGGGCCTGCGCGTGGTGAAGCACGGCAACAGGGCGGCCTCGTCGTCGTCGGGGAGCGCGGACGTGCTCGAGCAGCTCGGGATCCGGCTGGACCACACCCCCGAGCGAGTCGCGCAGATCGCCCTCGAGGCGGGCATCACGTTCTGCTTCGCCGCGGTGTTCCACCCCTCCATGCGGCACGCGGGCGTGACGCGCAGGGAGCTCGGCGTCCCGACGGCGTTCAACTTCCTCGGGCCCCTCACCAACCCGGCGCAGCCGCGCGCGGCGGCCGTCGGCTGCGCGGACGCGCGGATGGCGCCGCTCATGGCCGGCGTGTTCGCCGAGCGGGGCAAGTCGGCGCTGGTGTTCCGCGGCGACGAGGGCCTGGACGAGCTCGCCGCCACGGCGGGCGCGACGGTGTGGGAGGTGGCCGACGGCGCGGTGACCGAGCACCGGATCGACCCGGCGACGGACCTGGGCCTGACCCGCATCAAGGTCGAGGACCTGCGCGGGCACGACGCGGCGTACAACGCGGGAGTCGCCCGCGCCCTCCTGGCGGGCGAGCCGGGGCCCGTGCGCGAGACGGTGCTGCTCAACGCGGCGGCGGGCCTCGTCGCGGACGGCACCCTGCCCGGCACGGGCGCAGGCCCGCTGGTCGACCGCCTGCGCGCCGGGTTCGACCTCGCCGCGCAGGCGGTGGACTCGGGCGCCGCGCAGGCGACGCTGGACCGCTGGGTCGCCGCGAGCCGCTGAACCGCTGGTCCGGCCGGGCCCGTACGGCCCGGCCGGAGCCGGTGCGGGTCAGCCCATCGACGCGACCATCTCGTCGAAGGTGATCAGCTCGTCACCGGACGGCGCGGCGATCTCGGTCACCTGACCCCAGTCGGTGAAGGAGCCGCTGGTGACCAGCTCCTTGCCCTCGATGTTCATCGTCATCTCGACCGCCCGGGGCAGGTTGTCGCCGTCGATCTTGTAGACGACCTCCATCTCGCCCATCTGCTCCAGCACGTCCTGGGGCAGGTCCTCGACCTGCGGGCCGGTGACCTTGGTCGGGTCGACGAGGATCGTGTAGACGTCCGTCTCGACGCCGTCGACGGTCTCGGTGCCGGTCTTCTCGAAGGACGTGATGGCGTCCTCCATACCGTCGAGCTGCGCCGCGGGATCCATGTCCTGCAGGGTGCCGTCCAGCATGTCGCCGATCCCGGCGAACATCTCCGCCATCGGGTTGTCGCTCTCTGCGGCCTCCGCGAGGCTGAGGTACTTGCCCGTGGTCACCTCGCCCAGGTTCATGTAGAGGTCGCCGCCGGCGAAGACGATGTCGGCGAGCTCGCCGTCCATCTCCATCTGCATGGCCATGGCGGGGTTCTCGGGGTCGGTCATGTCGATGTCCGCCTCGAGGCCCTCCTCCGTCAGGCCGGACTCCTCGGCGGCCGGGCCGGAGTGGGTCATGCTCAGGTGCACCGTCCGCGCCTCGTTCTGCGCCGCGGTCAGGTCGCTCACGAACGAGGCCTGGGTCAGCTCGACCGGGGCCGGGGAGGCTGCGGCCGACGTCTCCGCGGCGGGTGCGGCGTCCCCCTCGCCTCCCGTGGAGCAACCGGCGAGCCCGATCGCGAGGACGCCGGCCGTCGCCAGGGCGAGGGTCGTGGTGTTACGCACTGGGGAACCTTTCTGCCCGTCGCCGGCCGGCGCACACCCTGCGCCCGGGAACCGTGCGGCGAACATCCGATCCCATCACAGACAAACGGAATCAGTTGGCGCATATCGGGTGAAACAGCGGGTGAACTCCCCGGCCCGCACCCGGCCAGACGCGACACGCCCCGCCGCACGAGGTGTGCGGCGGGGCGTGTCGGACGCAGGGGCGCGGGCGTCAGTGCGAGTGGATGCCTCGCGAGAACTCGAACACCCAGCCGACGAGCGCGACGACGGCCACGCAGAAGCCGATGTAGAACACCCACCAGCCCACGGCCAGGCCGAGGAAGCAGATGGCGGCGGAGCCGGCGATGGCGAGCGGCCACCAGCTCCAGGGCGCGTACACGCCCTGGTCGCCCGCGGCGTCCTCGATGTTGCCGTTCGGGTCGTCCTCCGGACGGGCGTCGATGCGGCGGGCCGTGAGGGCCAGGTACGCACCGATCATCGCCACGAGCCCGCCGACCAGCGGCATGCCGAGGAAGCCGACCGGCTCCGACCAGTCCGTCATGAACCCGTAGACGATGCCCGCGGCGACGAAGAGGGGGGTACCCCAGAGGAACAGCCGGTACTCGATCTTCACTTGCTGGTCCCCTCGTCCGGGTCGTCGATGATCGTGGTGCTGCTCTCGCCGGACTGACCGGTACCGCCCGCAGCGCGCTCCTGCGCCTGCTTCTCCTGGCCCCGGCGGTCGGCCTCACCGTAGATGTTCTCGAGCACGCCCCGGTCACCGTCGTAGTCCGGGCGCTCCATGGCGACGACCTCGGGGTGGTGCAGGTCGAACGCGGGCGACTCGGAGCGGATGCGCGGCAGCGACGCGAAGTTGTGCCGCGGCGGCGGGCAGGACGTGGCCCACTCGAGCGAGCGGCCGTAGCCCCACGGGTCGTCCACGGTGACCTTCGGCGCCTTGCGGGCGGTCGTATAGACGTTCCAGAGGAACGGCAGCGTCGAGGCCGCGAGGATGAACGCACCGACCGTCGAGACCTGGTTCTCCCAGGTGAAGCCCTCCTGCGGCATGTAGTCCGCGTAGCGGCGCGGCATGCCCTCGACACCCAGCCAGTGCTGGATGAGGAACGTCGTGTGGAAGCCCACGAACAGCAGCCAGAAGTGCCACTTGCCCAGACGCTCGCTCAGCATCTTGCCGGTGAACTTGGGCCACCAGAAGTAGAAGCCGGCGAACATCGCGAACACCACGGTGCCGAACACCACGTAGTGGAAGTGCGCCACCACGAAGTACGAGTCGGACAGCTGGAAGTCCAGGGCGGGGCTGGACAGGATGATGCCCGTCAGACCACCGAAGAGGAAGGTCACGAGGAAGCCGATGGACCAGAGCATCGGCGTCTCGAAGGTGAGCTTGCCGCGCCACATGGTGCCGATCCAGTTGAAGAACTTCACACCGGTCGGCACGGCGATCAGCATCGTCATGAAGGCGAAGAACGGCAGCATGACGGCGCCGGTCACGTACATGTGGTGCGCCCACACCGTCACCGACAGGGCGGCGATGGCGACGGTCGCGTAGACCAGGCCCGTGTAGCCGAAGATCGGCTTGCGGCTGAACACCGGCAGGATCTCCGAGACGATGCCGAAGAACGGCAGCGCGATGATGTACACCTCGGGGTGGCCGAAGAACCAGAACAGGTGCTGCCAGAGGATGGCGCCGCCCGTCTCCGGGTTGAAGATCTGCGCGTCGAGGCGCCGGTCGGCACCCAGCGCGAACAGCGCGGCGGCCAGCGGCGGGAACGCCATCAGCACGAGGAGGCTCGTGATGAGCGTGTTCCACGTGAAGATCGGCATGCGGAACATCGTCATGCCCGGCGCGCGCATCGTGATGATCGTCGTGATGAAGTTGACGGCACCGAGGATGGTTCCGAAACCGGCCAGCGCGAGGCCGAACACCCACAGGTCCCCGCCGAGGCCTGGACTGTAGGTCGTCGTCGACAACGGCGCGTACGCGAACCAGCCGAACGACGCGGCGCCCTGCGGCGTGAGGAAGCCCGCAGTGGTGATGAGACCACCGAACAGGAACAGCCAGTAGGCGAACATGTTCAGGCGCGGGAAGGCGACGTCGGGCGCGCCGATCTGCAGCGGCATGATCACGTTCGCGAAGCCCGCGAACAGCGGCGTCGCGAAGAGCAGCAGCATCACGGTGCCGTGCATCGTGAAGAGCTGGTTGTACTGCTCCTTGCTCTGCACCAGCTGGATGCCCGGCTCGAAGAGCTCGGCGCGGATCAGCAGCGCCATGAGGCCGCCGATGCAGAAGAAGATGAACGACGTGATCAGGTACAGGTACCCGATCGTCTTGTGGTCAGTGGTGGTGATCCACTTGACCACGGTCCGGCCGAGCGACTGTCGCCCGGGCGCCAGACCCGGGACCAGCTCGGTGGTGGTCGCTGCGGCCATCAGTGCCCAGCCTCCTGTTCCTCGTCCAAAGGCTTGATCACGCCGGGCTCGCGAGCGAGGTCCATGCCCAGCTCGCCGGTCTGCCCCTTGGCCCTGAGCTCGTCCATGTGGGCCTCGTACTCCTCGGCCGAGACCACCTTGACGTTGAAGAGCATGCCCGAGTGGAACTCACCGCAGAGCTCCGCGCACTTGCCGGCGTACGTGCCCTCGCGGGTCGGCGTCACCTGGAACGTGTTGGTGCGCTGCGGGATCATGTCCTGCTTGTACAGGAACGCGGGGATCCAGAACGAGTGGATGACGTCACGCGAGTCGAGCGTGAACTCCACCGTCTCGTTGACCGGCAGGTACAGCGTCGGGAACGACGTCGAGGTGCCCGCGGCGCCGTCGAGCTCGTCCTCCGCCGTGACGCTGCCCGGGTCCGCCTCGTGCTCGCCGAAGTCGTAGACGCCGGCGTCGAGGTAGTTGAAGTCCCAGCTCCACTGCTTGCCGATCACCTGGATGTGCTCGGTCGCCGTGCCGTCCACGCGGTTGATCTCCGTCATGTCCCGGTCGGTGTACCAGAACAGGACGAGGACCATGATCAGCGGGACGGCCGTGTACATGAGCTCGAGCGGCAGGTGGTACCGCGTCTGCACCGGGAGCTGGTGGTCGTCCTTGCGCTTGCGGTAGGCGGCGATGCACCACAGCATCAGGCCCCACGTCACGAGCCCCACGGCGAGGGCGGCGATCCACGAGCCGACCCACAGGTCGGTGATCCGCGCGGTCTGGTTTGTCACCTCCCCGTCGCTGTAGCCGGGCAGGTATCCGCGCTGGACGGAATCACTGGCGCAGCCCGTGGCCACGACTGCGACGGCGACGGCGAGAGCAGACGCGCGCAGGATGGCCCGCCGGGTGCGGGTAGGCGACTTCGAGTGCAAGGGAGGCCTTTCACGTCTCGTTCGGCGCGTCGCACCGGATTCCCCCCGAGCTCCACGCAGAACCTTCGTCCTCGATGACATGCAGCCTAGCGCGCCCTGAGGCGTGATGATGCCCGGAACACTCCCCCGCGGACGTGACGCTCTCCGCATCCGGGACACCCGTCCCTCCTGTTCAGCACACCAGCGCAGGGAGTGTCAGATCGATCCTCCTCGGGCGCCATCCCGGCGCCGGACGAGCACCCCTCGCGCGGGTGCGAGGATCAGGGGGACGACCGGCAGCAGGAGGACTGTGTGAGCGACGCCACCCCCGCCACCCCCGTGCGGGTGCACCTCGACAACGGCGGACGCGCCCCGTGGCACCCGCTCGCCCGGCAGGCGTTCGAGCAGGCGCTCGCCGACGGCTGGGCCGACCCCCGGCGCCTGCACGCGGAGGGCCGCAGGGCCGCACGCCTGCTCGACGGCGCGCGCGAGGCCGTCGCCGCGGTGCTCGGCGCACGGACCGAGGAGGTCCGGTTCACCCCCGGCCACACTGCGTCGCTGCACGCGGCCGTCCTGGCGACGGCGGCGGCGCGGCGCCGCGCGGGCGGCACCGTGGTCGCGAGCGCCGTCGAGCGCGCAGCGGTGCT
>NZ_JABEMG010000270.1 GCF_013004695.1 Promicromonospora citrea
CGTCCCGGCGGCCACCGAGGACACGCCGGCCGAGGACACGCCTGACGAGGGCCCGTCCGCCGAGGACGACGCGCCGGCCGGCTCGCCCGACGAGTCGCCCGCCGAGGACGACGTGCCGCCGGCCGACGTGTCGCCCGACGCGCAGGACGCGCCCGGAGCACCGCCCGCCGAGGCGGACGCTCCAGCCCTCGAGCCCCGGCCGGCACCCCCGGCCGCCCTCCCGATGCGCCCCGTGCGGCGCATCCCGGCGAGCGGCGAGCGGCTGGGCCGGTTCACGCTCGGCGAGGCGCTCGGGCACGGCGGGTTCGCGCACGTGTACCGCGCTCAGGCCGACGACGGCACCGAGGTCGCCCTCAAGGTCCTCACCGGTCTGCACGACGACGCGCGGGAACGCTTCGTCCAGGAGGCCGACCTGCTCGAGCGTCTCGACGGCCGGGGGTTCCCGCGCTTCGTCGAGGCCGGGCTGGACGCGACGCAGCCGTGGTTCGCGATGGAGCTCGTGCCGGGCACCACGCTGCGGGACCGGGTGCGCGAGGAGGGTCCGCTGTCGGGCCCGGAGGCGCTCCGGCTGGCCCGGCAGGTCGTCGACGCCCTGCTCGTGCTCCAGGAGCAGCGCTGCCTGCACCGTGACCTGAAGCCGGCGAACATCATGGTCGACGGCGACCGCGCCGTGCTCATCGACCTCGGCATCGCCAAGGTGTTCGACGCCGCGACGTCGACGCAGCCCGCCGGGACCATGGCGTACATGGCGCCGGAGCTGTTCGGGCGCCGGGTGCACCCGCGGTCGGACGTGTACAGCCTCGGCCTCCTGCTCGTGTACGCGAGCACGGGCTCCCTGCCGCTGGACCTGAACTTCATGGGCCGGGACCTCGTGGCGGCCGACCTCGTCGAGGAGCCCCTGGAGGGCGACGACGCGCAGCCCGCGCCGGTCATCGACAAGCACCTGCAGTCGCTGGTCCTGGCCATGACGCGGTACCAGCCCGCGCACCGGCCGCCGCTGGAGAACATCGCGCGCGTGGTCCGCGCGCGCCTGGCCCAGGCCACGCCGGACCCGACGCTGCTGCTCACCTCCCAGCTCGTGAGCGACGGCGTGACGGCGGCGGAGGTCGCCGCGCTCACGGCGACGGACGTGCTGCAGCGCCGCGGCAGCACCAAGGTGTTCGAGCCGGGGATGCTGCCGGGCCGGGCGCCCGTGGCGGACCCCGGGCCGGCTCCGGCCCCCGACCCTGCCCGGAGCCCCGAGCCGTGGCACGCGCTCGTCTACGACCGCACCCTGATGAGCGTCCTGGCCGAGCTGCACGCCGACGGGTTCGACGGCGCGGCCTCGCACGTCGTCGCCGACCACATCGCCGAGATCGGCCCCGAGATCGCCGCGGGCAGCACGCCCGCGGAGATCAAGGACTGGATCTGGCAGGCGATGCGGTGGGAGACGGCGACGCCGCCGAGCGGGCACCCGAACACGCTGCGCGGCTGGCGCGCGTTCCGCAGTCCCGAGCCGGCGCGCGGCAGCGGTCGCGCGCCGGTGCGCAGCAGGCCGGTCTCCTCGACGCGCGTGGGCGGTACGCAGCGCCCGCAGTCGTTCGAGCCGCGCACGAGCCCGGTCAAGCACCTCGGTCCGGCGCCGCAGCAGCCCGGCGCGTCGTCGGTGCGAGCCACGCGGCCGATGCCCGTCGTCCAGCAGCAGGGCGGCCGGCCGCC
>NZ_JABEMG010000271.1 GCF_013004695.1 Promicromonospora citrea
GGTCGCCCGGGCCAGCGCGCCCTCGGCGTCCGCCCGCGCGGCACGGGCGGACGCGAGCGCCGACCGGAGCACGTCGAGCCGCTCGGTGAGGCGGCGGTGCTCGGCGACCGCCCCGGCGGCCGCGTCGAGCTGCGCGCCCAGCTCGGTGTCGAGGCTCGGCGTGGGCGACCGCTCGCCCGGTCGCGCGTCCTGTGCCATGGCGGTCAGGGTAGGCGGTCAGCGGTCGCGGCGACAGGAAAGGGGCAGGCGGGGGCGCTACCGTCCTCGGGTGAGCTCCCACCCCGGCCAAGGCGCCGGCACCCGCGGCACCGGGACGGCCCGCGAGGTGTTCGCGACCTTCCTGCGGCTCGGGCTGACGTCCTTCGGCGGGCCCGTGGCGCACCTCGGGTACTTCCGCGACGCGTTCGTCGTCCGCCGGCGCTGGCTCGGTGAGGCCGCGTACGCCGACCTCGTGGCGCTGTGCCAGTTCCTGCCCGGCCCCGCCTCCAGCCAGGTCGGCATGGCGATCGGGCTGCGCCGCGCGGGCGTGCGGGGCCTGCTCGCGGCCTGGGCCGGGTTCACGCTGCCGTCGGCGGTGCTCCTGGTGGCCTTCGCCTATGGTGTGCTCGCCGTAGGCCCGACGGCGGGCGCCGGCTGGCTCGCGGGGCTCGAGGCCGCGGCGGTGGCCGTCGTCGCGCAGGCGGTGCTCGGGATGGCGCGCACCCTCACGCCGGACCTGCGCCGCGCGGTCCTCGGGGCGCTCGCCGCCGCGGCGACCCTGCTCGCGCCCCTGGCCGGTTTGCCCGTCGCGCTCGCGCAGGTGGGCGTGATCGTCCTGGCGGGGGCGGCCGGGCTCCTCTGGCTCCGGCGGCACGACGGGGCGCGGGACGCGGGAGCGGCCGACCCGTTCCCCGTGCCGGTGGGTCGCCGCGCCGCGGTCGCCTGCCTGATGGTGTTCGCGGCGCTCCTGGTCGCGCTGCCGCTGCTCGCCGCGGTCACGGGCGACGGCACGGCCCGGCTCGCCGACCTCTTCTACCGGGCCGGTTCGCTCGTGTTCGGCGGCGGGCACGTCGTCCTGCCGCTGCTGCAGGCCGAGACCGTGCCGACGCGCCTCGTCGCGGACGACCAGTTCCTCGCCGGGTACGGCGCCGCGCAGGCGGTGCCGGGTCCGCTGTTCACCCTCGCCGCCTACCTGGGCGCCGTCACGACGTCGGGCCCGACCGGTGTCGTGGGGGCCGCCGTCGCGCTCGTGGCCGTCTTCCTGCCCTCGGGGCTGCTGGTCGTGGGCGCCCTGCCGTTCTGGGAGCGCCTGCGGCGCGCGCCGGGTGCCCGGCGTGCCCTGGCCGGGGTGAACGCCGGTGTCGTGGGGCTGCTGGC
Source organism: Promicromonospora citrea (assembly GCF_013004695.1). Taxonomy (GTDB): domain Bacteria; phylum Actinomycetota; class Actinomycetes; order Actinomycetales; family Cellulomonadaceae; genus Promicromonospora; species Promicromonospora citrea. Next base: position 1,357 of record NZ_JABEMG010000271.1, read on the forward strand.
CGCGGCGCTGTACGACCCGGTGCTCACCCAGGGGGTGCTGGGCGCGCGTGAGCCGCTGCTCGCGCTGGCGGTCGCTGCCGCGGCGTTCGTGGCGCTCGTGCGGTGGGCGGCGCCGCCGTGGGCCGTCGTCCTGGCCGCCGGGCTGCTCGGGTGGTGGGTGCTCTAGCCGGCCGACCGGCCCAGGTCCTCCCAGCGCCGCCACCGGTCGATGCGCTCCTGGGTGATCGGCAGCACGGCGTCGGCCGCGAGGTCCCCCACGAGGATGCGCCGGGGCGGCTCGGCGGCGTCGGCGACGGCGAGCACCACACGCGCGACCCCGGCGGGCG
>NZ_JABEMG010000272.1 GCF_013004695.1 Promicromonospora citrea
CCGGGTCGCCACGGCATGCGGTACCGCGCCAGCTCGGCGGCGTACCCGGCCAGCTCCGCGGCCTTGCCCGGCACGGCGGCCAGCTCCCACGGCCGGGCCAGCCAGCGGGCCAGCGCACCAGCCCGGCTCGCCTCGTGCACGCCCACGACGTGCGCCCCGGTGCGCAGCAGCGACGACGCGACGGGCAGCAGGAAGGGTCCGGACCCCGCGACGACGACCCGGCGCCCGACGGCGACCCGCTCGCCCTTGGCCAGCGCCTGCGCCGCCCCGGCCGTGACGACGCCGGGGAGCTGCCAGCCCGGGAACGGGAGGGTCCGGTCGTGCGCGCCGGTCGCGAGCACGAGGGCGTCCGGCTCGAGCACGAGCCGCTCGCGCCCGAGACCGTCCGGCTCACCCACGAGCACGTGCAGCCGCACGGGGCGGCTGTCGGTCTGGTCGTCGGTGCGGTCGAGCCGGTCCAGCGACCAGACCTGCGCGGACGTCCGCACGGTGACGGCGGGGTGCTCCGCGAGCGCGGCCCGCAGCGCCCCGAACGTGCCCCACCGGTGGTGCAGCACGTGCTCGCTCACGGCGCGCCGGTCGGCGGGCAGGTGCCGCCAGTACTGGCCGCCCGGCTCGTCGGCGGCGTCGAGCACGGTGACCCGCGCCCCGGCGTCCGCCGCGGCGCGCGCCGCGGCCAGCCCGGCCGGTCCCGCACCCACGACGACGACGTGCCGCCCGCCGCTCACGAGACCTGCCGGACCACGACGTCGCCGTCGTGCGCGCGCCGCAGGCAGGCCCGCACGTCGCGCAGGCCGTTGACCTCGACGAGGCAGTCGAAGCACACCCCGATGCCGCAGAAGACGCCGCGTGGGGCGGCGCCGCCGCGGGTCGTGCGCCACGCGCGGCGGCCCGCGCCCAGCAGCACCCCCGCGATGGTCTGGCCGGCGGTCCCGGTCACGGGCTCGCCGTCGACCCACACGGTCAGCGGCCGGTCGGGGCCGGGGCGCGCGGGGTCCGCGCCGGGCGGCATGCGCAGCGACGTCATGCGGGTGCTCCTTCCGTGGTGCGTGCCCGCTCCCGCAGGGCTCGCAGCGTGGGCCGGTCGGCGGCGAACGGCCGCGGGTCGGTCCCCGGTTCCGCGGGAGCGCCCAGCAGCATCGACGCGACGAGGTCCCCCGTCGCGGGTGCCAGGCCGACGCCCGCGCCCTCGTGGCCCGTGGCGAACCACAGCCCGGGCAGCTCCGGGTCGGGGCCGATCACCGGCAGGTGGTCGGGCATGTACGGGCGGAAGCCGAGGTAGGTCCGCATCACGGGCACCTGGGCCAGGAACGGGAACACCGCGACGGCGCGGCGGGCCGTCTGCGCGACGACGTCGGCGCGGGGCCGGTCGTCGAACCCCACCTGCTCGCGGCTGGAACCGATGAGCAGCGTGCCGGCGGGCGTCGACTCGATCACGGCGGAGGTCTGCAGCTCCGCGCCGACCGACTGCGTCGCGGCGAAGTAGTCGCCGTCGTACACCTTGTGCCGCACGCGCCCGGGCACCGGCGTGGTCACCAGCACCGTGCCGCGGCGCGGCCGCACGGGGACCCAGGCGCCGAGCCGCCGCGCGACCTCGCCCGACCAGGGTCCCGCGGCCACGACGACGGCCCCTGCCGCGACGTCGCCCGCCGTGGTGGTCACGCCGGTCACCCGCCCG
>NZ_JABEMG010000273.1 GCF_013004695.1 Promicromonospora citrea
CGCGCGGTCGTGGCGACGCGCTCGAGGGCCGCGGCCGGCCCCTCGCCGGCCGCGACGGCGAGGGCGAGCAGCTCCGCGACCGTCGGCAGCTCGGCGAGCAGGCGCTCCTCGCGCCGCCGGACGCGCAGCGTGAGGGCCTGGTCGCAGGCCACGTGGCCGCACGCGCCCGCGATCACGACGAGCGCGGCCAGCGGCACCACCGCGGCGCCGCGCGTCGCGGCGAGCAGCAGCGCGAGGCCCAGCCCGGCGGCGACGCCGACGACGGTCCAGACCACCTGGCGCGCCCGGAAGTGCTCGACCGTCTCCCCGGCACCGGCCCGGTCCAGCCGGCGCCGGACCTCCGCGCGGGGCGAGCCGAACCGCTCGAGCCACGCGCCGACGTCGTACAGTCCGAGCAGGCGCACCACGGCAGAGGTGCGGCTGGTCTCGCGCAGGAGCGTCGAGGTGGCGTCGCGCGGGCTGAGGTAGGGGGCGAGCCGCTCGTCGAGCGTGACGGCGCGTGCCCGGAGCCGGGAACCGACGACCAGCAGACCGACCCCGACGCCGAGGCCCGCGAGCGCCCCGGCCGCCCAGCCGGTCACCTCAGCACCCTGCGTTCGGCGGGCAGGCGCCCGATCCGCAGCATGACGCGGTAGGCGACCAGGGCGCAGGCGCCTCCGGCGACGAGCACCACGATGCCCGCGGGGGTGTCGTAGGCCTGCGCGGTGCCGGGCCGGGTCGACAGGAGCGCGAGCACGACCCACGGTCCTGCGACGGCGACGCGCGCGCCGTTGACGGTCCAGCTCTGACGGGCCTCGAGCTCGCCGCGCGTCGCCGCGTCCTCGCGCAGGAAGCCGCTGAGGGTGCGCAGCAGGCGGCCCAGGTCCTGCCCGCCGACGTCGCGCGTGAGGCGCAGGGCCTCGACGATGCGGTCGGCGACCGGGTCGGCCAGCCGTTCCTTGAGGGCGTCGAGCGCGTCGTTGAACCGGCCGCCCGCACGGTAGTCGTGGGCGAAGCGGGCGAAGGGCTCGCGCAGCTCGGCCGGGCCGTGCCGGGCGAGCTGCGCGACGGCCTCGGGCAGGGACAGGCCCGCGCGGACGCCGGACGCGAGGTGGTCGACGACCTCGGGCCACGCCTCGCGCAGCGCACGGCGCCGCGTGCGGGCGCGTGACCGGACGAGCACGACCGGACCGGGGACGGCGAGGAGAGCGAAGCAGCAGGAGATCGCGGGCGAGCGGGTGATCGCGAGCCCGAGCAGGAGCGTGACCGCGCCGAGCGCGACGCAGGCGCCGACGAGCATCGCCGGAGTGACCGACGGGGCGCCCGCCTGGACGAGCACGTCGCGCGTGCGCGCCTGCCAGGTGACGCGGCCGGCGGGTGGGGGCGTCGGCGCCCAGAACGACCACCAGACGCAGAACAGCCCGACGCCTAGGAGCAGGCCCGCGACCACGCCCATCAGCGCACCGCCCAGGGTCCGGCGTCGGGGCGCGGGGCGGCGTCGTGCGCGGCCGGGGCGGCGTCGGAGCGCGGGGCGAGCCCGGACCACGGGCTGTGTGCGCGCGCTGCGGGTGCCGACGGCACCGCGGACGCAGGGGGCGCGGCGTGTTCGGCAGGTGCGACAGGCGCGGCGTGCGCAGCAGG
>NZ_JABEMG010000274.1 GCF_013004695.1 Promicromonospora citrea
GCCGTCCCGCCGGGCGCCCGTTGCGCACCTCGAGCGCCACCTCCCGCTCGCGGTACCGCAGCGCGACGCGCACCGGAGCGCCGGGTGCGTGCTGCCGCGCGTTGGACAGCGACTCCTGCGCCACGCGGTAGAACGCCGCGTCCGCGATGGGCGCGAGCGCGCGCGGCGCACCCTCCCGCACCAGGTCGACGGTGTCGCCGAGCGCGCGCGCCGTCCCGACCAGGCCTTCCAGCGCGCCGAGGCCGGGCGGCGGGGCGTCGTGGGCGTCGCCGGGCGCCTCGCCGTCGGGCCGCTCGCGCAGGACACCCACGACGAGGCGCAGGCTCTCGAGCGTCTCCTTGCCCTGGGCGCGGATCCAGGCCGTGCCCGCCTTGGCCGTCACGGGGTCGGAGTCGATCTGCCGCTCGACGGCGGCGGCCTGCACGACGAGGCCGGACAGGTGGTGGGCGGCGACGTCGTGCAGCTCGCGTGCCATGCGGGAGCGCTCGGCGACGATCGCGGCACGCGTCGTCGCCTCCTGCGTGCGCTCGAGCTCGGCCGCGCGGGTGCGCAGCAGCTCGAGGTAGCCGCGCCGCGTCGCGACCGCGCCACCGACGAGGCAGCTCCCGACGGACGCCACCAGGCCGGACAGCAGGTAGGAGCCCGCGAGCGGGAACGGGGTGGTGCCCGCGGCGAGAGCGGCCACCAGCCCCGCCAGCGCGGGCAGGGGCACGGCCGCCGCCGTGACGGCGAGCGCGCGGGGCGCGGCCAGCAGCGTGCCGACGGTGTACGCGGCGATCACCTGCGGCAGGCCACCGACCGAGAGGTCGGGCGGCGCGGCGAGGACCGCGACCACCTGGCAGGCCGTGACCAGCGCCAGGGTGAGCACGGGCCGCACGCGGCGCACGACGAGCGGGAGCGCCTGGGCGCACAGCGCGACGGCCAGGACGGTGCCACGGCCCGGACCGAACGTCAGGCCCTCGCCGTCGGCGACCGCGAACAGGCCGGCCAGGAGCGCGCCGGTCATCAGCAGCACCGCGGCGGCGAGCAGGCCGTCGCGGGCGAGCACCCCGGTGACGCCGAGCCGGCCGAGCAGTGCGCTCAGCCGGCCGGCGCCCGGGACGGGCGCGTCCGTGGACACGGCGGGGCCGTCCGTCGGGCTCATCGCTCAGTACGATACCGACGGGGCCAGCAGCCGGAGCTCGACCGCGAGCCAGGCGAGCGCCCCGAGGGCCAGCAGGACGAGGAGGGCGCCGAGCACGCGGCGCCACCCGCGCCGGCCGCGGACCGCGGAGACGACCTGCGCGGCGGCGGGCACGAGGCCGAGGACACCGATCCCCTGCAGCACCTGGGTCACGCGCGCCGCCTCCTGCGGGACGGGCTGCAGGCTCATGACGGCGCCGATGAGGAAGACCCAGCCGACGGTGGCGACGACGGCCGCGACGACGTCGCCGGCCGCCCGCGCGTCGTCGGCGACCCGGGCCAGCGCGGCGGGGTCGAGGCGGTGGCGGGCGTCGGTGGGCACCCGCACGACCGCGTCGGCGCCCAGGCCGAGGAG
>NZ_JABEMG010000275.1 GCF_013004695.1 Promicromonospora citrea
CGCAGCGGCAGCACGTGCCCCGGGCGGATCAGGTCCGCGGCGCGCGAGGTCGGGTCGCCCAGCACCCGCAGGGTCCGCGCCCGGTCGGCCGCAGAGATGCCCGTGGTGACGCCCGTCGCGGCGTCCACGGCGACCGTGTAGGCCGTGCCGCGCGGGTCCTGCCCGTGCTCGACCATGAGGGGCAGCGCCAGGGCGTCGGCCCGGTGCGCCGGCAGGGGCGCACACAGGTAGCCCGACGAGTGCCGCACCGCCCACGCCACCCACCGTGCCGTCGCCGTGCGCGCGGCGAGCACGACGTCGACCTCGTTCTCGCGGTCGGCGTCGTCCGCGACGAGCACGGGGCGGCCGGCGGCGAGCTCGGCGAGCGCGGCCTCGACGGGACCGCGGCGGGCGGTCATCGCGCACCTCCCGCGGCGCCGTCGCCGACGAGCGGGAGCGCCTCGGCCGGCGTCGTCCCGGCATCGACCGCGCGCCCCGCCAGCAGCCGCTCGACGTACTTCGCCAGCACGTCCACCTCGACGTTGACGGGGTCCGTCGGCACGAGCCGCCCGAGCGTCGTCGCGGCCAGGGTGGTGGGGATGAGCGACACGCCGAAGCCGTCGTCGGTCACCCACGTCACGGTGAGCGACACGCCCGACAGGGCCACCGACCCCTTCTCCGCGACGTACCGGGTCAGCGCGGCGGGGGCCGCGAACGCGAGGTCGTCCCAGCGCGGACCGGGCGTGCGCCGCACGAGCGTCGCGACGCCGTCGACGTGCCCCTGCACCACGTGCCCGCCCAGCCGGCCGGACGCCGGGAGCGCGCGCTCGAGGTTCACTGCGTCGCCGGGCGCGAGGCGGCCGAGCGAGGTGCGCCGCAGCGTCTCGGGCATGACCTCGGCGACGAACGTGCCGTCGGCCACCGAGGTCACGGTGAGGCAGACGCCGTCGACGGCGATCGAGTCGCCCGGACGGGCGTCGGAGGTCACGAGCGGGCCCGTGACGGTGAGGACGGCGTCGGACGCGTCAGCGCCCGGGTGCTCGAGCGCGACGACGGAGCCCAGCTCCTCGACGATTCCGGTGAACATCAGATCTCCTCCTGGGCGGGCTGGGTGGCAGGCTGGGTGGCAGGTCGGTCGGGGCACTCGGCGGACGGCGCTCGGCGGCGCGCGACGAGCAGCACGTCGTCGCCGAGCCGGGTCACGCTCCGCGTGGTGAACCGCGCGGCGTCGCCGACGGTGGTGACACCGAGGTCCGCGACAGCGCCGGCGCCCGCGCCGAGCAGCACGGGAGCGACGTAGGCGTGCAGCTCGTCGACGGCGTCGGCGGCCAGCAGGGCGGTCGCCACGGTCGGGCCGCCCTCGACGAGCAGGTGGCGCACCTCGCGCTCCCCCAGTTCGCGCAGGGCGGCGTCCAGGTCGCGGGTCGGCAGGTGCAGCAGGGGGCCGCCGGGGCCGTGCAGGCGGGCGCCGTCAGGGACGGGACGCGTCCCGAGCACCACGCGCAGCGGCTGGTGCCCGGCCAGGGCACCCTCGGGCGTGCGGGCGGTGAG
>NZ_JABEMG010000276.1 GCF_013004695.1 Promicromonospora citrea
CCCAACGCCGTTCGGTTAGGGGCCGGGGCGGGGTGTCAAGAGGGTGGTGGTGATCGTGACGGGTCGTGATCGGCGGTCGGCGTGGCGGTTGCGGGCTTGGTACTTGGAGATCGCGCGTTTGATGATGCGGGCACGGATACGTGGTCTGGGAGGGGGCAGCAACGCGTCCAGGACCGCGGTCCCGATCGGCCCGACGAGATCGATCACGGTGTCGGTGATGATCCCGGCGGCGCGGATGACCTGGTCGCGAGCGGTGTTCAGCGCGATGGTGAACGAGGCCCGGTCCGGGTCGACGTCGGGCCGGGCCAGGACCGCGTCGGCCATCGCGGTCCGCAGGGCCTGGTAGCCGGCCAGCAGCGCCCAGGTCTCCTGGACAACGGCAGCCGGGTGGCGGGCGCGTAGGACCCTGCCGCCGAGCATCGTGGACTTCAGCTCGGCGTAGCTCGTCTCGATCTCCCACCGCTGGTGATAGAGCCGCACCAACGCCAGGGCGGGCGCCTCGTGCGGGTCGAGCAAGGTGGTCAGCAGCCGGTAGGTCCCGGCCTGGACAACGCCGTCGGCCGTGGTCGCGGTGACCTGGGCATCGATCACACGGATCGTGACCTGCCCGGCACGAGTCAGGAACGACCCATCGGCCAGATGGCGGGTGGCGGGCAGCTTCATCGCGTTCCCTCCGGTCTTGGCGCGGACCAGCAGGTCCGAGCCAGTGGCAGCGACCTGAGCGAGGAACGCGTAGGTCGCGAAGTTGCGGTCCGCGAGCAGCAACATCCCCGCGTGCAGCGCTCCGGTCGCAGTCAGCCGTGCGGCATAGGTCAGCTCTCCGACCTTGTCGGTGCCGAACACCGCCTCGATCACCGTGCGGGTGCCGCAGGCCACGACCGCGACCAGCCGCAGCATCGGATACCCCACCGGGCCGTTGGGTCCCGCGACCGGCTTGGGAAACGCGACCAGGTTCGCCGCGCTGTCCGGCACGGCGATCTGGGTCCCGTCGATTGCGACGAGCAGCCTGCCGGCGAACCACGCCGACTGCCGGGCCGTGGTCGCCGCGGAGCCCTTGAGCACGTCGAACAGTGCCTTGACCGGCCCGATCCCGACCCGACGCATCGCCTCGGTCAGCGACGCTCCGGCCGGGACCGGGTGCGAGCCGGACAACGACGCGGTCAGCCGCGCCCAGACCTGCGCCCATCCCAGATGCTCGAACAGCCCGCCGGCGAGCAGCAGGTAGACCACCACCCGTGACGGCAGCCGCCGCACCCGCTGCTCGCCCCCGCCCTGATCGGTCAGGACCTCATCGATCATCTCGAACGGCACGACCTGCGTCAGCTCGCCCAGATGACCCGGCGCGAACACCCCCGGGGCTGACACGAACGACAGATCACTGGCAAGATCAGGCACCGAAGCTCCTGGTGTGTGAACGACTCGTCTTTGGCGGACAAGTCCTCACCTACCAGGAGCTTCACTACTCCCACCAGCACAAACACAACCTTGACAGCCACACCCAACAACTAACCGAACGGCGTTG
>NZ_JABEMG010000277.1 GCF_013004695.1 Promicromonospora citrea
CAATGCCGGGAAGTTAGGGCGTTGAGGTTGGTGTCAAGATCTCGCGGTCGGTCGTGAGAGTTACCTGTATCGGGTAGGTCTTGTGGTCGATCGCGGGGCCGCGGGCGTTGTACTTGCTGATCGCGCGTTTGCGGATGCGTTGGCGGGTGCGTGGTCGTCTGGCGGGTAGGAGATCGGCCAGGACCGCGGCTCCGATGACGCCGATCAGGTCGATCGCGGTCTGGTGGCGGGTCTGCTGGATGGTGGTGATCTGGTCACGGGCGGTGTTCAGCGCGATGGTGAACGAGGCCCGGTCCGGGTCCAGGCGCGCGTCGCTGTTGGTCGCGTCGGTCATCGCGGTCCGCAGCAGCTGGTAGCAGGTCAGCAGGGCGTAGATCTCCTGGATCACGCCGTCCGGGGTCCTTGCGCGCAGGACCCTGCCGCCCAGGATCGTGGACTTCAGTTCGTAGAACGCTGTCTCGATCTCCCACCGCTGGTGGTAGAGCCGGACCAGGGCCGCCGCGGGCGCTTTGCCGGGGTGCAGGAGCGTGGTGATCAGCCGGTAGGCCTCGCTCCTGGTGGTCCCGTCCGGCGTGGTCACGGTGATCTGGGCGTCCAGGACACGCACCAGGGTCGGTCCGTGCCAGGCCAGCCACGACCCGTCCGCGAACGACAGGACGCGGTTCAGGCGGGGTGCGTTCGACGTCGTCTTGAGCCGGAACAACAGATCCGCGCCGGTGCCGGCCAGCAGTGCGAACAGGTCACGGGCCGGGAAGTTCCGGTCGGCCAGGACCAGCATCCCGGGCCGCAGGGACCGGGTCAGACCGGTGGCCATGGCCAGCTCTCCGGTCGTGGTCGGCCCGAAGACCGCGTCGACCAGGGTCCGGGTCCCGCACGCGACCAGTGCGACGACCCGGACCCCGGGATACCCGCCTCCACCCCCCAGCACGGTCGGCTGACGGCGGAACACCGCCTCGTTCGCTTCTCCAGCAGGGATCGCGACCTGGGTGCCGTCGATCGCCGCGACCAGCAGACCTCGCCATGACACGGCAGCGGTCGTGGCCGCAGGCCCCCGCAGCAGATCGAACAGTGCCCGCAGCGGAGCGACGCCCACCCGGCGCAGAGCCTGGCTGATCGCCGCCGAAGACGGCGTGACGAACACACCCCCGAGCCCGCCGACCAACCGGGCCCAGACCTGCCGCCATCCCAGGTGCTCGAACAACGCCCCGGCCAGCAGCAGGTAGACCACCACCCGCGCCGGCAGCAGTCGCGCCCGCTGCTCGACCCTGCCGGTCTCGGCCAGCACCGCATCGACGACCTCAGGCGGAACCTGCGCAGTCAGCTCTCCCAGATGCCCCGGAGCGAACACACCAGGGGCTGACACGGCACGGACATTGATGACAGGATCGAACACGGCGAAGCTCCTGCGGTGAAGGCTGTCTTGGCGGACTGCTCTCAACTACAGGAGCTTCGCTGCTGCTACCAGCACAAACACGGTCTTGACACCACACGCAACGCCCTAACTTCCCGGCATTG
>NZ_JABEMG010000278.1 GCF_013004695.1 Promicromonospora citrea
CGCTCGGCGACGAGGGCGCCGACGCCGTCGGGCAGGCGCCAGGGCACGACCCGGCCCGCCGGCGGGCGCAGCCCGTCGAGCACGGCGTCGAGGCCGGGCCGGGCGGCGGGGTCCTTGGCGAGGCAGGCGGCGACGACGTCGCGCAGACCGGCGGGGACGGCGGTGAGGTCGGGCTCCTCGTGCACCACGCGGTAGACGACGGCCTCGGTCGGCCCGCCGCCGAACGGGCTGCGCGCGGAGCACGCGTAGGCCAGGACGCAGCCGAGGGCGAAGACGTCGGACGCCGCCGACGCCTCCTGTCCGCGCACCTGCTCGGGCGACATGTACGCGGCGGTGCCGAGCACGTCGCCCGACGTCGTCACGGAGGTCGCGTCGACGGCGCGGGCGATGCCGAAGTCGATGACGCGGGGCCCGTCCGCGGTGAGCAGCACGTTGGCGGGCTTGAGGTCGCGGTGCACGAGCCCGGCCGCGTGGACGGCCGCGAGCCCGCCGACGAGCGCGGCGCCCAGCGCCCGCACGGCCTCCTCGTCGAGCACGCCGGCGCGCGCGACGGCCTCCTGCAGGGACGGGCCCGCCACGTAGGCGGTCGCCATCCAGGGCCGCGCGGCGTAAGCGTCGGCGTCGACCACCTCGGCGGTGTGGAAGCCGCCCACGCGGCGGGCCGCCTCGACCTCGCGGGCGAACCGGGTCCGGAACTCGTCGCCGGCGGCGAGGCCGTCGTGGATCACCTTGACGGCGACCACGCGCCCGGCGCGCGACCGGCCGACGAACACCTGGCCCATGCCTCCGGCGGCCAGGCGCCCGAGCAGGACGTAGGGGCCGGCGTGCGCGGGGTCGCCGGCCCGCAGCGGCTCGATCACGAGCCCGCTCCCGCGCCGTCCACGCCGAGCTCCTCGAGCGTGTCCTGGTAGTCCTGCCAGGCCTGCTCCTGCTGCTCCTGGCTCTCCTTCCGGGCGTCGTCCATCATCTCCCGGAACTTCTCGGGCACGCGGTTGCAGCCGACGATGCGCGGGCCGCTCATCTCGGCCACGACCTCGCCGTCCACGAGGATCCGGCAGGACAGGGTGACGGTCGCGACCGTGGGGTCGTACTCGGTGAGCGAACCCTGGTAGGCGCGCAGGTCGATGCTGCTCTCCTCGACCTCGCCGCGCGCGGTCACGGTGGTGGTCCAGGGCAGCTCGACCGCGACGCCCCGCTCGCCCAGGTCGGTCTCGAGGTCGAGGAAGCCCTCGCTGTAGAACGACTCGCCGATCCCGGACGGCCCGAGCCGGCCGTTGTACTCGACGCGGGCCGGGTCGCCGCCGTCGGCCTCCGTGTCGACGTCGGCGTCGACGTCGACCTCGAGCGTGATCTCGTGGGTCTCCGCCGGCAGGACCGTCTGCAGGTTGCCGACCGCGGACGGGAACGTGGCGCCGGGCCCCGGACCGGCGTCGCGCGCGGTCAGGGCGCTCGTGGCGGCGACGGCGGCGCCCGCGCCGACGGCGACGCCGACG
>NZ_JABEMG010000279.1 GCF_013004695.1 Promicromonospora citrea
CCCCCCCCCCCCCCCCCCCCCCCCCCACCACCACGACGACCCGTCGAGGTCCCGCCGCCTCCCCGCACACCGGGGGAGCAGCACACCGCCCCCGATTCCCCCAAGGTTCCCCCACGGCGCTCCGCCAGACGGCGAACCAGCAGGGTGGGGCCGGAGCACACAGTTCAACGACTGAATGGGCACCGACCGGATGGGCACGGACCGGATGGGCACGGACTGGATGGGCACCGACTGATGGACGTCTTCGACCTCGCAGGACCCCTGCCGCGCGGCACCGCGCTGCTCGAGGCGAGCGCGGGCACGGGCAAGACCTTCGCGATCGGCGCGCTCGTCACCCGGTACGTCGCCGAGGGCGTCGTACCGCTCGAGGAGATGCTCGTGGTCACGTTCGGGCGCGCCGCGACCCAGGAGCTGCGCGACCGCGTGCGCGGCGCCCTGCTGCGCGCCGAGCGCGCCTTCGCCGCGGCGCTCTCGGGCGGCGGCACGGAGGGTGGCACGGAGGGCGGCACGGACGAGGTGGACGAGGTGCTCGCCGCGCTGCTCGACGTCGACGACGTGGAGCGGGTGGTGCGGCACCGGCGCCTGGCGGACGCCCTGGCGTCGTTCGACCACGCGACGATCGCGACGATCCACCAGTTCTGCCAGCTCGTGCTGCGCTCGCTCGGGGTGGCCGGGGACACCGAGCCGGGCGCGGAGCTCGTCGAGTCGCTGACCGACCTCACGGTCGAGGTCGTCGACGACCTGTACCTGCGCCGGTACGGCAACGCCCCCGAGCCGCCGCCGTTCGACCGGGCGTGCGCGCTCATGGTGGCCACGGCCGCCGTCGAGGACCCGCGGGCCGCGCTGGCGGACGCCGACCCGGACGATCCCGTCGGTTCCGCGCGGGTGTCGTTCGCCCGCGAGGTGCGGGCCGAGATGGAGCGCCGCAAGCGGCGCCTGGGCATCCTGTCCTACGACGACCTGCTCGGCCGCCTCGCCGACGCCCTCGACCCGGCGTCGGCCGACGGCGGGGCAGCGGTGCGGACCCGGATGCGCGAGCGGTGGCGGGTCGTGCTGGTCGACGAGTTCCAGGACACCGACCCGGTGCAGTGGCAGGTGCTGGACCGGGCGTTCGGAGGCGCGCCGGATGCGGCGGACCCGGCGGGGGACCGGGCGACGGTGCTGGTCGGCGACCCCAAGCAGGCGATCTACGCCTTCCGCGGCGGGGACGTCGTGGCCTACCTCGACGCCGCGCGGCACGCCGCGACACGCGCGACGCTCGGCAGCAACTGGCGCTCCGACGCGCCGCTCGTGGAGGCGCTCGGCGTGCTGCTCGGCAACGCGGCGCTCGGCCACCCCGAGATCGTGGTCCGTCCCGTGACCGCACAGGGCGGGACGGGGCGCCTGGCCGGGGCGCCGCACCCGGCGCCGTTCCGGCTGCGGCAGGTGCTGCGCGCGGGGCTGCCCACCGTCCGCAGCGGCGCGGTCCAGGTGGGCGCG
>NZ_JABEMG010000028.1 GCF_013004695.1 Promicromonospora citrea
GGCAGCCCGTTCGCCGGGGCCGCGTCACCCGGAGCCCTGCTCGCGTCCGGCGCCGACTCGTCCGCCGGCACGCCGGTCGCAGGCCGCCGGGTCGCAGGCGGCCGGGCCGCCGACGATCCCGCCTGCGGGTACCGGGTGCCCGGTCGGGAGCCCGGTTCGGCTCCGGCGTCCCACACCCGCGCGATGCCGAGGCCGCGCAGCGCGACGTCGGTGACGGTGACGCCGTCGGGCCCGATCCAGCACTCGGGCTGGAAGTGGTCGTCCGTCGCGGCGTCCCAGCGCCGCATGAACGGCGTGCCGCTCGCGGTGATGACGACGGAGCCGTACGCCGCGGGCAGCGGCTCGGCCGGGACGTGCACGAGCGTGTAGGTACCCACGAGGTCGGACGCGCTCACCGAGGCCACGCTGTACCAGTTGCCGTCGGTGTCGCGCTGCACCGCGTACCCGCTGGCGTCGAGCGCGACGGACAGGGGCGGCAGGTCGGCGTCCCGGAGATCCTGACTGGTCCGGTAGACGGTGCCCACCTGGGCTGCCTGGCTCATCGCGCGCTCTCCTCGTCGGGGTATGGGCTGTTATCACCCATCCAAGCGGAAACTCCGCGATTCGGCTGGACCACGACACCCCGGGCACGGAAACGTGCGGTCGAGGTGCGCGACGGCGCGGGTGCCGCACACACGCACCTGCATGGCCAGGAGGAGGCCCCGATCCGCCGACCCAGCGATCGTGCCCAGATCTGGCCGAGGATCTGGGCACGATCGCTGGGTCGGCGAGAGTCAGCGACCCCCGCCTGCGCGGTCAGCGCGCGTCGAGGAACTCCTCCAGCGCGCGCTCGTTCTCCGGCGTCTGCATGCCCTCGGCGAGCGCCGCCGTCAGCTTCTCCTCGATCTCCGGCGGCGACGGGTACACGCCGGACAGCGCGGCGGCCTCGGTCTTCAGGTCCTCGTACAGCCGGTCGCCCGCCGTCGTGGGGTCGACGGCGGCCTTGGCCGCGCGGATCTGCGCAGGCAGGCGCGAGCCGATCCGGTGGGCGACCTCGTCGACGAACCGGTCGAGGTCGGCGGCCGGCACGGCCCGCGTGATCCAGCCGTAGAGCTCGGCGGTGCGAGTGTCGTACAGGTCGGCGGTGAGGATCGCCTCCAGGACACGCGAGCGCCCGACGGCGCGGGCGAGGAGCTGCGTGCCGCCGCCGCCCGGGATGATGCCGAGGCGCCCCTCGATCTGGCCCATCCAGGTCTCGTCGGCCGCCGCGTACCGCAGGTCCGCGGCCTGGGCGAGCTCGCTGCCGCCGCCGCGCAGGTAGCCGCGGAGCTTGGCGATGGTGATCTGGGGCAGCACGCGGATGCTCGCGACGAGGTGCTGCAGCGGCAGCAGGCCCTCGAACCCCTCGTCGTCGGCGCTCAGCGCGAAGAACCCTTCCGGGTCCGCGCCGTAGCCGACGTCGACGTGCGCGGCGAAGAAGTCGGGCACGGAGCTCTCGAGCACGACGACCCGGACGGTGTCGTCGTGGGCGACCGTGCGGACGAACCGCTTGAGATCGGGGATGAGGGTGCTGTCGAGCAGGTTCAGCGGCGGGTGGTTCATCGTCACGGTGAGCACGCTCCCCGAGCGGGTCACGGTGAGTGCTTCGAAGGTGTCATCGGTCATGCCTCGACCGTAGAACCTACCGCTGACGTCAGAGACAAGTGTGGTGTGCGCCCCGCGCTCACGGTCGCGCGAGCACCAGGGCCACGTTCTGCCCGCCGAACCCGAAGGAGTTGCTGAGCACCGCGCGCTGCTCGCCGTCGCGGCGCCGGTCGGCCACGTCCAGCCCGACCTCCGGGTCCACGCCCGCCTCGGCGAGGTTGCGCGTCGGCGGCACCACGCCCTGCTCGACGGCGAGGACGGCGGTGATCGCCTCGAGGCGGCAGCCCCGAAGAGGTGGCCGAGGCTCGCCTTGGGTGCCGTGACCGTCACCCGCCCGAAGACCTCGGCGATGGCGCGCGCCTCTCCGACGTCGCCGACCGGCGTGCCCGTCGCGTGCACGTTCACGTGCGAGACGGCCGAGGCGGCGAGCCCGGCCTGGGCGAGGGCCTTGCGCATGGCGGCGACCTGGCCGGCGCCGTCGGGCGCGGGGGCGGTGACGTGGTACGCGTCCGAGGTGATCCCGGCGCCCGCGAGGACGGCGCGGACCCGGGCGCCGCGCGCGTGCGCGTGCTCGGCGCTCTCCAGCACCACGACACCGGCGCCCTCCCCGAGCACGAACCCGCTGCGGTCCGCCGCGAACGGCCGGGACGCCGACGCGGGGTCGCCCGCGTGGTGCGACAGCGCACGGGCCTGGGCGAACCCGGCGACCGTGATCGGCGTGATCGCAGCGTCCGTCCCGCCCGCGACGACGACGTCGGCCTCCCCCGCGCGGATCAGCCGCGCCCCGAGGGCGAGGGCTACCGCGCCCGACGAGCACGCCGAGACCGGCGTGTAGGCCCCGCCGCGGGCGCCGAGCTCGATGCTCACGACCGCCGCAGCGGCGTTCGGCATGAGCATGGGCACGGTGCGCGGGGACACCCGGCGGAGCCCGTCGGCCTCCAGCACGTCGTCCTGCTGCAGCAGGGTCTGCACCCCACCGATACCCGTGCCGACCGACACCACGAGCCGGTCGGGGTCGACGTCCGGCGCCCCGGCGTCGGCCCACGCCTCGTGCGCGGCGACGAGGGCGACCTGCTGCGCCCGGTCGAGCCGGCGGGCCTGGACGGGCGGGAGCGCTGCCGCCGGGTCGACAGCCAGGACGCCCGCCGTCACGGGCGGCAGGTCGGTGCCCGTGCCGCGCAGCACGTCGCCGCGGATCCCGGTCCGGCCGGCGAGCAGCGCCTCCCACGTGGAGGCGGCGTCGCCGCCCAGCGGTGTCGTGGCACCCACACCCGTGACGACCACCTCGGTCCGTGCCTGCGCCATGTCGATCACTCCGTTCTTGTATGCCATACAAACTCTCGGAGCATTTGTATCACATACAATTCCCACCATGGAGACCGGCACCGACACCCCGGCCGTCGCGACCGTCGGGCGGCGCACCGCGACGGGACGTGGCGACGCCACGCGGACCCGCATCCTCGAGGCGACCGCGCGGCTGTGCACGGAGCGGGCCGGCGGAGAGCTGAGCGTCGCGCAGATCGCGGAGGCCGCAGGCGTCTTCCCGAACCAGGTCACCTACCACTTCGGGTCCAAGGACTCGCTGCTCGTGCACGCGGCCTTCCTCGCCCTGCTGCACGACGCCGAGCGCCTCGAGAAGCTGGGCGCGCAGGCCCCGGACGCCGCGGCGTTCCGCCGCACGATCGCGCGCGTGGTGCTCGCCCTGCCGTCGCTGCCCGCCGTCGCGCGCGCTCTGGCCGCCGGGATCTCGCGACCCGATCTCGCACCGGTCGTCGACCGGCACCTGCAGCTCCTGTTCCGGCAGTCGGAGCGCTACGTCGCGCGCCTCACGGCCGGGCGCGGCTGGGCCGCGGACCGTCCGCTCCCCGTGGAGGTCCGCACCTTCTGGAGCACGGCGCTCGGCGCGGTGCTGCTCGCCCGGGCGGGTGTCGGCGGCACGCCGGCCGACCTCGACCTGGCCGGGACACTGACCTTGCGCGAGGGCTGATCAGCCGGCCGCGCGCACATCGGCCTCAGGTCAGCCGACCGAGCCACTCCTGGAACATGGCGTGCTCCGCCTCGGTGAACGGCACCGCGGCCCCGGACGAGGACAGCGCCGCACCGAGCGCTACCGCGTGCCTCCGGTCGGCGGCGGACAGCACGCCGTCCGCCGCCTCGCCCGCAGCCTCGGCCTCGGCCGCGGTCTCGGCAGCCGGCACCGTGACCGCGGCGAGGACCGCTTCGCGGCACGCGTGCGACAGGGACGGGTCACGCCGCTCCGGCGGCGTGGCCATCAGCGTGAGCGTCACACCGCGGCCTGCCGAGTGGATCATCTGCGCCGCCGTCTCGACGTCGCGCGTGAGCCGGCCGGCCTCGGCGACGCGTCGCACGAGTCCGCGCAGGATCTCCGCCCCCTCGTCGGCCGCCGGGTTCGCCTGGTCGGGCGC
Organism: Promicromonospora citrea; assembly: GCF_013004695.1. Taxonomy (GTDB): domain Bacteria; phylum Actinomycetota; class Actinomycetes; order Actinomycetales; family Cellulomonadaceae; genus Promicromonospora; species Promicromonospora citrea. The sequence goes on from NZ_JABEMG010000028.1 coordinate 4,050, forward strand.
GTACCGACCGTAGATCTGGGCGTACACGTAGGGGTGGCCGAGCCCGAAGCCCACGTGCAGGTCCCACCCGGCGCGCAGGTCGTCCACCGGGTCCGCGTGCCGCTCCCGGGTGGTCTTCGCCTCGAGGTAGTCCGCGACGCACCGCGCCGCCGCACTCACCATGAGGCCGTCCATGTCGCCGTACAGGCGGTAGATCGTCATGGCCTGCACGCCGGCGGCGGCGCTCACGGCGCGCGTCGTCACCGCGCCAGGACCCTGCTCGTCCAGGAGACGCAGGGCGGCGGTCTCGATCGCGGCACGCTGCGCCTCGCGACGATGCTCGCGCCCCGGGGCCTCGACGGTCCCCCCGGCTGCCTGCTGCGTTCGATCCATGTGATCGATGCTATCACTCTGACGTGATCGCTATTGTGTTACCGTTGCACTCACCACTGCGTTATCGATGACAACAGGAGGATGTCATGACCGACAACGAGACCCGGGTCGCGATCGTCACCGGCGGCTCCCGCGGGATCGGGGCCGAGGTCGCCCAGCGGCTCGCCGCTGACGGCACGGCCGTCGCGCTCGCCTACGCAGGCAACAAGGCAGCTGCCGACCAGGTGGTCGCCACGATCAGGGAACGCGGCGGGTCCGCCTTCGCGATGCAGGCCGACATCGCCGACGAGGACCAGGTGAGCGCCCTCTTCGACGCCACCGCCGAGCGGTTCGGCGCGGTCGACGTCGTCGTGAACGCGGCCGGCGTCATGGAGCTGGCCCCGGTCGTCGACCTCGACCTCGCCGTCCTCGACCACATGCACCGCACGAACATCCGCGGCACGTTCGTGGTGAGCCGGATCGCCGCCCGGACCGTGCGGCCAGGCGGCGCGATCATCACGTTCTCCACCTCCGTGACGAAGCTCGCGCTGCCCGGCTACGCCGCGTACGCCGCCTCCAAGGGCGCCGTCGACGCGCTCACCCTCGTCCTCGCCAAGGAGCTGCGCGGCCGCGACGTCACCGTCAACGCGGTCGCGCCGGGCCCCACGGCGACCGCGCTCTTCCTCGACGGCAAGGACGAGGAGACGATCGAGCGGATGTCGCGGATGAACCCCCTGGAGCGGCTCGGCACGCCCGGCGACATCGCCGAAGTCGTGTCGTTCCTCGCCGGCCCGGGCCGGTGGGTCAACGGGCAGGTGGTGTACGCCAACGGTGGGATGGCCTGAGCCGGACCAGCTCTCGCGGCTCGGGTCAGTACTCGATGCGCCCCAGCCGGTTGTGGAACTCCCCCGTCGGCGGTCGGGACCGATCGTGGCGAGCGCGACCGTCGCGTCGGACCCCTCCGTCACGGTCCGGTGCCCTCGGCGACCGTGACGACGAGCACGCCGAGGAGTTCTCCGCCGACCTCGTCGCCGACCTCCGCGCCGCGAGGGGGCGCTACCCGACGGACCCTGCGCTCACGGAGCTGGTCGACCGGCGGCGCAGCGCGTCACCGGAGCTCGCCCGGCGATGGGCGCAGGCCCGGGTCGCCGCGCACCGCGCGAGCCGCAAGACCGCCACGACGACGTCGGCCGGGCCGATCACCGTGGACTGCGACGTGCTGAGCGTGCCGGGGAGCGATCTTCGGATCGTGGTCTGCACGGCAGTCCCCGGCTCCGAGGACGCCGCCCGGCTCGGCCAGCTCCGGACGACCGCGCTGCGGGCGCTCGCCTGACCGGCTGACCTTCCGAAAAGCACTCAGGCCCCGGGAATCCGAAGATTCCCGGGGCCTGATTTCGTAGCGGGGGCAGGATTTGAACCTGCGACCTCTGGAACTTGTTGTGCCCAAGTTGTCCCACTACGGAAAGGTCTGGAGTCGGCGGGATCTACCTTGGTTTTTCGGGGGATAACCCAACTGACAGGGACGATGCTAGCGCAACCTCAGGGAATGGGCCTGGGCGTGGCTGGATCCGTTTGGACTGAATCTGTTGCGTATTTGTTGCGGGGCTCGAATCACTGCGGACATCGCTTCTTGGGTGGTGGTCCGCAAACATCGACACCTCGGACGCATCTCGTGGCGGCAGTAGACGAACACGTCAGTACACCGCGGAGTATCCTGTTTGCTCACATCGATCCGGACAGACACGGGAGCACGCAGGCAGATGAGCACCACGACGCCAGAGCGGCCGCCTGCGGATGCTGACGGAACCGCAAAGCGTTCCGTCCGGGATCGGATCCTCGACGCTGCATCCGAGCTGTTCTACGCGCGCGGGATCCACGCGACCAGCGCGGACAAGATCATCGAGCTCTCCGGCGTCACGAAGGTGACGTTCTACCGGTACTTCCGGACCAAGGACGTCCTCGTGGTGGCCTACCTGGAACGCCAGGCAGCGTGGGAGCGCGGGGCACTCGACGGCCTTCGCCGGTCCTCCGGCGACGACGCCCAGGCGCTGCGGCGGTTCGCGGCGGCGATCGGCGCCGAGAGCTGCAAGCCGGGCTTTCGGGGGTGCGCGTTCATCAACGCGGCGGCCGAGTACCCCGATCCGGAAGGGCCAGTCCGAAAGGTGGTCGCGCAGCACCGCGGCTGGTACCGGGCGACGTTCGCCGGGATGCTCGGCCGGATCGGTGTGAACGACCCAGCGCGGGCCGCAGACGAGGTCATGATGCTGCGCGACGGCGCCATGGTGGCCGGCTCCCTCGACGAGCCGTCCCGCGTGGGTGGCGCCCTGGAACGGGCGATCTTCGCAGTCATCGACGCCAGCCGGGCAACGCGCACCGCCGGCTGAGCGTCTCACCCCCCCCGCGCAGCAACCGCCCGCGGCAAGGGACCGGAGTCTGACACCACGACCGTGGCGCCAGGCTCCGGCCTTTTGCGCGCCCATCGACCTCCCGCCGCAGAGCACCTTGTGCTGCTGTCACTTCGGACGTACGGTAGACGTACTAGTTCGTCTACCGACGGACGTTCGAACGAGAGGGACCCTCATGAGGCTCGGCAATCCGCTCCGACGGCCGCTGCGCACCACCATCGGCGCCGCCCTGGGCGTAGCGCTGACACTCGGCGTCGGCGCAGGACTGGCACAGGCCGACAGCCGGCACCCCGGCCGCAGCAAGACCGAGAAGCCCACCGTCGTACTCGTGCATGGCGCGTTCGCGGACGCCAGTGGCTGGGGCGGTGTGGTCGGCGAGCTGCAGCACGACGGCTATCCCGTGCTCGCCGTCGCCGACCCGCTGCGCGGCCTGGCATCCGACTCCGCATACGTCCGCAGCGTCGTCGACTCGGTCGACGGCGACGTGGTCCTGGTCGGCCACTCCTACGGCGGCGCGGTCATCACCAACGCCGCCACCGGCGCAGAGAACGTCGAAGCACTGGTGTACGTGGCGGCCTTCGCCCCGGACCTGGGCGAGACGATCAACAAGTTCAACGACCCCGCGCAGTACCCGGGCAGCGAGCTGACGCCGGACGCGCTGGTCTTCCGCCCCTACCCGGGCGGCGTCGACGTCACCATCGATCCTGCTCGGTTCCAGCGGATCTTTGCCGCGGACCTGCCCTCGCGGCAGACCCGCCTCATGGCCGCGACTCAGCGCCCGGCTGCCGCGGCGTCCCTGGACGAGCAGTCCGGCGAGCCCGCGTGGAAGACGATCCCCAGCTGGTACCAGATCTCGGCCCGGGACAAGGCCATCTCCCCGGTGGCACAGCGATTCCTCGCCGAGCGCATGGGCGCACACACCACCACGGTCGACGCCTCGCACGTCGGGTACATCTCGCACCCGGCCAGGACGGCGAACCTCATCGAGTCCGCGGCCCGCGCGACCAGCTGACCTGCCCACTTTCCCATGGCCGGCCGCGGACCAGCGGCCGGCCCCCCACAACGAAGGAGCATCACCATGGCTGACAGCATCTACACCGCAGTGGCAACCTCTACCGGTGACGGCCGCGCCGGAGGCCACGCGGCGACCGACGACGGCATCCTGGACCTGACCCTCGCCATCCCGACCGCCATGGGCGGGCCGGGCGGAGGGACCAACCCGGAGCAGCTCTTCGCCGCCGGCTGGGCGTCCTGCTTCCACAGCGCACTCAAGGGCGTCGCCGCCGCACAGAAGATCACCTTCACCGACTCCGCGGTGGTAGCCGAGGTAGGTATCCACGCGGAAGAGGGTGGCACGTACGGCCTGAGCGCCGCGCTGCACGCCGAGCTCGCCGGAGTGGACCAGGCCACCGCCGACCAGCTGATCGAGGCAGCACACAAGGTCTGCCCGTACTCGAACGCCACCCGCGGCAACATCCCGGTCACGATCGATGCGACGGTCGCCTGACCGCACGAGCCAGATCTTAAGCGACGAGGAGGGGCACCCGATGTGACCGGATGCCCCTCCTCGTCGTTCGCGCCGTGCCCGAGCGGGATAAGGGTCGGTGGAGCGCCACCCCTACCGGCGCAGGTCGGCCCGTACGTGCGCGATCTTGTGCTCGGCGGTCAGGGTGACGTCGAAGATTCCGCCGACGCGCCTCTCGGGGAAGTTGCCGGTGAACTCGACAGCGACGTGGAGATACCCGTCGCGTGGCTCGGTGCTGAGCAGTCGTGTCTGGGTGTCATAGCCGATGAAGTAGGACTGGAAGTACTCGTTGATCCCCGCATGCCCCTCGAATACCTCCCCGACCGAGGGATCGTCCAGTACGGCGTCATCGGTGAAGAACGCCAGGTAGGCGGCAGAGTCGTGCGTATTGGCCGCGGCAATCCACTCGGCGATCGTGGTGTCGGGCTCAGTTCCAGGCATGTCGTGCTCCCTCGTTGTCGTGGTCTTCACTGGAAGGCTGTGGAGGTCAGGCCGTCGATCGGCCGCCCCGCACGCCAACCCTGCGGCGGCGCGAGGCTGCGAGAAAGGGCGGGTGATCCAGGGAGGACTGCACCCCCTCTCGATCAGCTGCTGGCCATGACACAGGCCCCGAACCTGTGGCACCATAATTTTGTACCGCTCGTTAAGAAAACGAGGAAGCGGCATCCGAGCAGGAGGTGACCATGGCCGGACCGGGCAGACCGCGTGCCTTCGACACGGACGAGGCGCTGGACGCCGCGGTGGAGGTGTTCTGGCGTCGAGGCTTCGCGGGCGCCAGCCTGACGGAGCTGGCCGCGGCGATGGGCGTCAACAAGCCAAGCGTCTACGGGGCGTTCGGCGACAAGGCGCAGCTGTTTCAGGCAGCGTTGCGCCGGTACGTCGAACGCAACATGGCATACGTCGCCGACGCCCTGGAACGGCACACGGCGCGGGAGTGCGCCCAGGCGTTCCTCGTCGGCAACGCACTCGCCGTGACCATGCCCGGGCGACCGGCCGGCTGCCTGTCGGTACAAGCCGTCGCCACGCCGGACGACTCGGGCGAGTACGCCGTGCTCGCGGAGAACCGCGCCACGGTCCAGCGGATGTTCGCGGACCGGTTCCGGCGCGCGATCACCGACGGGGACCTGCCCGCCGGGGAAGACCCCGACGAGCTCGCCACCTTCCTGATCACACTCAGCAGCGGCTTCGCGATCCGCGCCGCCGACGGGACCCCGCGAGAGGTTCTGCTGGCCATGGCGGAGCGGGCCATGGCCGCCTTTCCCGCGCCAGCCACCGACTCCCGATCAGCCACCTCGAAGGAGAACACCCATGTCTGAGCCCGCACTGTCGCTCGCTGCCGCCCGTGAGCAGGCGCTCGCCGTCCGCTCTCTCTACGAGGTACTGGAGGAGCGGTTCAACGGCAAGACGTGGTCGTTGCACGAGCTGATGCTCGGCTTCTCCAACGACGTCGGCTACATCGGACGTCTCCTGCTCGCGAACGACGGCACCTGGGGCATCGAGGGTGACCCGCGCGCGGAGCTGGAGCACAAGCTCGCCGAGTCGATGTGGTGGACGTTCGTCCTGGCCGACAAGCTCGGCATCGACATCGACCAGGCTTACGCCCAGACCATGGACCGCATCCGCACCGGCCTGGAGTCCACCATCGCCCGCACCGACCCCGCCAGGCCGGAGCCGAGCTGATGCACGACCTGGCCCTGACCCCGCACCGATCCGCGAAGGAACACCCATGTTGAAGACACAGCCCACCGAGCACCTGCAGGCCGCCGACGACCCCGAGCACGTTCGCACCCCCGCGGTGACCTATGTCGCCGTCCTGGGCGATGGAGCGCCGGGGACCGACGAGTTCTATCGCAAGAAGACCTTGGTGACCGACATCGCCGGCGAGCTGAACCAGGCCACCGGCTCCGCGCCGGTCGAGGAGATCCAGTACTGGTACCCCGAGGGGTCCCGGTCCGTCGAGATCGCCGACTTCTACAGCGTCAACCCGGTCCCGTCCCTGCTCTACCGGGTCCTGTCCCAGGTCCCGGCCGGCACCACCCAGCGGGACGTCGATGCTGCTCGCACCCGCGCGGCCAGCACCGCGGACACGGCGTCCGACGACGTCACCGTCTTCACCATCGCCGAGCAGGACGTCGTCCAGGTCATGCACCACGGCCCGTTCGCCGAGGAGTTCGCCACGCTCGGACGACTCGGCGACTTCGCGCAGCAGCGCGGTCTCCACCGCAGCGGGCCGCACCACGAGGTCCATCTGGACGCCTTCACGCGCAGCACGCCGCAGGACACGTTGCGCACGATCCTGCGCGACCCGGTCGCATGAACGAGCACGGCTGTGAACCTGTGCGTGCGGTGGCACTCCGGGTCGCGAGACAGGGAGGACCGCACCCTGTCCGAGCCCGCCGAACGCGGTTAGCGTGAAAGGCATGGCGACACCACCCGGCCCCCTCGGCGAATTCCTCCGCGCCCAGCGCTCCCGCCTCACGCCCGCCGACGTCGGCCTGCCCGACGTCGGCGCGCGGCGGGTCGACGGGCTGCGGCGCGAGGAGGTCGCCGTGCTGGCCGGCGTCAGCGCCGACTACTACGCCCGTCTCGAGCAGGGCCGCGAACGCACCCCGTCGGCGCAGGTCGTGGACGCCCTCTGCACTGCCCTGCGACTCAGCCCGGACGCCCGTGAGCACACCTTCCGCCTCGCGAAGCTCGCACCCGCCACCCAGCCCGAGCCCGGACCGGTCAGCCCTGAGCTGCTCCAGCTCATGGACGCCTTCCCGCACGCCGCCGCATACGTCGTCGACCCCGGTTTCCAGATCCTCGCCGCCAACACCACGGCCAAGGCGCTTCTCGGCCCCTCGCAGCTGGCAGTCGGGGCGTTCGACTTCCTGTTCGTCGACCCCGCCGCGCGCACCTACTTCACCCACTGGGACCACGTCGCACGCGCTGCGGTCAGCGCCCTGCGCCTGGCCGCGGGCTTCGCCAACCCGCACCCGGCCGTCCCTCCGCTCGTGTCCCGCATGCTCGCCGGGTCGCCAGAGTTCGCAGCCTTCTGGGCAGACCAGACCGTGGCCGGCCTCAGCCTGACCGAGAAGGTCATCAACCACCCCGACGTCGGCCGGATCACCCTGACCTACCAGACGCTCGACGTCCGCGAAGCACCCGGACAGCAGCTCACCGTCGCGACCGCACCGGCAGGAAGCCCCAGCGCGGACGCCCTCGCCCTCCTCGGCACGCTCGAGGCCACCCGAACCACGCAGCCGTGAGGACGGGGCGGGGCACGCCAAGGAGCAATCCCGCCCGGGAATACCAGCAAGCTCGCCGATGCTGCACACCAAGTAATCGGAGACCCTCTCCGAATACTTGGAAAGGCTGCGGCATGACGTTCCTCGAAGAGTTCAACCCCAAGCACCTCACCCTGACGGTCGAGTCGCCCACGTTCTGGCGCGTGACCTTCAACAACCCACCGATCAACGTCATCGGGCTGGAGATGATGAGGGACCTCAAGGCGCTGCTCACCGAGCTGGAGAACAACAAGACGGTCAACGTCGTGGTGTTCGACAGCGCCGACCCCGACTTCTACATCGCCCACTACGACGTCACCGTCGACAACGAGCTCGCGGAGGCCCTGCCCAAGGCCACCGACTACACCGCCTGGGTCGACATCACCGTCCGCATGAGCAAGCTCGACGCCGTGACGGTCGCCGCCATCCGGGGCATCACCCGCGGCGCGGGCAGCGAGCTGGTGCTGGCCATGGACATGCGCTTCGCCAGCCTGGAGAAGACCAAGCTCGCCCAGGTCGAGATCGCGCTCAACGCCGTCACCGGCGGCGGCGCCAGCGGACGACTGCCCTCCCTGGTCGGCCGCGGGCGCACGATGGAGATCCTGCTCGGCGCCGAGGACTTCGACGGAGCCCTCGCGGAGAAGTACGGCTACGTCAACCGCGCGCTCCCGGACGCAGAACTGGACGAGTTCGTGTCCCGCTTCGCCCGGCGCGTGTCCGGGTGGGACCACCAGGCGATCGTGGAGGTCAAGGAGTTCATCAACAAGTACACGCGCCTGCCGGACGGGGAGTACCCGCTGCACTCCGACGCCTACTGGGCGGCAGTCTCCAACCCCGAGGTCGGCGCCACTGTCGAGCGGCTGCTCGAGAAGGGCATGCAGGAGCGAGGGCCTCTGGAGTACGACCTGGCCACGAAGATCGGCGCGATCGCGCAGCAGCGCTGACCGCAGGAGGGACGCACGGGCTGGCACCACCAGGTGCTTTCCCGTGCGCCCTCCGTGGTTCAGTCAGAGCGCGCGGTCAACCCGTCCAGGATCACCCGGAGCATGTCGCGCACCTGTTCGGGCGGCAGCGTCGCCTGCTCCGCGACCATCGCCACGCCGGTGACGAGCCGGGCCACAGTTCCTGAATCCACGGCGTGGTCGATCAGTCCGGCCTCGCGGGCACGCTCGAACACGAGAGTGTTGGCCACAAGGCTCGCGCGATGCGCATGACGCAGCGGGGAGGCCTCGTCGTCCATGCTCGCGGCCATGCTCGCGGCCAGTCCGCGGTATCCGCTCGCGATTCCGGCAAGGCGTCCGAGCCAGTCCACGAGATCGTCGCGAGTCCGCACAGGAGCTGACTGGGCGGCTTCCTCCACTCGTTTCACCCATGTCGCCAGCACCTCCGCGAGCAGGGCTTCTCGCGAGGGAAAGTGGCGGTAGAGCGTGCCAGGACCTACTCCGGCACGCTTGGCGATCTCGTTCAGCGACGCCATGGTGCCCTGCTGCTCGATGACGTCGGTCGCCACCGCCAGGATGCGGAGCCGGTTCTCACGCGCATCCGCGCGCAGCTCGCGCGGCTCGGTGCTCATTGCTCGTCCTACCTCTTCGGTTCCTCGGAACAGCCTACTGGCGCACCCCACCGAAGCCGCTGCTCCCACCGAGGTAGTCGGCGATCTCGTCGCCCGCCGCCCTCGCGCGACCGCGTCCAGCACGCCTGGCGCAGCCCCCGCGGCGCAGGCCACCGCCCGGCAACCGGGCGGACGAGGCCGATTCGACCTTCGCGCTGACGATGGTGGCCGTGGGGGCCCGGGCGGACAGCGCCCCGGTCACCTCACCCCTCGCGCCGTCAGCGCATCACCGAGCGCATCCGCGTGCTTGAGGGCGACGACCAGGTACGGGATCACGAAGAGTCGCAGGCTCCGTCCGCCGCCCCGGACCCGCTGCGCCTCGCGGACCTCGCGCTCGAGCCTCGCGAGCACCGGCAGGGTGCTCAGGGTCACGGCGATCGTGAGGGCGGCGCGTTGCGGGTCGAGCCGCAGCCACGCCAGCGGCCGCAACGCCCGCTCCAGCATGTCCAGCAGCTCACCGACCGGTGTGGTCAGCGGGAGCAGTCCGCTGACCACCACGGCCGCGCACACCCTCAGCGTGTTCGCCGTCCCGCCCTCCAGTCCGGTGAACACGAGCTGTCCGGCGAGCGTGATCACGAGGATCCACCGGATGGTGACGACCTGCGCCAGCAGACTGCGCATCCCCGCCCCCCGGACCGTGTAGCAGCCCGTGCAGACCGCCACGCTGACCACCGCACCCCACCAGCTCGACGGGAGCACGCTCACCCCGAGCACGACCAGCATGAGCACCGCGGTCTTGGGCCCCACCGGCAACCGGTGCCAGGGGCCGTCGCCCGGGCGGTACAGGGTCAGCATCCGAGCGCGGCCTCGTACCGGGCGACGATCGCAGCGGGGGCCCCGGCGGCGGCGATCGTCCCGTCCTGCACCAGGACCGCCGTCTCGCAGCGCTGGGCCAGGGCGAGGTCGTGGGTCACCAGGAGCAGCCGGTGCCGTCCGTCCGCGAAGAGGTGGTCCGCGACCCGGCGGGCGTTGCGTGCGTCCAGGTAGGCGGTCGGCTCGTCGGCGATCACCAGGTCGGGTCGCCGCACAAAGGCTCCGCATAGCGCGAGCAGCTGCTTCTGCCCGCCGGACAGGTCGTGGGAGGCCCGGTCGGCGACGTCGGTCAGACCGAACTCGCGGAGGGCCTCGGCGACCCGTCGGGCCTTCTGGTCCCGCGGGAGCTTGTCCGCACGCAGCGAGAACGCGACGTCCTCCGCCACTGTCGGCATGACGATCTGGGTGTCCGGGTTGCTGAACACGAGGGCGACGCGACGGCGGAGCCGGGCCGCGTCCCGCGCCGGGTCGAGGCCCAGGACGCGGACGGTGCCGCTCGCGGCGTGGATGAGCCCGCCGGCCAGCCGCGCGAGCGTGGACTTGCCCGAACCGTTCTCCCCGACGACAGCGATGGTGCGCTCGTCCAACGAGCACGTGACGTCGCGCAGGACGTCGCCGTCTCCCAGCCGCACGTTGACGGAGTCCAGCTCGAGGTAGCTCACCGCAGCACCTCGACCACTGCCGCGACACCCATCCCGCCGCCGACCGAGGCCGCGACCATCCCGAGGGTTCCGGCGGGCGCCCCGGAGCGGACCAGGCGGCTGAACAGCCGCACCAGGCTGACCGCGCCGCTGGCACCCCACGGATGGCCCAGGGCGAGGGCCCCGCCGTCGACGCAGACCCGTGGGTCGTCATCGTCGACGCCGATGCGGCCGAGCACCGCCAGCGACTGCGCCGCGAACGCCTCGACGATCTCGACGGCCGCGACGTCACCGATAGTGACCTCCGCGGCCGCGAGCGCCGCGAGCACGGCCGGTGCCGCGCCGATCCCGGGCAGGGCCGGGTCGCAGCCGACGGTGGCGTGCCCAAGGACCACGAGGCCCGGGGCCCCCGCGCGCAGCCTATGCGGCACGACGGAGACCGTCGCGGCGCCGTCGCTGATCCGGGTCGAGGTCCCCGCGGTGACGGTGCCGCCCGGGATCAGGGGGTTCAGGCGGGCCAGCAGGGACTCGGTCACACCGGTCGAGTCGTCGGAGCGCACGTCCCCGAGTGGGACGAGCTCGGCGTCGAACCGTCCGGCGTCGCGGGCGGCGCGCGCCCGCCCGTGGCTGCGCGCCGCGTACGCGTCCTGCCGTTCCCGGGTGATCGCGTCGGCCTGGGCGAGGTCCTCGGCCGCGCGGACCATGTCCGGGTCGGGCCAGCCGGACGGCGCGAACGGCGCCCGGTCGTAGGGCACGCCGTCGACGGACCTGGTCGGGGCCGTGGACGCGCTCTCGACGCCGCCCGCGATGCGCGGGCGGTCGTCCCCGGCTCGGATCGCGGAGACCGCGTCGAGGACGGCGGCGAGGCCGCTGCCGCACTGTCGGTCCACGGTCACGCCCGGCACGCCGACGCCGAGCCCGGCGGCGAGCGCGGAGACACGGCCGAGGTTGCCTCCGGGGCCCATGCAGTTGCCGAGCACGACGTCGGCGACCGTCAGCGTCGACCCGGTGGCCGCCTCCGCGTCGGCGAGGGTGGCCCGGATGACAGGCGCGGCCAGCTGTTCGGGTCTGAGCTCGGCGAGGGCACGGCTGCGGGTGCCGATCGGCGTGCGGCGTGCGGCGACGATGACGGGCTCGTCAGGCAAGTCGTACCACCTCGCCAGTGGCGACCAGGCGCCGGACCTCCGCTCGTGCGGGCTTTCCGGATGCGGTGCGGGGCAGCTGGCCGGTGAACCACACGCGGGGCCGGTGTGCGGGGGTGAACCGGGTCGCGGCCATCGAGCGCAGGCTGCCCGCCGTGGGCGGCGGGGTGTGGGCGTCCACCTCGACCATGGCGGCGACCAGGGCCCCGACGCGGCGTCTGGGAATCCCGAAGACGACGGCGTCGGCGACTCCCGGGAGCGTCCGGAGGCCCGCCTCGACCTCGTCGGGGACGACAGTGGCCGAGGCGGTGAGGATGGCCTCGTCCCCGCGGCCGCGCAGGGTCAGCACCCCGCCGTCGACGGTCGCGAGGTCACCGACCGTCGCCCATCCCCCGCCGGTACGCAACGGGCCGGACCGACCGAGGTAGCCGAGGGCGGTGTACGGCGAGCGAACCCACAGCTCGCCGTCCCGCACGGCGGTCTCCACCCCGGGAAAGGCCCGCAGGCCGCTCCCCTCGTCGAGCGCGACGAACGACAGCTCCGCCGCCCCGTAGTAGGAGACGACGCGGATACCAAGAGACTCCGCGTCCGCGCGCAGCCCCGCGTCGAGGCGCGAGCCACCGACGAGGGCGGTCCGCAGCCGCGGAAGGGCTCGGGCCTCGAGCATCGTCCGCAGCGCCTGTGGTGTGCCGTGGAAGAGGGTTGCTTCGGTGGCTTCCCGGCCGCCGGGAAAGACGGGCCGCGGTCCCCCGCTGAGCGCGTGGGCGAGGGAGAACAGCGTCAGCGAGGACGACGGCGGGGCCGGCAGCATGATCAGCTCGTCCACGGCCGTCCCGTCGGTCAGCAGCTTCGAGACCACGGCGAAGGACCGTTCCCACGACGCGTCGGTGCGCAGCACGATCCGCGGTGCCCCGCTCGTCCCTGAGGTCAGGGCCGCCCAGGCCGCGCCGTCCGGGACCGGACCGGCGTCGGCGAGGTCGCGTACCGCGGACCACTGCGCCGCAGGCCAGCGGTCGTCGCCGACGAGCGGGACGTCCCTGCGGCCACGCACGGCTTGGATGCGGTCGACGAGCTCGTCGGGCGAACCCCGCAGCACCACGATGCGCGGGGTCATCGCGTCGTCTCCGTAGCCGGACTGTCCCGCCATCGGGACGGGAGCCACGTGCGCCGGAACGCACGGGGGTAGGCGCGCAGGAGGGACGCGACGGTGAGGGTGGAGAGCGTCGCCTTCACAAGGTCTCCGGGGAGGAACACGAGGCTGGTGAGGGCCGTCTCCTCCAGGGAAAGGCGCGTGATCAGGCTCTGCACGGGGATGCCGAACGAGTAGACGACGATGATCCCGCCGACGACCGTGCCGATCGCCGTTCTCCAGATGCTCGGCTTCCGGGCCGAGGAGTGCACGATCAGGCCCGTCACGAACGCCCCGGCGACCCACCCGGCCAGGTATCCGGCGGAGGGCGCGACGAACGCGCTGATTCCGCCGCGCCCTCCGGCGAGCAGCGGCAGCCCGACGGCGACGAGCGCGAGCAGCACGACGACGGCCAGTGCGCTCAACCGAGGTCCGAGGACCGCTCCGGCGAGCATGACGCCCAGCGTCTGCGCGGTGATCGGTACCGCGCCGAGAACGCTGAAGCTACCCGGTAGACCGAGCGCCGCGATCAGCGCGACGAAGACAGCCACGCGCGCCATGTCCGTCGCGTCGAATGCTCGACGCCGCACACCGTGTTCGAGGAACACCTGCTCACCTCCGACCTGAACACCGTTCACCTGAACGCTGTTCAGGTTACTATAGTGGCAGCATGCCAGCTTCGGGGACCTCGCTACGACGAAGTCGCGACGACGTTGCCGACATGGCCCTGCACCTCCTGGACGAGCAGGGCCTGCCCTATCTGACGATGCGGCACCTGGCGACCGCCCTCGGCCTCCAGCCGAGCGCCTTGTACTGGCACTTCCCGAACAAGCAGGCCCTTCTGGCAGCGGTCAGCGAGCGGATCCTCGCGCCGATGGGGGAGGTATCGATCGGCAACATGTCCATGCACGAGGCGGTGCTCACGCTGGGCGCGCGGATGCGTGAGTGCCTGCTCGCCCACCGGGACGCGTCCGAGCTGGTGTCGAGCTCGCTCGCCCTCGGGCTGGTCGGCTCACCCGTGCGGACCAAGCTCCTGGATGTCTCTCGCCTGCACGGCGTGCCCAACGCTCTGGCCGAGGTGGCAGCGGAGGCGGTCATGCACTTCGTCATGGGCTTCACGTTCCACGAGCAGCAACGCCTGGCCGCGAGCCAGCTCGGGCTGCTGGAGGTCCCACCCGCCTCGACGGTGGAGGATACGGGGGCCGACTCCCTCGATGACGACACCTTCGCCGAGGCTCTGGCGATGATCGCGCACGGCACCGAGGTCTCGATCGCCCAGTATCGGAGCCGGCAGCAACAGGGCTCCTCGCCCTTCTGATCCACTGCCCAACGGCGTGTCGGCACCGAACTGCTCCGTCGTCGTACCGATGTCCGCTGCGTCACACAACCGGTCCAGCTTTCCGGACCACACCTGTCCGGGTAGGTCCATAGCGTGCGGATGGACCGGGAGGGGCCCGGTCCTGAGAGGGGAATCGGCAACTATGAGCGGACGACGACTGCTGATCTACGGTGCAACCGGGTACACCGGTCGCCTGGTCGCGGAGCGGGCGGTGGAGGTCGGCCTGGACGTGACCGTGGCCGGACGGGACGCCGGAAAGGTCGGCGACCTGGCGGGCTCCCTGGGCGTCGCGTCCCGCGTGTTCGACGTCGATGACATCGACGGGGTGCGCAGCGCGCTGCGGGACGTCGACTGTGTGCTCAACGTCGCTGGCCCGTTCCGGCACACGGCCCGGCAGCTGATGGACGCGGCCGTCGAGGCCGGTGTGCACTATCTCGACACGACAGCGGAGTTCGAGATCTTCGCGCTGGCGGAGTCGAAGGACGCTGCGGCGTCTCGTGCCGGGGTCATGGTCATGTCCGGGACAGGGTGGGACGTGGTGCCGAGCGACAGCCTCGCCCTGCACACCGCCCGCCGGGTGGCCGATGCCGAGAAGCTCACGATCGCGCTGCGCGTGACCGGCGGCTTTTCCCGCGGCTCGTTGGCCAGCTCTGCGGGTATCGAGGACCTGGGCACCCTGGTGCGCCGGTCCGGAGAGCTGACTCGGCTCGACCAAGCCGGAACGCGGTCGTTCGACTTCGGCAACGGCCCGGAGGACTGCATACCCGCCCCGATGGGCGACCTGATCACCGGACTGAAGTCGACCGGCATCGGGAACATCGAGGTGTTCCTGGGTACGGACGCGGGCTTCCCTGACGTCGACCCCGCTGACGCGGGCCCCACCGCGCAGGAACGCGCCCAGGGGCGCTACCTGGCCATCGCCGAGGTGACCGGCCGTGACGGTGCGGTGGCACGATCGCTGATCGACACCCCCACCGGTTACACGTTCACCCAGCTGAGCTCGGTGGAGATCGCACGCCGGGTACTCGACGGGCAGTTCACCGCCGGGTTCCAGAGCCCCGCCTCGGCCTACGGCCCTGAGCTGGCCACCAGCATCGCGGACACCATCATCGTCGACCTCTGACAGCAGCGCGGACGGCGGCGCTACGGCCGGGGCGACGAGCCTGTCGCCCCGGCCGAGCCGTTGCTCTCGACGAGCGCTATGGCCCGTCGTCGCACCGCCTCCCGCACCGAGTCCGGGGACAGGACCGTCAGCGGAACTCCCAGGCGCATCAGGTACTCCCCGAGGGACTCCGCGTCCGTGCCGCCGATCCGCACGATCGTGGCGTGCGGCCCGTCCGGCTCATGAGTACCGGCGGTGGGCGGCACGGCGCGCATCGCGTCGTCGAGAGAGAGCGGCAGGCGCACGACGGCGTAGAGCGGGTAGTCGCTGACGAGCATCTCGGCGACGAGCCGTGCGGCGTCGGGCGGGTCCGGCACGTGCACCAGCCGGCCGGTGGGGTGGACGTCGATGACCCGGTCGGCGCGGAAGGTCCGCCAGGCTCCCTTGGCGACGTCCAGCGCCACGAGGTACCAGCGGTTCCCGGTGAAGACCAGGCGATACGGATCGACGTCACGCACCGTGTCGGTCCCCTGCATGCTCCGGTAGGACAGCGTGATCCGTTCGCCGCGCCGGCAGACCTGCGCCAACCCCGCAAGCATCCCGGGCGAGAGCGGCTGCCCGCAGACCCTTGTGGTGTGCTCGAAGACGCCGTCCATCGCACCGAGCCGGGACGCCACCCGCGCCGGTAGGAGCTGGCGGAGCTTCAGCAGCGCCGACAGTACCGCCTGGTCGTCACCGAGCACCCTGGTCTGCGCGGCCTCGCGCAGCGCGACACTGACGGCCAGCGCCTCCTCGTCGTCGAGCACGAGGGGCAGGTGGCTGCGACTTTCCCTGAGCCGGTAACCACCCCAGTGGCCGGGATCCGACTCGACGTCGTAACCGAGGTCGCGCAGCCGGGCGACATCACGTCGCACCGTCCGCTCCGTGACGTCCATACGCTGCGCGAGCTCGCCGGCCGTCCAGCTCGTCCGCGACCACAGCAGGGACAGCAGCTGCAGCAGCCGCGAGGAGGTGCTGATCACAGTCAGTAGCCGAAGTGTTCCTTGATCGCGGTCAGGACTGCCTCAGGTGCCTCGTGCAACATCCAGTGGCCGGTGTCCAACGCCGCACCCGTGGCCTGCGGCGCGGCGTCCCGGACGGCCTGCAGAAAGCTATCGAGCAGCGGCGCCTGAGCCAGGACGTGCACCGGGATCGCTAGCGGCAGCGCCATGGCCAGCCGGTTGTCGACCTCGTCCTGCGGCCACGCCTGGTAGTACCGGGACCCGTTGTGCAGCGCAGCAGGCCGGGCATACGCCCGCACGTACTCTTCGAGGACCCCGGGCGTCATCGGCAGCTCACCGCCACCCGCCTGGACCCGGTAGAAGTAGTCGAGGTAGAGGCGCTCGCGCCCGGCGACGAGGTCCTCGAACAGGGGCTCCTGCTCGTGGAACGCGAAGTGGAAGGACAGCGGGCGCACCTGGTCGTACCGCAGCGACCCACCAACGATCGGGAAGTCCATCATCAGCCAGCCCGTGAACTGGTCGCGCCACTGGGTGACCAGGGCGAACGCGATACCGCTCCCGGCGTCGTGCGATACGAGCTGGACGCCGCTGGTGAAGCCCAGCAGGTCCAGGAGCCGGTGGACGTAGCCGGCGAGGGTGACCTTGTCGTGCGACGGGAGGGAACCGGTGCTGTCGCCGAGGCCGGGGAGGTCGATCGCGATCACGGTGTGGCCCGGTAGGAGGTCGGTCATGATCGGCAGCCAGCCGTACCAGGTCTCGGTGAAACCGTGCAGCAGCACGATCGGGGTAGGCCCGTCGCCCCCGACGACATAGTGCATCTGCAGGTCGTCGATGGTGGTGAAGCCGTGCCGGAACGTGTCCTGGAAGGCTGGGTCGTCGCGGGTCGCGGTGTCGTAGCCGGTGCTCAGCGGGGCTTCGGTGGTGAGGTCGGAGAGAGTCATGACCGGGTCCTTTCACGGGGGACGGTGATGTTGAGGGAGACGAGCACGGTGGCGACCATGAGGCCGGCGCACACCAGGAGGGCCACGGACAGGCCGTCCATGAGCGAGCCGCTGGCGACCGTCACGCTGGCGGCGACGGTGTTCAGTACGGCGATGACCACCGCACCGCTGACCTGCTGGGCAGCGTTCACCGTTCCGCCCGCTGCCCCGGAGTGCTCGTCCGGCACGCCGGTCAGCGCTGTGGCGCTCAGCGCGGGCCAGGACAAGCCGACTGCGGCGCCGACCAGTGCCATCGCGGGCAACAGGACGGCGAGCCCGGTGGCGCTGCTCGACGAGGAGAGCATCAGGAACCCGGCTACCCCGGACGCCGCGCCGGTCGCGATCACGACGCGTGGCCCGAACCTGAGCATGAGTCGCCCACCTACCGTGGCGAAGACAAGAACGGCGAGGGTCGTGGGCAGAAAGGCCAGCCCGGACTCGAGCGCGTTGTATCCGCGCACCTGCTGCAGGTAGTAGATGATCAGCACGTTGCTGGCAAAGATGGCGCCGGCCAGGAGCGCGGTCGCTCCGAACGCGCTGCCGCGGACGCGGTCGGTGAGCACGGACAGCGGGAGCAGCGGGGCCTTGGTCCGGTGCTCGATGCCGACGAAGGCCACCAGCAGGAGCAGCCCTCCCACGATCGGCGCCAAGGCCTGGATCGACGCCCAGCCGTACGCCTCTGCGAGGGTGGCGCCGTACACGATCGCCGCGACGCCGAGGGTCGACGTCACCGTCCCGGGCAGGTCGAGCCGGCCGCGGACTGCGGCCTTCGACTCCCGGACCACGAGCAGCGCTGCGACGGCGATGGCGATCGCCAGAGGAGCGTTGACCAGCAGGGTCCAGCGCCAGGAGGTGTACTCGGTCAGGACGCCGCCCAGGATCAGTCCGAGCGACGCGCCCAGTCCACCTACACCGCCCCACACCGCGAACGCCTTGGCTCGCTGGGCCGGCTCGGTGAAGTTCGTGGTGATCAGCGAGAGGACCACCGGTGCGAGGACGGCACCGAACGCGCCCTGCAGTGCACGCGCGGCATAGAGCAGGCCCGCGCTACCGGCGATGCCGCCGAGCAGAGACGCTATGCCGAACCCGACCAGCGACCACACCAGCGCGCGCTTGCGCCCCAGATAGTCACCGACCCGGCCGCCGAGCAGCAGCAGGCCGCCGAACGTGATGGCGTAGGCGGTCACGACCCAGTGCCGGTCGGCGTCAGAGATTCCGAGGTCCGCCTGCGCCGACGGCAGCGCGACCGTGACGATGGTCGTGTCGAGCTGGATGGTGAGCTGGGTGATCGCGAGGACGGCGAGCAAGAGGCCCGGTCGTACCGGGAGCTTGGCACCCCGGGGCGCCCGGCCCAAGGACGTGCCACGGGGTCGGCCGGCCGTCGGACCGGCGGAGGCGGAAGTGGTTGACATGGCTCCAGCCTGTGCGGACCGGTGTCGCGAGCCCATCCCCCACCTGGGGGTGACGAACACCCCCGCACCTGGGGGATGTCGCAACCCACCCGGGCCTCGTACTGTGCAGAGGTGGTCACCTCTCAGATCTCCCTGCATGACCATCGTGTCGTTGCACTACGCGAGACCGTCGCCGAGCTGGCGGCTCGTCCACCTGCGGCACGGGAGTTCCTGGACGAGGTCGAACGCCGCCTGCGGAAGGTGGTCCAGTTCGACGGCGGCGACTGGTGGACGTCCGACCCGGAGACCCTGCTCCCGATGGAGCTACGGCCGTTCGAGTACCCAGCGCTCCAGTACGAGGTAGCCGCCAACGACGTCAACCGCCTCGACGAGCTCGACCGGCAGAGCCGCAACGTCTCCACCCTTGGGCTGGCCCTCCCAGGCCAGCACGCCCGCTCCGCCCAGTTCGACGGTCACTACCGGGTAGCTGGTGGCGGCGACCAGATGCGGGTGCTCGCACGCAACGGTGGAAGGACCTGGGGCGCCGCGTGCCTGTACCGCGGCGAGGACCTACCTGACTTCACGCGAGACGAAGTCGCAGTCATCTCGGCCATCTCGCGCGACGTCGGCCTGGCCCTGCGCACGGACCTGCTGCGGACCGTGGTGCGCAACAGCGGCGAGTGGTCTGCCGCGTCCGTCGATGAACGGTCGGGGACCGTCGTCGCCGACCGCGACGACCGGGTGCTCGGTTTCACGCCCGACGGTGGGCACTGGCTCGAACGCCTCGGCGTGCACACGTCGGACGAAGAACTTCCCGCGTCACTGCGCTGGATCACGCTCCAGGCGCGCGCCCAGGACCGTCAGCCGGCCTCGGGGCCTGCCGGGGGCCGCACGCTGCGGCCGGCACGTTCCCGCATCCGAGTCGCGAGCGGCGAGCTGGTGACGGTACGCGCCGAGGTGCTGCGCGGCTCGGTCGACGGCGCCGTCGTCCTCGGGCTCGAGCCGGCGACCGGCGCCTCCATGTGGCCGCTGCTGGTCGCGCTCTACGGCCTGACAGAACGCGAGACCCAGCTCACGTCGATGCTTGTCGAAGGTCGTTCCATCAAGGAGATCGCCACGGGGCTCCACCTCTCGATCCACACGGTCCGTGACCACGTCAAGGCCGTGTACGCCAAGGTCGGCATCAGCTCCCGTCCAGAACTGACAGCCCGGCTCGGCGGCGGGCCGGGCGTCGCGCCCTCCTGATCGCAGCCAGGGTGCGGCACTCCTAGGCAGCCCCGCCCTTCTCCGGTCGCCGCCGCGGGCGAAGACTCAGTGTCATGAACATCGCGATCATCACCGGCGGCAGCCGCGGTATCGGCGCCGCCACAGCACTGGCCTGCGCCCGACGCGGCCTCGGCGTCATCATCACCTACAACAGCAACCCGGACGCGGCCGCGGACGTCGTCGGCAAGATCAAGGCCGACGGCGGTACGGCGGTAGCGCTGGCGCTCGACGTGACCGACACCACCACGTTCGCGGCCTTCGCCACGACGGTCCGCAGCACCCTGCAGGAGACCTGGGGCCGGACCGACTTCGACCACCTGGTCAACAACGCCGGCTACGGCCTCTACAACCCCATCGCCACGGTCACCGAGGAACAGTTCGACGGCCTGTTCCGCGTGCACCTCAAAGGCCCGTTCTTCCTCACCCAGACCCTGCTGCCCCTGATCGCCGACGGCGGCCAGATCGTGAACCTCGTCAGCGCGACAAGCCGCGTCGCGACCACCGGCGTCGCACCGTACGCCAGCTTCAAGGGCGGCCTCGAGGTCCTGACTCGCTACATGGCCAAGGAATTCGGCGACCGCCGCATCCGGGCGAACTCGATCGCGCCCGGCGCCATCCGCACCGAGATTGGCGGCGGCCTGAACGAGGAATTCGAGGCGCAGCTGGCCGGCGCTACGGCACTGGGCCGGGTCGGCGAGCCCGACGAGGTCGGTGGTGTCATCGCGAGCCTGCTCTCCGACGACAACCGCTGGGTCAACGCCCAGTCGATCGAAGTCTCCGGAGGGTTCTACATCTGATGCTCGACGTTTGCCTCTTGCCGGTCAGCGCGCTCGGCCACTCGATCACATTCACAGCGCGGTAAGAGTCGGCCTAGGTCGCACGGCGGTTCCACCACAACCCCTCCAGGCAGTAGCGCGACAGGCACTGCCTGGAGGGGGGTGACCTAGCTCAGGCGCATCTTGATCCGCCCTCCAGGAACTCAGAGTCCCAGCGACCGGCTCGACGTGTTTGCCATCGCGTCCAGCGGGCGGATGTAGTGCCGGACGAGCGTGGAGATCTCCTTGTGGCGGGTCTGGGCGGCGATCCTGTCCAGGGGTAC
Source organism: Promicromonospora citrea (assembly GCF_013004695.1). Taxonomy (GTDB): domain Bacteria; phylum Actinomycetota; class Actinomycetes; order Actinomycetales; family Cellulomonadaceae; genus Promicromonospora; species Promicromonospora citrea. The sequence continues at coordinate 25,115 of NZ_JABEMG010000028.1, forward strand.
ACCGGCGAGGGCGGCGGCCGTGGCGTGCCCCGCACGTAACGAGTGCCCCGAGACCCGTTCGCTCTCGATCCCCGCAGCTGCGGCCCGAGTGCGGATGATGCATCTGACAGTGTGGCCGCTGATGCGTTCGATGGTCGGGCGGCCGTTCGAGCGGATCCTGGTGAACACGTTCCCCGGCGTGGTCCCGCGCACGGCGGTCCAGTAGCGCAGCGCTGCCACCGGATCGGTCACGGCGTGCGCGCCGATGGCTACCGCGACCACCTGCCCCTTCGCATCGGGGTCGCACTTGGACCGCCGGATGTTCAGCAGGACGCCGTCTCGCACGAACAAGACGTCGTCGAGCGCCAGCTCCGCCAGTTCCGACCGGCGCAGGGCTGAAGCGAAGCCGAGCAGGAGCAGAGCGCGGTCCCGCGCCCCCGCTGCGGTGCTCCTGTCGATCTGATCGACCATGTTCCGGATGTCCTCGGTCACCAACGCACGTGCCTGCCGACGGGGCGCGACGCCGAGGATGCGTCGCAGGCCTCGTCGCACCCTCGCGACGGTCGGGTCTGCGATCGGGTCCGGGGCGCCGGCCCGCTGGTGCTCGTACCTGATCGCGGCACAGCACGCCGTGATCGTGGCGTTGGCCAGACCGAGGTCTGCCCGCTCGGCCAGGTAGGCACACACCGTTGCCGGATCGGCAGGCAACGACGCCAGCCCACGGTCGGCACACCATCGGGTGAAGAGACGCCAGGCCGAGGCGTACGAGGCCAGGGTCGATGGGGCGCGCTCAGCGGAAATCGCTGCCGCCACACGGGCGGCATCCACGGTCGTCAGGCCGGAGAAGTCGCTGCCAGCGTGGATCGGGGCGGGTTCGAGAAGAGTCGTCATGCCCGAAGTACTACGGGACGGACACTGCGCCCGCGCGCTACTTACGGAAAGTTGCGTTTCTGTTGCGGTGCTCAAGTTCTACAAACCTTTCAGGCCCGGAGATCCGCAGATCTCCGGGCCTGACTTTGTAGCGGGGGCAGGATTTGAACCTGCGACCTCTGGGTTATGAGCCCAGCGAGCTACCGAGCTGCTCCACCCCGCGTCGGTGATCCCTACTCTACGCACCGTTCCGGTCAGGACGCAAACCGGATCGGCCGGTCGAGACGCAGGTCACAGGGCGTCGAACCGATCCGGCCGTGGAACGATCGCCCCATGACGACGGAGCTGAGCGACACGACCCTGACCGCCGACCGCATCGTCCACCTCACCGACCAACTCGCCGCACTCCCCCACCTGCGACCCGGCCCGCGCACGAACGCGCTCTTCGGCGACCTGGTGCACACCGTGCTCGCCGCACCCGAGGGACAGGCCCGCGCCGTGCTCGACCATCCCGACGTCAGCAGCCGGCAGGACACCGTGCGCGAGCTGTCCGCCCGCGGCGAGACCGCCCTGGAGCACGACTGGGCCGCGCGCATCACCGCCGCGCCGGACCCCCGCGCCGAGCTCGCCGCCTTCCCCTACCTCGACAACTACCGGCGCCTGACCGCCCTCGAGGTCCGCCTGCTGCGGGAGTGGGCCGGCGCGGCCCCCGCCGCCGTGGCGGTGGTCGGCTGCGGCCCGCTCCCGCTCAGCACCCTCGGGTACGCCGACGCCCTCGGCGGCCCGGTCGTCGGCCTGGACCGGGACGGCGCGGCCGTGCGTCTGGCCCGCGAGGTCGCCGCGCGGACGGGCGCGACCGGCGTCCGGTTCGAGCAGGCCGACGCCGCGGACGCCGACCTGCGCGGGTACGACGTCGTGGTGCTCGCCGCGCTCGTGGGCGAGACCCCGACGGCCAAGACCGCGATCCTCGAGCGCGTGGCGCAGGCCGTGCGCCCCGGCACGCTGCTCCTCGCGCGCAGCGCGCGCGGCCTGCGCACCCTCCTGTACCCGCCGGTGGACCTTGCGGCGACGCCGGGCTTCGACGTGCTCGAGGTCGTGCACCCCACCGACGACGTCATCAACTCCGTGGTCGTGGCCCGCCGTCGTCCGGTGTGACGGTCCCGAACAGCGGACGGCCCGCAGGTCACCTGGTGACCTGCGGGCCGTCCGCGTGCGGGACCGGGATCAGCCCTGCTGGGCCTCCTCCGCCGCGATGGCGTCCTCGAGCGCCTGCTGCAGACGCTCCTGCGCCTCGCCGTAGGCCGCCCAGTCGCCCGCACGCTGCGCGGCGTTGGCGTCCTCCATGGCGTCGGCCGCCTCGCGCAGCGCGGCCTCGACGTCGCCGGACGGCGCGCCGCCCGCGCCACCACCGGGCTCCGACGACGGCTCGGTCGACGGCTCCGTGGACGGCTCGGTCGACGGCACGGTCGGGTCGGCCCCGCCCTCGGCGTCGTCCGGCGGCGCGACCGGCGCCTCGTCCTCCGCCGTACCGGCGTCGCCGGCCTCCGCACCGGAGTCGCCGCCGAACACCTGGTCCAGCGCCTCGTCGAGCGTGTCGGCGAAGCCGATGTCGTCACCGAAGGCGACCAGCACCTTGCGCAGCAGCGGGAACTGCGTGCCACCGGTCGACTGGATGTAGACCGGCTGGACGTACAGCAGGCCGCCACCCACCGGCAGCGTCAGCTGGTTGCCGCGCCGCACCGTCGACGCACCGATCTGCAGGATGTTGAGCTGCTCGGAGATCGTCGGGTTCGAGTCGAAGTTGTTCTGCACCTGGCCGGGGCCCGGCACCGTCGTGTCGCGGGGAAGCTCCAGCAGCCGTAGCTTGCCGTAGTCCTCCGCCTTGACACCGTCCTGGTTCCCGGCGTCGGCGTCCACGGCGAGGAAGCCGGTGAGCACCTCGCGGTCGGTGTTACCGCCCGGGATGAACGTCGAGGTGAGCGAGAACGTCGACTCCTCCTGGCCAGGCATCTGCAGCGTCAGGTAGTACGGCGGCTGCAGCGCCGCGGGCGTCGAGTCCGACGTCGGGTCGGCCGGGTTGTTCCAGAAGTCCTGGCCCGAGAAGAACTCCGCCGAGTTGGTCACGTGGTACTGGGTGAGCAGCGTGCGCTGCACCTTGAACAGGTCCTCGGGGTAGCGCAGGTGGCTCATGAGGTCGCCGGAGATCTCCTCCATCGGCTTGACGGCCGAGGGGAAGATGTTCGTCCACGCCTGGAGGATCGGGTCCTCGGGGTCCCACGCGTACAGGTCGACCGAGCCGTCGTACGCGTCCACGGTCGCCTTGACCGAGTTGCGGATGTAGTTGACCTCCTCCGGCAGGATGACGGCGCCGCCCTGCTGCTGGGTGAGGGTGTCCGCCACGGCCTCGTCGAGCGGCGTGGACGTCGAGTACGGCACGGCGTCGCTCGTCGTGTACGCGTCGACGATCCACTTCACGCGCCCGTCGACCACGGCCGGGTAGACCCGGTTGTCGAGGGTGAGCCACGGCGCGACCTTGCTGACACGCTGCTGCGGGTCGCGGTCGTAGAGGATCTGCGACTCGCTGGTGACGCGGTCGGAGAACAGGATCTGCTCCTCACCGAACTTCAGCGCGAAGAGCAGCTTGCTGCCGAACGACCCGATGTGCGGCCCCGCGTCGCCCGTGAAGGTGGTGTTGACCTGACCGCCGTCGTCCGCGTCGTCGGCCTGGTAGTCGAGCTCCCACGGCTCGGTGCCCTCGGGCGCGCCCACGATCGAGTACGTCTGGGTGCTCGGGCTGAAGTAGATGCGCGGCTCGTACCCGTCCTCGAGGTCGCTGATCGCGCCCTGCGACGGGATGCCGCCCTCGAAGAACGCCGGACGCCCGTCCGGCCCCGGCTGGTTGCCGAACGCGGCGACGACGCCGTAACCGTGCGTGAACACGGTGTGGTCGTTGACCCAGTTCCGCTGGTCCTGGCCCAGGCCGTCGAGGTTGAGCTCGCGCACCGCGATCACGGTGTCACGCTTCTCGCCGTCGATCTCGTACTTGTCGACCGACAGGGAGTCGTTGAAGTTGTAGTACTGCTTGTTCTGCTGGAGCTGGCGGAACGACGGCGACACGATCTGCGGGTCCAGCAGGCGGATCGAGGCGGCGGTCGCCGCGTCCTCGCGCAGCGCGCCCTCCTCGGCCTGGGTCGTCGCGTCGTACTGCTCCTTCTCGACGTCCTCGATGCCGAAGGCCGAGAGCGTCGAGTCGATGTTGCGCTGGATGTACTCGGCCTCGAGCTCCTGCGCGTTCGGGTTCACCTGGAACCGCTGCACGACGGCGGGGTAGATCCCGCCGATGGCGATGGCCGAGACGACCATGAGCCCGACGCCGATCGCGGGCAGGCGCCAGTCGCCGCGGAACGCCGTGACGACGAACAGCAGGGCCACGAAGATCGCGACCACCGTGAGGATGCCCTTGGCGGGGATCACGGCGTGCACGTCGGAGTAGGAGGCACCGTCGAACCGGTCGCCGGCGTTGGTCAGGATGGAGTACCGGTCGAGCCAGTAGTTCGCGCCCACCAGGAGCAGCAGCACCGCGCCGAGCACGGCGAGGTGCACGCGCGCCGCCGTCGTGGTGCGGGGGCCGGCCGCGGCCGGCCCGACCCGCAGGCCGCCGTACAGGTAGTGCGTGATGACGCCGGCGATGGCCGCGATGACCACGACGGAGATGAGGAACCCGACCCCGAACCGCAGCGCGGGCAGGTGGAAGACGAAGAAGCCGAGGTCGATGCCGAACTCCGGGTCGGCCTCGCCGAACGGCTCGCTGTTGAACGCCAGGAGCACCGTGCGCCACTGGGCCGACGCCGCGACACCGGCGAAGAAGCCCACGAGCACCGGGCCCGCGATCATCACGACGCGGCGCAGCGGCTCGACGGCCTCGCGGTACTGGTCGAGCGTCGCCTGCTCCGGCGTGCTCGGGGCGTAGATCGGGCGCGAACGGTACGCCGCGGTGAACGACCAGAACACCGCCCCGCCCATGATCAGGAAGCCGGCGGCGAACAGGGCCGCCCGCATGCCCCACTCGGTCCAGATGACCCGGGAGAAGCCGATCTGGTCGAACCACATCACCTCGGTCCAGAACTGGGCGAGGAGGAGCAGGGCTGCGATCACGACCGCGACCGCTACGACCGCCATCCCCAGCGGACTGCGTCGTCGGGCTCGGGGGGCGCCGCCCGAGGGGCGGCGAGGTGCTGCGGCGAAGGACACTTCTGCGTTACCTCACGTCATCAATGGTTGGGCCGTACCCCGGTGGAACGGCCGGACGGTGCTCTTGGTTCCCGACAAGGTTCCCACATCCGGATGTGCAACACACGGTCATCAACAGGTCGGTCGGGGGCAGCCCGGTCAGGGGCACGTCGGCAGGCCCGCGCCCTCGTCACGGCCGATCTGCTCCATGGCGTGGCGGGCCTCGGCCAGCGTGGCCACCCGGACCACGTGCAGCCCGTCGGGCACGTTGCCGATGACCTGCTCGCAGTTCGCCTCGGGCGCGAGGAACCACGTGGCGCCGTCGCGCGCCGCGCCGTACAGCTTCTGCTCGATACCGCCGATGGGGCCGACGGTGCCCTCGGGGCTCATCGTGCCGGTCCCCGCGATGACCTTGCCGTTGGCCTCGTCGTCGTCGGTGAGCTTGTCGATGATGCCGAGCGCGAACATCGTCCCCGCGCTCGGGCCGCCGATGTTCTCGATCTCGATCGAGACGTCGACGGGGAACTCGTAGCGCGGGTCGATGAAGACGCCGAGCACCGCCCGCTCGCCGTTGCCGGTGGTCCGGATGTCGACGTCGAGCTCGCGGTCGCCACGCCGGACGCCGAGGGTCACGGTGTCGCCCGGCTCCGTCTTCGCGAGGCCGTCGATGAGGTCCGCGTAGGTGCCGACCTCCTCGCCCTGGAATGCCGTGATGACGTCGCCCTCCTCGAGCTTCCCGTCCGCGCCGGAGCCGTCCTCGGTGCCGGCGACGTCGAGCACGGCGGGCACCTTGTAACCCAGCTCGGTGAGGGCCGCGGCCGTCGCGGACTCCTGCGACGAGACCATCTCGGCCTGGCTGACCTCCTGCTGCTGCTCCTGCGTCGTGGCCTCGGGGAAGATCGCCTCGACCGGCAGCACGGAGCGCCGCGGGTCGAGCCAGCCCTGGATCACCTGGCCCGCCGTCATCGGGTAGCCCGGGCCGCCCAGCACGGAGACGGTCGTCAGGCGCAGCTCGCCCGTCGACTCGTACGTGCGCGCGCCCTCGATCTGGATGAGGCCCTGCGCGAGCGTGTCCTCCGTCGGTCCGGGCGAGCGCATCGCGTACGGGGTCGGCAGCACCAGCGCCACGGCGGCCAGCACGGCCGTGGCCAGCATGGACACCCCGAGCGTCACGGTACGGCGCGTGACGGGCGCGACCGGGGGCGCCGGGTCCTCGAGGGGAGCCGGCTCGGGCGGCGGGGCGGGCTGGCGGTCACGCATCTCGGTCACCGGCCCATCATTCCGCACGTGGCTGGGGGTTCCATGTATCCGCAGGCGGGCCCGGTGCGCATGAGGCAACCACTACGCCGTCGGGCAAAGAATTTCCACTTGAACGGTGTGTTCTATCCCACGTGACGCCGATAACACGCTACGGTCGTCCTGTGGCCCACGACGCCCTGACGTCCGTGGAGGTGCGCCGGAGCCGTCGTCGCACCGCCACGGTGAGCGCCTATCGCGACGGTGGACGAACCATCGTCGCCATTCCTGCGCGCTTCTCTCGGGCACAGGAACGGGAGTGGGTGGCCAAGATGGTGGCTCGGCTCGAGGACAAGGAACGCCGCCGCCGCCCGTCCGACCAGGAGCTCATGGAGCGCGCCGCCGAGCTGTCGGCCAAGTACCTCGAGGGCCGGGCGCAGCCCTCCAGCGTGCGGTGGTCGTCGAACCAGGGTCGGCGCTGGGGGTCGTGCACGCTGCTGGACGGATCGATCCGCATCTCGACGCGAGTGCAGGGCATGCCGTCCTGGGTGCTCGACTACGTGCTGCTGCACGAGCTGGCGCACCTGCTGCACGCGGGCCACGGACCGGACTTCTGGAAGATCCTCGAGGTGTACCCGCGGACCGACCGGGCGCGTGGGTTCCTCGAGGGCGCCTCGCACGCGCAGGACGAACCGGGTCAGCGCACCACGGACGACGACGACTGAGACCGCGCGACTCCACCGAGGTCCGCCTCGATCAGGCGATCAGGCACGCCTCCGTGCCCGACCACGTGCCGAACCGCCTGCTCGCGAGGAGGAGTGAGCGTCAGAGGCCCGGGGTCACCGGGGGCCGCGGTCCTCGTCCGTGGGGTCGTCGGCCTCCGGCCGGTCGGCGTCCGACTGGTCCGTGCCCGGCTGGTCCGTGCCCGGCTGGTCCGTGCCCGGCTGGTCCGTGCCCGACTGGTCCGTCGGCGGCTCGGCGTCCTCCGCGCTGCCGAAGATCTCCTTGAGCGCGGCGTCGACGTCGGCGTGCTCCGCCTCCGCCGCCTCGCGGCGCACGAGGTAGCCCGACGGGTCGTCCAGGTCGAGGGTGCCGGGCAGCAGGTCGGGGTGGTCCCAGATCGCGTCCCGCCCCGCCTGTCCCTGCGCGCGGGACACGATCGCGAACAGCGTCGCCGCGTCACGCGACCGGCGCGGGCGCAGCTCGAGGCCGACGAGCGTCGAGAACGTCTGCTCGGCCGGGCCGCCCGCGGCCCTGCGGCGGCGGATCATCTCGCGCAGCGGGATCGCGTGCGGCAGGTGCGGCAGGGTGGCGACGGCGGTCACCTCGTCGACCCAGCCCTCGACGAGCGCGAGGGTGGTCTCGAGGTTGAGCAGCACGGCCTTCTGCTCGTCGGTGTTCTGCAGCCCGAACACGCCGCCCGAGAGCGCGCTGCGCAGCGCGTCGGAGTCGGAGAGGTCGATGTCGCGCACCTGCGCCTCGAGGGCGTCGAGGTCGATGGTGATGCCGCGGGCGTAGCGCTCGACGATGGAGAGCAGGTGCGAGCGCAGCCACGGGACGTGGGTGAACAGCCGCGCGTGCGCGGCCTCGCGGACCGCCAGGAACTGCCGGACCTCCTCGATCGGGGCGTCGAGCCCGTCGGCGAACCTCGCGACGTTCGTGGGCAGCAGGACCGTGTCGGGGCTGTCGAGCAGCGGCAGGCCGACGTCGGTGGCGCCGAACACCTCGCGCGAGAGCGTGCCGGCCGCCTGCCCGACCTGCATGCCGAACACCGCTGAGCCGAGGCGCCGCATCATCTGGGTCGGGTCGAGGATGCCACCGAGCCCGTGCAGCACGCCCGCGGGCATGCCGGGCACGGCCTCGCCGTCGTCGACACCCTCGGGGAGCTGGTCGCGCAGGACCGTGGCGAGGGCCTCGGACACGGAGGTCGCGACGGGCGCGGCGAGCTCGTTCCACACGGGCAGCGTGGCCTCGACCCACTCGGACCGGTTCCACGCGCGGCGCGTGCCGCCGGCGGGCGGGAGGTCGGTGACGGCGTCGAGCCACAGCTCTGCCACCGCGAGCGCGTCGGTCGCGTCCTTGGCCTGCCGGCCGGTCAGCGACGGGTCGCCCTCGCTCACGGCGACCTGACGCGCGACGTCGTGCGCGACGTCCGCGTTCACCGGGCCCGCACCCTCGGCCGAGAGCATCTTCTGCACCTGGGCGAGGGCGTACTGCATCATCATCGGGTCCGGCGGACCGCCGAGGGCGGTCGGGTCGATGCCGCGTGCGCGCATCTCCGCCATGACGTCGTCCGCGCCGTCGCCGAGCATGGAGCGCAGCATGTCCTCCCACGACTGGGGGGTATCGCCGGGCTGGTGCTGGTCGCTCATAGGGTCACCGTAACCGGCCGGGCAAGGGGCGCGCCGGGCTTTCGGCTCTGGGCGCACTCGGGAACTCCGGGGCCGGGTGGTGCATTGCACTCTCTTCGGGAGAGTCCGGCGTCCGGCACCTCTGGCCCTGTGGACGACGGCGGGGCGCGGCTCCCGGCGTCGGGCATCGTTGAGGACGTGCGACGTCCTTCCCCGCTCCGGCTCCGGCCCGGCACGCCGGTGCTCAGCCGGGGTGGCGGCGAGGTGCAGTGCGGGTCCGACCCGCGGTGGTCGTTCGTGCTGTCCGGGCTGACGCCGGACGAGGAGCGGTGGCTCGGCGAGGTGGCCGAGCGGCGGCACGTGACCCTCGAGCAGGCGGCGGCGCGGTGCGGCGTGCCGGCAGAGCGGCGGGACGAGATCATGACGGCGCTCGTGCGCGCGGGCGTGCTCGTCCCGGTGCCCGGCACGGTGGGTGCCGTGACCGCGGCGGCGGACGGCGCTGCCGACGCGACGGTGCTGGGCATGCTCCGCCCCGACGGCGCAGGCCTCGTCACCCTCGCGGACCGCGCGCGGCGGACGGTGGGGATCTCGGGTCTCGGGCGGGTGGGCACCGGCGTCGCACAGCACCTCGGGACCGCGGGGGTCGGGAGCCTGGTGCTGGACGACCCGCAGCCGGTGCAGGTCACGGACGTCGGGCTGGGCGGGCTGCGTCCGGCGGACGTGGGCAGGGCACGCCACGACGCGGTGCGCGCGCTGCTGGCGGAGCGGTCGCCGCGGGCCGCTGTCCGGACCGACGAGGTGCCCGACCTCGGCGGGCTCGACGTCGTCGTGGTGGTGGAGCCGCACGCCGCGCACCCGGCGCGGTACCAGCGGCTGCTCGGCCTCGGGGTGCCGCACCTGCCCGTGGTGGTGCGCGAGGCCGACATGGTGGTGGGCCCCCTCGTGCTGCCCGGGCGGTCGGCGTGCGTGAGGTGCGTGGACCTCGCGCGCGCGGACGTGGACGCCCGGTGGCCCGCGCTGGCCGCGCAGCTGCGCACGACGGCGGAGCCGGCGCACGAGGCGACGCTCGCCGCCGTGGCAGCAGCGACGGCCGCGGCCCAGGTGCTCGCCCTGCTGGACGGGCACCGGCCCGCGGCCGTCGGTGCGTGCCTGGAGATCTCTCTCCCGGCGGGGCTGCCCCGTGTCCACCCGACGGGTCCGCACCCGCGGTGCGGGTGCGTCTACCTGCCGGCCTAGGACGCCCGCCGTGGACGGCGGGCACCCCGGGCCGGTCAGGCGTCAGGCCGCGGCGACGTTCTCCGACTTGCGCGGCCGGCCACGGCCCCGCTTGCGGGCCACCACGACACCGTCGACGAACACCTCGCCGCCCCAGACGCCCCAGGGCTCGTGGCGCTCGAGGGCGCCGGCGAGGCAGCCCTCGATGAGGGGGCAGGTGCGGCAGAGCGCCTTGGCCTGCTCGACCTGCGCGCTGTGCTCGGCGAACCACAGCTCCGGGTCGTTGGTACGGCACGGCAGCAGCGTGTCCATGAGTCGGTTGAACTCCGCCGAGTCCGAACCGGTCCCGCTCGTGGCGGGCAGTTGAGGCGGGTCCCAGGGCCCCGAGCCGCCCTGGGGAAGAGTGTCGAGGAGCGCAGTGAGGCGCACGGTTGTCTCCTGTGTCCTGTGGTGATGAACGTCGTCGATGAACGTCGGGTGGAACAGGACCCCGGGCTACGGCTTCGGCCTGGGCCGGCCACGACGGGCCGGGTCTCCGGGCAAAAAATGAGGCCGCGGGTCCTGGTGGACTCCGCGGCCTGGAACTCTTCGGTCTACTGGACCGGAGAATCCCCTGGACACACGGAGTCGAGTGCTGCGAGAGCGGACGGCTTGACGCCTCCGCGGTGAGTGCGCACGCGGAAGGACAGAGCTGTGCCGTTAGCCGGCGCGGGCTCGCAGCCGAGCACACGACCGCTCAGGTACAGATCTGCCTGCGGAATCTGGTTCATCTCCAACACACCCACCTCCTCACTCGAATCCGGGCCGGATCTCTCGATCCCGCCCACTGCTGTCAGGGACATCTGAACACTATGCCGGGCCGCTGCGGGGGGCCAACTCTTTTTCCGAACTTTCTCGAGAAGTTTTTCGTGGACCGCCTCCGGGCCCGCGAAACCTCTCTCAGAGGCCTCTCGCAGCCGCCACGATCGCGAGGATCGTGGCGCCGTACCGGTCGATCTTCGCCGGGCCGATGCCGTTCACGCGAGCGAGTTCGGCCGTGCCCGAAGGACGCGTCTCGGCGATGGCCGCGAGCGTCGAGTCGGTGAGCACCGTGTAGGCAGGCTTGTCGGTCTCCCGGGCCACCTCGAGCCGCCAGTCGCGCAGCGCCTCGTACAGCGCGACGTCGCGCTCGTCCGTCAGCTCGACGTGCCCCGGGCTGCGGGACGCCGTGCGGGTCCGCGGCGCGCGCCGGTCCTCCGGCCACAGGCCGTCGAGGAACCGGGTGCGCTTGCGCGTCGCCCGGCCGCCGGGGTTCCGGCTGCGCGCGTAGGACAGCTCGAGGTGCACCCGGGCACGCGTGATGCCGACGTACAGCAGCCGGCGCTCCTCGTGCACCGCCGCGTCGGTCTCGGCGAGCGAGATCGGCATGAGGCCCTCGCTCATGCCGGCGAGGAAGACGGCGTCCCACTCCAGCCCCTTCGCCGCGTGGAGCGACGCGAGCGTGACGCCCTCGACCGTCGGCGCGTGCTGCGCCGCGGCGCGCTCGTCCAGCTCGGCCACGAGACCCGCGACCGTCGCGGGGGCGTCCGGCGGCGCCGACGCCGCCAGGTCGTCCGCGAGCGTGACGAGCGCCTGCATCGCGTCCCAGCGCTCGCGCGCCGCGCCACGGGCCGCGGGCGCCTGGTCGGCCCACCCCGCCGCGGCGAGGATGTCCCGCACCTGGTCCGGCATGGCGAGCTGCGGGTCAGCGGACCGGGCAGCGCCGCGCAGCAGCACCAACGCGTCCCGGACCTCCTTGCGCTGGAAGAACCGCTCGCCACCGCGCACCTGGTACCCGACGCCGGCGTCGGCGAACGCGGCCTCGAACGCCTCCGACTGCGCGTTGGTGCGGTACAGCACCGCGATCTCGCTGGGGCGCACCGTGCCCGACGTGATGAGCCGCGCGGCCCGGGTGGCGACGCCCTTCGCCTCCGCCTCGTCGTCGTCGTAGGCCTGGAACGCGACCGGCGGGCCCGGCTCGCGCTGGGCGACCAGCTCGAGCGCCTGGTGCGCCCCGCCGTCGCGCCCCGCCCGCCGCAGCACCGAGTTCCCCAGGTGCACCACCTGGGGCGTGGACCGGTAGTCGCGCACCAGGCGGATCTCCTGCGCGTCGGGGTACGTGCGCCGGAACTCCAGGAGGTGGCGGGGCGTCGCGCCCGTGAACGAGTAGATGGTCTGCGACGGGTCGCCCACCACGCACAGCTCCTTGCGCCCGCCGAGCCACTGGTCGAGCAGGAACTGCTGGAGCGGCGACACGTCCTGGTACTCGTCCACCACGAAGTGCCGGTACTGCGACCGCACCTCGTCGGCCACCGCCGGGTGGCTGTTCAGCATGTCCGCCAGCATGAGGAGCACGTCCTCGAAGTCGATGACCCCGCGCTCCGTCTTGACGTCCTCGTACGCGGCGATGAGCCGGGACACCTCCTGCGTGTCGTAGCCCGACGGCGCCGGGCGGCCGGTCAGCGCCGTCGCCTTCTCGTAGTCGTCGGCCGTGACCAGCGACACCTTGGCCCACTCGACCTCGCTGCTCAGGTCGCGGACGGCCACACGGTCGACCGACAGGCCCAGCCGCCGGGCCGCCTCCGCCACGAGCTGCGCCTTGTGCTCCTGCAGGCGCGGGGGCGCGCCGCCCACGACACGCGGCCAGAAGTAGCTGAGCTGGCGCAGGGCCGCCGCGTGGAACGTCCGCGCCTGCACGCCCTGCACGCCGAGCTGACGCAGCCGCGTCCGCATCTCGCCGGCCGCGCGGGCGGTGAACGTCACGGCCAGCAGGCCGGTCGGCTTGTACGCCCCGACACGGACGCCGTACGCGATCCGGTGGGTGATGGCACGCGTCTTGCCCGTCCCCGCACCCGCGAGCACGACGACCGGCCCCGTGAGCGCGAGCGCCACCTCGCGCTGCTCGGGGTCGAGCGCGGACAGGATCGCGTCAGGGGTCCTCGGTCCCGGGGCGTCCGGACCGGCGGAGTTGGTCTGGGTGAGCATCGTCTGCGATTCTCGCAGCAACCACTGACACGATCCGACCCGACCCGAAGGAGGAGCGATGTCCGAGGCGACCTCGCCCGTACCCGCCGCAGGCACCGTGCTGATGTACTCCACCACCTGGTGCGGGTACTGCCGCAGGCTGCGCACCCAGCTCGACTCGGAGGGCATCGGGTACTCGGTCGTGGACATCGAGGAGCACCCCGAGGCCGCCGCGTTCGTCGAGCAGGTCAACGGCGGCAACCAGACGGTGCCCACCGTCGTCTACCCGGACGGCTCCGCCGCCACCAACCCGTCGCTCGCGGACGTGAAGAAGGCGCTCGCGGCCTGAGCCCGCCCGGACCCGGCCCGCTCAGGCCCGCTCAGGCCTGGTCGGCCGTCGCCTCGTCCAGGTCCTGGAGCATCGACGTCGCGTCCTCGACCACCTCGGGCAGGCGGTGGCGCACTCCGTGGAGGAGCCACCGGGCCAGCGCCAGCTCGCCCACGAGCATCGCGCGCTCGGCCAGCCGCGGGTCGCTCAGCTCCGTGCGGCGCAGCTGGTAGGCCTCCATGATCGAGTCCACCGCCTCCAGCGGCGCCGCCGCGAGCAGCCACGCGAGGTCGTCCGCCGGGTCGGCCACCCGCGCCTCCGACCACCCCGAGACCGCGACCACCCGCTGCCGGTCCACGAGGAGCTGGTCGGGCGCCAGGTCGCCGTGCACCACGACGGGCCGGAACCGCCACAGCGACACGTCCTCGAGCGCCGTCTCCCACCGCCGCAGCAGCGTCGGAGGCACGCGCCCCGTCCGCGCCGCCTCGTCCACCTCGGTGAGGCGGCGCTCGCGGTACTCGGACGCGGTGTAGCTCGGTAGCCCGCAGGTCTCGACCACCGACGTCGGCAGCTCGTGGACGGCCGCGATCGCACGGCCCAGGTCGGCAGCGAGGCCCGGTCCCGGCTCGAGCGCCTCGACGTCGAGCGTGGTCCCGATGATCCGCCGGTGCACGACGGCGCGGCCGCCCTCCGGGAGCAGCGCGTGGCCGGCGACCTGCGGCACGACGAACGGCAGCACGCCCGTGTCGATGTAGAGCCGCAGGGCGTCGAGGAGCTCGATCTCCGCCTCGAGGGCAGCACCGGCCACCGTGGTCCGCGGGGCGCGCACCACCCACTCCTGTCCGTCCTGACCGGTCACGACGGCGACGTCGTAGTCGCCCGCGAGCTCGCCGACGCGGACCGACTGGGCGTCGAGGCCGGGTACGGCGGCGGTGGAGAGGGCGGCGAGAGCGAGGGGCGTGCGGGACACGTGCACACCGTATTGCAGCACCGGCGGTGCCACGGACCAGGACCGGGGCGTGTCCGTACTGCGCCCCTACCTGGTGCCGCGGCACCGCCGTGCTGGTCCCCGGCCGGCTACGCGCGGTCCGCCCGCCGCGGGGCCGCGTGGGCGAGAGCGTGGGACAGGCCGATGGTGAGGAACAGGCCGCCGGCCCACCAGACGGCGAGGACCAGCATGCCCAGGTCGAGCGTGGCCCAGACGAGCACGCCCACCCCGACGGCTGCCACGACGGCGCCCGTCCAGCTCCGGCCCACGGTGATGAGCAGGCCGAGCCCGAGCAGGGCGGCGATGTAGGCCACGGCGTCCGCCTCCAGGCCCCAGCTCCCCGCGATCGCGCCCGTCACCATCAGGGCTCCGGGCAGCATGAGCAGCGCACCACCGGTGATGCGCCAGGCGGGCGCGGGCCGGCCGTGCCGCGCGGCGACCGGTACGACCAGCGCCGCCCAGGCGAGCATCGCCGTCGGCACGAAGGTCATCTGCGCCGCGAGCGCCAGGACGGTGAGCACGGCGACCACCGCGACGGCGGTGCCCGTGCGCGCACGGGCGGGCACGACCAGGGGCAGCGCGGTGACCAGCGCCGGGACGAGGCTCCACAGCACGACGGCGAAGCCGTCCCCCCGGTACGGGACGAGGAGCCCGAAGGTCATGCCCTCGGGCCACAGGAACGTCTCGAACATCGCGGTGAACACGGCCATGCCGACCGCCGTCCACTGCAGCACGCGCCGGATCCGGTCGAGCCGCCCGGCGTCGTGGCCGAGCTCCGCCTGCACGCGGCGCGTGAACGTCGCGGGGTCGCCGAGGCCCTCGACGGCCTGCTCCGGGGTGCGGCCCGCCTCGGCGGCGTCGGCGAAGTGCGCCCGCACGTCGTCGAGGACGGCCGCGCGCTGCTCGGGCGTGAGCGCCCGCAGCCGCTTGGTGACGGCGCGCAGGTAGGACTGCTCGGTGTCCGTGGCCATCGTGGTCTGCTCCGTGGTCGTGGTGCTCGGTGTCATCGTGGTCCCTCCAGCAGCGCGTCGACCTGGGCGGCGAGCGACGTCCACACGCGGGTGAACGTGGCCAGCTGTTCGGTGCCGTGCTCCGTGATGGCGTAGTAGCGACGGGGGCGGCCGGAGTCCGACGTCTCGCGACGGGGCTCGACGAGGCCGTTCTCCCGCATGCGGGCGAGCAGCGGGTAGAGGCTGCCCTCGCTCGCGATGAGCTCGCGCGCGGTCAGGGCGTCGGCCAGCTCGAGGCCGTACTTCTCGCCCTGGGAGAGCAGCGCGAGCACGCAGTACTCGAGCACTCCCTTGCGGAGATTGGTGGAGATGCGCTCTTCGCTCATGGCAGGACGGTAACCTTGTATAGCAAGACTTGCAATACAAGTCTTGTGAGACAAGGCTTCCGGCGGCGACGGGTCCGGCGTGCGGCGGCTACCGTCGAGCGGTGCACCCTCTCGACCTCCCGTTCGTCCGGTCGGCCCACGACCGCGCCGCCCACCGGCGCACGGACCCCCGCCTCGTGGACGACCTGCTCAAGGACCCGGCCACCCGCCTCCTCCTGCTCGACGGCGACACGGTCGCCACGGCCGGCTCCCGGGTGGCGCTCCTCGCGCCCGACGACGTCGCGCACCTCGCCGTCCGTACCCGCCTCTTCCTCGGGGAGGCCGACGGCGTGGCGTACCTCGCCGCGGTGCTGGACGGCTCGGGCTCCGCCGCCGGTCCCGACCTCGGCTGGACCGGCCTGCGCACGCTCGACGTGCCCGACCTGGACCAGGGCCTGGCGGTCGAGGCCATCGCGCTCGCCCAGTGGCACGCCTCCCACACCCACTGCCCGCGCTGCGGCACGCCGACCGAGGTGGCACAGGCCGGCTGGGTGCGGGTCTGCCCGGCCGACGGCACGCACCACTTCCCGCGCACCGACCCCGCCGTGATCATGGCGATCACCGACGCGGACGACCGCCTGCTGCTGGCCCGCGGCCCGCAGTGGGCCACGGACCGGCGGTCGGTGCTGGCGGGCTTCGTCGAGCCGGGCGAGAGCCACGAGCAGGCGGTGGTGCGCGAGACCGCGGAGGAGGTCGGCGTGGTCGTGGACCCGGCGACCGTGGAGTACCGCGGCAGCCAGCCGTGGCCGCTGCCCGCGTCCCTCATGGTCGGCTTCCGCGCCCGCGCGACGACCACGTCCCTCGTCCGGCAGGAGGACGAGATCGCCGAGGCGGACTGGTTCACGCGGGCCGAGCTCGGCGCCGCGATCGCGGAGGGCAGGCTGAGCCCGCCCGGCCGCGCCTCGATCGCCCGCGCCCTCATCGAGGAGTGGCTGGGCGGCCCGGCGGGCGCGTGATCGCGCGCCGTCGCCCCGCCGCGCGTCACTCGCCGCGGATGAGAGCCTCCAGCTCGGGCTCGTCCAGCAGCCGCTCGGGGCGCACCGTGGCGTCCGAGCCGACGTAGTAGAAGGCGGCGCTCACCCGGTCGAGCGGCAGGCCCGTCCAGCGCGACCACGCGAGCCGGTACACGGCGAGCTGCACCTCACGGGCGGCGCGGGCCGCGGCGTCGAGGGGTTCCCGCCCGGTCTTCCAGTCGACGACGACCACGGCGTCGTGCCCACGCTCCGGGTCGCGGAAGACGGCGTCCATGCGGCAGCGCAGCATGACGCCCGCCACCGGCGTCTCGACGTCGACCTCGACCGCGACCGGTGTGCGCGCCGCCCACTCCGAGCCGAGGAACGTGTCGCGGAGCTTGTCGAGGTCCGTGTCCTCGGGCAGCTCGTCGTCCTCGGCGCTGGGCAGGTCGTCGACGTCGAGCAGCGTGGCCGACGTGAAGAACTGCTCCACCCACTCGTGGAACCGGGTGCCCCTGCGTGCGTGCACGGTGGGCTGCACCGGCACGGGCCTGCGGAGCTGGAGCGCGAACGCGTCCCGGTCGGCGGCGAGGCGGACCAGGCCCGACGCCGACACGTGCGCGGGGAAGGCGACCTCCCGGTCGGCGTGGCGGTCGCGCTCGACGAGCAGCATGCGGGCGAGGTCCACGAGGTCGTGCCCCGCCGCGTCCGTCAGGCTCCCCCGCGGCGCCGTGAGCGCGTCGGCGGGCAGGCCGGCCGCGGCGAGGCGCACCAGCCGGAGCTCGGCCGCCTCGTCCACGCGCGCGGCGGTGGCGCGCAGGACCTCGCGGGCCGTC
>NZ_JABEMG010000280.1 GCF_013004695.1 Promicromonospora citrea
GTCCGACCCGGGAGCCAGCGGCAGCAGCCCCGCCGCGACGGCCGCGGCTGCGCCCCCGCTCGACCCGCCCGCGCCGCGCGTCAGGTCCCAGGGCGTGCGCGCGGGCGGTGCGCCCGCGGGCTCGGTGTAGGCGGGGAAACCCAGCTCGGGCGCCGCGGTCTTGCCCAGGCTGACGACGCCGGCGTCGTCGAGCACCCGCACGATCTCGTCGCTCTCCTCGGCGGGCGGCAGACCCGCGAAGGCTCGCGAGCCGAACCCGGTCGGCACACCGGCGCGGTTCCAGAGGTCCTTGTCGCCGGTCGGCAGGCCCCACAGGCTGCCGGGCCCCGCAGGCCGCGGGGGCCCGTCCGCCTCCAGCCGGGCGGCCCGCTCGCGCGCGAGCTCCGGCGTCAGGGTGGCGAAGGCGCCGACGGCGGGGCCGAGGCGCTCGGCGCGGGCGAGGAAGTGCTCGGTGACCTCGGTGGGTGTCAGCTCCCCTGAGGCGAGGAGGTCGCGGAGCTCGACGGCGGTCCGCTCGTGCAGGGCATCCATCCGGCCAGGTTATGCGCACCTGCACGCCCCGACGAGAACTCGCATTTCACAGGGAATTGCCATTCCGCCGCGCAGAATGTTCTTCCGGCGCATATGTTCATGGTGTGTCGGCACTTTTACGGTGCGTCACCGTGGCGTACCGCAAGGTGCCCGGAAAGGTCTCAGAGGGGGAGAGAACCATGACATTTCTACAGGCAGGGCTCACCGTGCCCTACCAGGTCGACTGGCTGGAGCCGCTCACGAGCGCGCTGCGTGCCGTCGCAAGCTTCGTCCCGAAGCTTCTCGTGTTCCTGGTCGTATTCCTCATCGGATACTTCATCGCGAAGGCGATCGCCCGTTTCGTCGGCATGATCCTGAACCGGATCGGGTTCAACCGGGTGCTGGAGCGCGCGGGCGCGAACCGGCTCCTCTCCGGCTCGGGGATCGAGCCGATCGGGCTGCTCACGAAGATCATCTACTACTTCATCCTGCTCATCACGCTGCAGCTCGCGCTCAGCGCCTTCGGGCCCACGAACCCGGTGAGCCAGATCGTGAACGACATCGTGGCCTGGCTGCCGAGCCTGCTCGTCGCGATCGTCATCGTGGTGATCGCCGGTGCCATCGCAAATGCGGTGAAGGATCTGCTGACGCGCACCATGGGCGGTGTTTCCTACGGCCCTCTCGTGGCGAAGGCGGTGTCGTTCCTCATCATCGCGCTCGGTGTTATCGCCGCGGTCAACCAGGTCGGTATCGGCACCACGGTGACAATGCCCGTCCTCATCGCATTCCTCGCCACGGTGGCCGGAATTCTGATCGTGGGTGTGGGTGGTGCGCTGATCGGTCCGATGCGGTCGCGCGTCGAGGGCTTCCTCGGCAACCTCTCGTCGGGTGGTGGCGCCGCCGCTGCCGCCCCGGGCGCCGCGCCGGTCGCTCCGGCCGCTCCGCCGGCGGGCCCGGGCGCCGCG
>NZ_JABEMG010000281.1 GCF_013004695.1 Promicromonospora citrea
ATGGGCCGGTTTCACGCGGAACGGGCCCTGCCGCAGCGGGTCCGGGTCAGCCGATGAGCCCCGGGCACTGAGAAGGAGGTGAACGCGGTTGGCGATCCACGTCGAGGTCGAGCTGCCCGGCGGCGGCGAGCCCGTCCCCGTCGAGGCCGAACGGACCCTGTTCCGCCCCGGCTCGGTCTCCAAGCTGTTCACCGCGACCGCCGTGCTGCAGCTCGTCGAGCGCGGCGAGGTCGACCTCGACACGGACGTGTCCGAGTACGTCGACATCGACGTGCCCCGCCGCTTCGACACCCCGGTCACGCTGCGGCACCTGCTGACGCACACCGCCGGGTTCGAGGAGCGGGTGGGCGGCCTCATCGGCACGGGCGAGGTCGCCCAGCCCCTGCGTGACGCGCTCGCCCAGGACCCGCCGGAGCAGGTCTACGAGCCCGGCACCGTCCCCGCGTACTCGAACTACGGCAACGCGCTGGCCGGGTACGTCGTCGAGCGCGTCAGCGGCGTGCCGTTCGAGGACTTCGTGCGGCAGAACATCTTCGAGCCGGCGGGCATGACGTCGTCGACCTTCGAGCAGCCGCTCCCCGAGGAGCTGCGGGACCGGATGTCGCAGGGGTACCCGTCGTCGTCCGAGGCCGCCAGGCCGTTCGAGCTGGTCGGCACGGCACCCGCGGGCGCGCTCACGTCGTCGGCGCCGGACATGGCGCGCTTCATGCTCGCCCAGCTCGGCGAGCCGGGCGCAGGCACGCTGCTGGGGCGCGAGACCCTCGACCTGCTGCACGCCCCCGCGCTGACCGCCGACACCCTCGGCACGCTCGCGCAGGCCCCGCGCATGACCCTCGGGTTCTTCGACGAGAGCCGCAACGGCCACCGCATCCTCGGCCACGGCGGCGACACCCAGTACTTCCACGCCCACCTCCAGCTCTACCCGGACGACCGCACCGGCGTCTTCGTCGCCGTCAACAGCAGCGGCAGCACGCCCGCGGCGACGCTGACCCTGCGCGAGTCGGTGCTGCACGGCTTCACCGACCGCTACTTCCCGGGCGAGCCCGCCCCCACCGCGCCCCAGCCGACCGCGCAGGAGCACGCCGCGCTCGCCGCGGGCAGCTACGTGTCCTCGCGCGGCATGCACAGCACGTTCCTCGCGGCGCTCGACGTCGTCGGCGCGACCCAGGTCACCGCGCGCCCCGGCGGCCGTCTGCTGTTCACCCCCGGCCCCAACGCGGCGGCGCCCGCCCTGTACGAGGAGGTCGCGCCGTGGGTCTGGCGCGAGGTGGGCGGGCAGCGCACGCTCGCGATGCGCGTCGAGGACGGCGCCGTGCAGGCCATCGCCTTCGAGGGCGCGTTCGCGCTGCTGCCCGCCGAGCCGGAGCGCTCGGCCGGCCTCGTCCTGCCCGTGGCCGGTGCGTCGGTGCTCGTGCTGCTCGGCGC
>NZ_JABEMG010000282.1 GCF_013004695.1 Promicromonospora citrea
CTGACCCTGGTTCTTGGACACGCTGATTCCAGCATCTGCTGGGGAAGCGAGATGATCAGGAACTATGGCCAGGAAGAACTACTCCGAGGAGTTCCGTCGCCAGGCCGTGGACTTGTACGAGTCCACGCCCGGCGCCACGGTCCGCGGTATCGCTGAGGACCTCGGGATCGTGCGTGGCACGTTGCGGGGCTGGATCGATGCCTACGGGACCGGCAGGAAGACCGCGCCGGACGGAACACGCACGTCGAGCCCGCTGCGGCCCACCACGGCGACGCCCCACGCGACGGTGCCCGCAGATGAGACACCGCAGCAGAAGATCGCCCGCCTCGAGGCGGAGAACGCGGCCTTGCGGGTCGAGACGACGAAGCTGGCCACCGAGCGGGAGATCCTGCAGAAAGCGGCGAAGTATTTCGCCGGGGAGACGCGCTGGTGAGTCGCTTCCAGTTCGTTGCCGACCATGCCGCCACCTACTCGGTGAAGCGACTGTGCGAGCTCGTCGAGATCGAGCGTTCGTTCTACTACGCCTGGAAGGCGTCCGCACCAGCGCGGGCCCAGCGGGCTGCCGCGGACGCGACCCTTCAGGCACGGATCCGCACGATCCACGCAGCCGATAACACCGTCGGCGCGCCACGGGTGACCGCGGAGCTGAACGACGGCGCCCCGGCCGGGGAGCGGGTGAACCACAAGAGGGTCGCGCGGGTGATGCGGGCGGCCGGGATCGCCGGCTACGTCAAGAGACGCAGGGCCCGCACCACGATCCCCGAGCCGGCCGACCGGGTCGTGCCGGACCTGCTGGGGCGGGACTTCACCGCGAAGGCGCCGAACCAGCGTTACGTCGGCGACATCACCTACCTACCGATCAGTGCGGCCGCGGGCGGCGGGAACCTGTACCTGGCCACCGTGATCGACTGCTACTCCCGTCGTCTGGTCGGCTGGGCGGTCGCCGACCACATGCGCACCGAGCTCGTCACCGACGCGCTCAACGCCGCCGCCGCGACCCGTGGGTCGCTGGCCGGGGCGGTCTTCCACAGCGATCACGGGTCGGTCTACACCTCCCAGGCCTACGCCGACCTCTGCGCGGCTCTGGGCGTGAGGCAGTCCATGGGCGCGGTGGGCACCTCGGCCGACAACGCCCTCGCGGAATCGTTCAACGCGACCCTCAAACGCGAGGTCCTGCAGGACGCGGCCTGCTGGCCCGACGAGGCCACCTGCCGGCGCGAGGTGTTCCGCTGGATCCTTCGTTACAACAACCGCCGCCGACACTCCTGGTGCGGCTACACCAGCCCCGTCGACTACGAGAAGAACACGACCAGCACTACGCTCACCACCGCGGCGTAA
>NZ_JABEMG010000283.1 GCF_013004695.1 Promicromonospora citrea
CGCCGCTGCCGCCCGTCCCGCCGCCGCCGCCGCTCGCCGGCCGGCTGTTCCGGGGGCCGGCGCGGCGCACCGCCGTCTTCGACCGGGAGATCTGGCGCCCGGAGCCTCGCTCGTCGCGGGTGCCGCGGGACGTGGGGGACGCGCTGCTGCGCGCCGTCGAGCGGTACCGCACGGGTTCGATCTCGACGTCGGGGCTGGTGCGCGCGATCGCGGAGACGCACGCGGCCTGAGCGCGGCGAGGATTTTCACCCGGCGGCTCCGGCTGGATTTCACATCGCTGTAAATCGGGCCCTGGACACGGTCGTTCGCCCGTGCCGGACCTTGCCGTCCCGTTGCGCAACGCAGCAGCATTCGTTGCACGACCGCGTAGGGGTGCGCGGCCCGACGGGACGGACGAACCATGCGACGGCACGCGAGCGCGCTCCTCGGCGTGGTGGCCGCGAGCCTGCTGCTCGGCGGGTGCGGTGCCGAGGCCCGTGCGCTGGACGTCGCCGTGCCGGAGCGGTACGCCACGGTCGAGCAGCTGGTGGCCGACGCCGACGCCGTGGCCCTCGTGCAGGCCGACCGCGCGGAGGTGGAGGTCGTCGACCGGGTGCCGTACACCCGCACGGAGGTGCGGCTGCGCAAGGTCCTGCTGGGCGAGATCGACGACGAGGACGTCACGGTCTCGCAGATGGGCTCCCTGGCCCGGCCGCCTGCCTCCGGGATGCCCGCCGTGCTGCGCAGCGGCCAGGAGTACGTCGTGGTGCTGCACCGCACGGGGCCCGCCGAGTTCGAGGTGGTGGGCCCGGGGGTGTGGAAGGCCGACACGCTGGGCGCGAGCCTCACGCTGCACGCCGTCATGGCGCGCTGCGTGCCGGCCGCCATCCCGCACGAGACCACCCCCTGGGACCTGGAGGTCGAGCTGGGCAGGGTGGGCGACGTGCTCGGCACCAGCGTCGTCGGCCGTGCGTGACGGCCCGGCCGTGAACGGCGGTCAGGAGCGGCGTCTGCGCGACACTGGGCGCATGACGCGCAGCCTCGTCCTCACCGCCGACGACGCGGGTACCGACCCCGACGCCGACCGCGAGATCGCCGCCCTGCTGGCGGGCTCGCCGCTGACGGCCGTCGGGGTGATCGCCGTGCCGGACCGGGACGGCGGGTCGGACCTGCCCGGCGTCGAGCGGATCGCCGGGCTGCTCGCCCGGACGGCGCCCGGTGTCGCACCCGGCGTGCACGTCGCGCTTCCCGAGCCCGAGCCCGCCGGCGGCCTCGACGACGTCGCCGACCGGATCACGGCGCAGGCGGACGCCGTCGCGCACGCCGCCGC
>NZ_JABEMG010000284.1 GCF_013004695.1 Promicromonospora citrea
GGCGGATTCAACTGGTGGTCGCAACACCCCTGATGATCGGGGTGTTCGATGAAGTCTTGGAGCCGTTTACCCGTGCCCCGGGAGCACCGGCGGGTCTTCTGGTCTGATCTACGTGCTCATGGTCGGATCCCGGCAGCCGCGCAGGCTGCCGGGATCACGACCTGGTCAGCACAGGCTTGGATCCGTAAGGCTGGTGGGATGCCCGATGTGTCTCTGGTGAAGCCTTCGGGCCGGTTGTTGTCGTTCGCGGAGCGTGAGGAGATCGCGCTGCTGCGGGCCGAGGGGGCCAGCGCGCGCCAGATCGCGAGGGTGCTGGGGCGGGCGCCGTCCACGATCACCCGGGAGCTGGCCGCGGGCACACATCCCGACGCGCGGCGGTACAAGGCTTCGGTCGCGCACCGGCGGGCCGAACAACGTCTGGCCCGTCCCAAGCCGGGCAAGCTCGCGTCCAACCCGGCCCTGGCCGCCTGGGTCAGTGAGTGTCTGGGCGGGCACGAGCCGGGCACGGGCAAGGCCCGGTCGTGGAGCCCGCAGCAGATCTCCCGCCACCTGCGTCGGGAGTTCCCCGATGATGAGAGCATGCGGATCAGTCACGAAGCGATCTACCAGTCGCTGTATGTCCTGGGCCGTGGCGGGCTGCGTAAAGAGCTGCATACCGCGTTGCGGTCGGGACGCGCGGTCCGCCGCCCGCAGGCGGTCACCCGCGCTCAACGCGCCGGCGCCGCCCACGTGCTACCACCCCAGGTCATGATCTCGGAGCGTCCCGAGGAGATCGAGGACCGGGCCGTGCCCGGGCACTGGGAAGGCGACCTGATCACCGGCACCCGCAACGGCTCGGCGATCGGGACCCTGGTCGAACGTCAGACGCGGTACCTGATACTGCTGCACCTGCCCGACGGACACGGCGCGCAGCAGGTCGCCGCCGCGATGCGCGACCAGATCACCCGCCTACCGGCCCACCTACGCCGCTCGCTGACCTGGGACCAGGGCCGGGAGATGACACCGTTCGCGGGCATCCAGATCGTCGAAGACCTGGACCTGTGGTTCTGCGACCCGCACTCGCCCTGGCAACGCGGCACCAACGAGAACACCAACGGGCTGCTACGCCAGTACTTCCCCAAAGGCACCGACCTGAGGGTCCACACAGCCCAGGACCTCGCAGACGTCGCCCTGGTGATGAACGGACGACCCCGCAAGGTCCTGGACTGGCACACACCCTACGAAGCAATGAGCAAGCTACTCTCAGCCGACACAACCGGTGTTGCAACCACCGATTGAATCCGCC
>NZ_JABEMG010000285.1 GCF_013004695.1 Promicromonospora citrea
GGCGAGGCGCGCGACGGCGGTGGCGGGCGGGGGAGCTCCGGGCGGCCCGGCGGCGAGCCACACCTCGTCGGTCAGCACGGGCTCGCTCACGGTGCGCACGAGGACGGCAGCGAGCGCGCCCCGGTCGACGAGCGCGGCGTACGGGTCGAGCGCACCGGGGACGGTGCCGGCCGAACCGGTGGCGACGACGGGGACCCGGGTCCCGGCGAGGGTCAGCTCGACGGTGTCGCCGGGCGCGAGGTCCAGCGCCGTGGCCAGCGACTCCGACGCGAGCAGCGGGACGGGGCCGGCCTGCGGCGTCGACAGCAGCCGCAGCCGGCTCGCGCCGGTGGCCGCGCCGCCGAGGGGCATGGTCAGGCGGACGTCCCCGTCGGGGTCGTCCGCCTCGAGCTCGAGGCCACCGGCACCGTCGAGCGTGTCGGACCGGGTCCACGCGGGGGCGTCGACGGGCGCACCACCGGAGGACAGCCCGCTCAGGACGAGCTCCGCCTCTGCCGGCGTCCAGCCCGGGCGCGTGGCCAGGTCCAGGGCGGCGACGTGCCACGTCAGCCCGGCGGGCGGCGCGGGCACGGCGCCGGACAGCTCGTGGGTGGTCCGCTGCGGGCCGAGGGTGTCCCCGGTGCCGTCGCCCTCCGTGAGCTCGCCGAGCGGCACGTGCGCGAGGGTACCGTCGGGCGCCGCGAGCAGGAGCGACAGGTCGAGCTCGTGCGGGCGGGCCGCCCCCCAGGGCTCCGTCTCGTCGGTGGTGCCGATGCTGCCCTCGACGGTGAGGCCGACGTCGCGCGCGCCGTCGGGCAGGGCGGGCGCTCCGGCGAACGCGTCGACCGCGAGCTCGGCCGCCACGGTGTCCAGGTCGAGGGCACCGTCGGGCGCGCGCACGATCTGCGGGAGCACGGTGGCGGGCAGGGCGAGGAGCGTGACGGGGATGCTGTCCGAGTGGGCGGTGACCGACAGCGCCGGGGCGGACGCGGCCGCGTCGCCACCCGGGCCGGAGCCGCCGGGCAGGTAGGGCGCCGCGTACAGGCGGCCGTTCTCCGGTGCCCCGACCCGCACGTCCGCGCCCACGGCGAGCACGTCCACGTCGGCGCGCAGGCGCTCCGCGGTACCGGTGAAGCCGCCCGCCAGGCTCGCGGCGCCGCCCGCGAGCACGAGCAGGACGACCGGGACCACGTACACCGCGAGGCGGCGGGCCACCTGGCGCGCGGCGAGCGGACCGACCGCGCCGCGCGACCGGGCGGCCAGGCCGGCCCACACCCGG
>NZ_JABEMG010000286.1 GCF_013004695.1 Promicromonospora citrea
GCAGGCGCGCGCGACCGCCGCGATCCACCCGGTGGCGCAGCCCGCCGCCCACGCCACGGGGCTCGCCACCGCGGGCAGCCACGGAGCGAGCACCGTGGCGACGAGCCCCAGCACGGTCGCGGGCACGACCGCGGGCGCCGCCAGCAGGTTGGCCGGCACGGACACCGTGGACACGGACGGGTCGAGCAGCACGAGCACCGGGCCGCACGCCGCCTGGGCCGCGGTCGGCACGGCGAGCGCGAACGCGGCCGCGCTGCCCGTCCAGGGGGCGAGGCGGGCCGCGAGGGGTGCGGCGAGCAGCACCAGCCCACCGGTGGCCACGGCGGACAGCACGAACCCGTACGAGCGCGCGAGCCACGGGTCCACCACGAGCAGGCCCACGACCGCCCCCGCGAGCGCGGGCGCTGACCGCGCGGGCCGGCCGAGCGCGACCCCGGTGAGGGCGAACCCCGCCATGACGGCGGCCCGGAGCACGGCGGGCTCCGGCCGCACCAGGGCGACGAACGCGAGCGCGGCCAGGGCCACGAGGACCACCCGGGCGGCGCGGGGCACGCGCGCCACCGAGCACAGCAGGGTGAGCACCGCGACCACCACGGCGAAGTGCCCGCCCGACACCGCCGTGACGTGCGTCAGCCCGCTCACGCGCATGTCGTCGGCGATCTCCTCGGGCAGTCGTGAGGTGTCGCCGATCGCGGCGCCGGGCACGAGCCCGCGCGCCTGCGGGGAGAGCGGTGCGGTGACGTCGAGCAGAGCGGCGCGGTGGTCGTCCAGCGCGCGGAGCAGGCGGGGCGGCGCGCGGATCTCGTGCGCCCGGTCGGTGGTGAGCGCCGCCGCCTCGCCCGCGCCCGGGTCCGCGGGCCGGAGGGGCCCGGACACCGTGACCGTGGCGCCGTAGCGGGGTGGGCTCGCTGACAGCACCTGGACACGGGCCCGGGCCGGTGAGGTGACACCGCGCGCCTGGGCGGAGCGCGCGTCGAGCACCCAGCGGTACCGGTCGGCTCCGGGTGCGAGCACGAACGGTTCGGGCTGCGCGACCACCGTGCCGACGAGCGTCCCTGTCACGCGCAGCCGCGCGAGGTCGGGCAGCGGGATCCGGCCGGCGAGCTGCACGTGCGCCGAGGCGGCGACGGCGAGCACGCACGCCCCGACGAGGGCCGCGTGCGCGGGCGCAGAGAGCGCGGCGGCGAGCGCGGGCGCGCGACGGCCGGTGCAGGGCGGCACGCCGGGTCGAGGC
>NZ_JABEMG010000287.1 GCF_013004695.1 Promicromonospora citrea
GTGGCCGCGGGCGCCGGCGGCGCGGTACAGGCGGGCGCGGCCACGGGTCGTCTCGGCCGAGCGGACGAGCACGGGCAGGTCCTCGACCACGAGCGGGCCCAGCCGGCGCACGCGCCACAGCACGAGCAGCGCCCCGGCGAGCACGACGACCAGCGCGACCGGGGCGGACCCCGGCGGCATGATCGCGTCGATCTGCCCGCGGTCGGCGGGCGTCGGCTCGTCCGCCGAGGTCGTCACGTCCATCGGGTCGGGCACGAACCAGACCAGGTCCTCGTGCTGCCCCAGCATCCACAGGGCGAGCGCCGCGTTGCCGTCCTCGAGCACGCTGTCGTTGCGGATCACGGACGCGTCGCTCACCACGGTGACCGACCGGCCGCCGAGCGCGAGGCGGGCGTAGGCCGCCGCGGACCCGTCGGACCAGCACAGCTCGGGGCGCACGCTGCCGGCGCCGGTGTCGTAGAGCCCCGGCCGCAGGCCGAGCGGGCCCGCCGCCCGCGCGGCCGGGTCGGCGCACTGCGGCTCGACCGGCCCGTCCGCGGCGCCGTACGTCGTGTCGACGGCGCCGCGCGTGACGCCGTCGACCAGGTTGTAGTCGGGCTGCAGCACGACGAGGTCGGCGCCGGTGCGGTTCAGGCTCGAGATCTGGTCGTCGGCGAAGAAGGACGGGTTCGGCGTGACGAGCAGCGTGCTGCCCGGCCCCGCCGCGGCGGTGGCCTCGGCGACCGTCGTCACGTGCGTGACGCGCACCCCCTGGTCCCCGAGCACTTCCGCGACCGCCATCGCGCCGTCGGCCTCCGGGTTGTCCGGGGCGTAGGGCGCCGCGGACGTCGCGGGGCGGACGACCATGAGGAACAGCACGAGGAGGGCGAGCACGACGAGCACGGTGAGCGGCCACCGCAGGCGGCGCCACCGGCGGGCGGCCCGCGAGAGGCCCGTCGTGTCGTCGCCGATCACCACGGGCGGCTCGTCGGACGCGCTCACCTGCACGGCCGGCGCCGTCACGGTGGCCGACGGCGGGACGAGGACCGGCTGGGTCATGCGGCCACCTCCGGCCGGGCGGCGACGACCGCGGCGTCGAGCGCGCGCAGCGCGGCGTCGTCGTCCCCGCCCGCGACACGGTCGCCGTACTCGACGCCGTCGAACAGGTCGGCGCCGGAGCGCAGCGCGGCGGCCTG
>NZ_JABEMG010000288.1 GCF_013004695.1 Promicromonospora citrea
GGCCCCTGGCGCACGGCCTTCCGCAGCCCGCCGACGACGGCGCGGGCCTGCCCGGTCGCGTCGCGCAGGTCGGCCACGAGACCGGTGCGGATCCGCTCGCCCTCGCGGGGCAGGCGGCGGTCGACGAACCCGTCGGCGTCGTCCGCGCGGAACCCCGCCGCGGCGACGGCGGCCTGCAGCGCGCCGACGTGCATGCCGCCGTCGGCCACGACGTGGGACGTGACGAAGCTGAGGACCGCACCGCCGCCGATCGTGGGGGCTGCGGCGAGGGCCCACGTGGGGCCGTTCTCGGGGTCGAGGTGCGCCTGGGCCTGGCGATCGGCCCAGGTGAGCACGGCGTCGTCGCGGACGGGGGTGGACTCGATCGACGGCGGCAGGAAGATGCCGGACTCGGACCACCGGGCGCGGGCACCGGGCAGGCGGCCCGGCCGCACGACCCGCTGGAGCGGACCCTCGGTCAGACCGCGGTGCACCGCGCGCACCGCGCGCTCCTCGAGCGGGACGGGCAGGCGCCAGACGGTCTGGTTGACGACCGAGACGCCGAGCACGCGGCGGGTGCGCAGGAACAGGTCGTCGTCGTAGGTGAGGCGGTTGGTGGCGAGCGGGGTCGCCGTCGGCGGGATGGTCACGGGGCCTCCGGTACGGGGACGGGACGGGGCGACGGGGTCGGTAGGGTGCGCGCGTGCGACACGTGATGGCCCTCGTGGGCAGCCGAGGAGACGTCCAGCCCGCCCTCGCCGTCGGGCTGGAGCTGCGCCGGCGCGGGCACGAGGTGGTCACGGGCGTCGCCCCGAACCTCGTGCCGCTCGCGCGGCGGCTGGGGCTGGACCCGGTGCCGCTGGGTATCGACTCGGCGGAGCTGCTCGGCTCCGACCTCGTGCGCCGCGACATGCGCTCCGCGCACCCGGTGCGCCGGGTCCGTGCGCTGCGCGCGGTCGCGGCGGCAGGCTGGGACGAGCTGCGCACGGGCCTGACCGCGCTGCTCGACGACGCGGGCGGCGCGGACACGCTCGTCACGGGCCTGCTGGGCCAGGAGGTCGCCGCGGCGGTGGCCGAGCGGCGCGGGCTGCGCACGGCCGCCCTGCACTACTGCCCGGTGCGGGCCAACGGTGTGGTCGCGCCGGTCGCGGGGGTGCGCGGCCGGGCCGCCA
>NZ_JABEMG010000289.1 GCF_013004695.1 Promicromonospora citrea
CGGCGGCGTCGGCGGGCTCGCCACCCAGCTCGCCGTGGCGGCGGGCGTGCGCGTGATCGGCACCGCGTCCGCGGCCAACCAGGAGCGGGTCGCGGGCTACGGCGCGACGCCGACACGGTACGGCGCGGGCCTCGTCGAGCGCGTCCGGGCGCTCACGGGGCACGGGACCGGCCCCGCCGTCGACGCCGTGCTCGACGCGGCAGGGGCCGGTGTGCTGCCGGACAGCGTCGCGCTGCGCGGCGGCACCGACCGCGTCCTGTCGGTCGCCGACCCGGACGCCGCAGCGCACGGCGTCGCCTCCTCGGAGCGCCCCGAGCCGTCGGCCGTCGAGCTCGCCGAGCTGGTCGGACTCGTGGCGCGCGGTGCCGTGACGGTGCCCGTCGCCGCCGTCCTGCCGCTGGACCAGGCCCCGCGCGCGCACGAGCTGGTCGCGAGCGGGCGCGCGGGCGGCAAGGTGGTGCTCGTCCCGTGACGGCGCACCGCACGGGGCGGGTCTGGTTCGTGACCGGGGCGAGCCGGGGGATCGGTCGAGCCGTCGCCGAGGCCGCGCTGGCCCGCGGGGACCGCGTGGCGGCCACGGCGCGCGACCCGCACACGCTCGACGAGCTGGCGGCGGCGCACGGCGACGCCGTCCTCCCGCTGCGCCTGGACGTGACGGACCGGGAGGCGGCGTTCGCGGCCGTGCACGCGGCCACCGAGCGGTTCGGGCGCCTCGACGTGGTCGTCAACAACGCGGGCCGCGGCCTGTTCGGCTACGTCGAGGAGATCACGCCCGACCAGCTCCGCGCCCAGCTCGAGGTCAACCTGCTCGGCGTGCTGCACGTGACCCAGGCGGCCCTGCCCGTGCTGCGGGCCCAGGGCAGCGGCCACGTGGTCCAGGTGTCGAGCTCGAGCGGTGTCGCGGCGTGGCCGGGGCTCGGCGGGTACAGCGCGTCGAAGTGGGCGCTCGAGGGCCTCACCGAGGCGCTCGCGCAGGAGGTGGCCGGGTTCGGCCTCCGGGTGACGCTCGTGGAGCCGGGGCCCGTCGACACCGAGTGGGGCGGCGCGTCGGCCGACCGCGCGGCGCCGCTGCCCGCCTACGACGCGCTGCGCGCGGCGGCCTGGCAC
>NZ_JABEMG010000029.1 GCF_013004695.1 Promicromonospora citrea
AACACGGCGAAGCTCCTGCGGTGAAGGCTGTCTTGGCGGACTGCTCTCAACTACAGGAGCTTCGCTGCTGCTACCAGCACAAACACGGTCTTGACACCACACGCAACGCCCTAACTTCCCGGCATTGCCCCTAGCTGCCGGCGACCAGCTGCGCGTGCAGGTCCGCGAGGTCGCGCGCGTACAGGTCGAAGGCGTCGTCCGGCCGAGGTTCGTCACCGTTCTCGCGCGGCACGTACGCGGTGCGCATCCCGGCGGCGGCGGCCGCCCGCAGGTCCCACGCGTGGGCGGCGACCATGTACGGCGTGTCCGACCCCGACGACGCGCACGCGAACGCGAGCTCGTAGACCGCGCGGGCCGGCTTGTAGGTGCCGGCGTCCTGCGCCGAGAGCACCTGGTGCCAGCGCAGCCCGGCACGGGCGCCG
This sequence comes from Promicromonospora citrea, assembly GCF_013004695.1. Taxonomy (GTDB): domain Bacteria; phylum Actinomycetota; class Actinomycetes; order Actinomycetales; family Cellulomonadaceae; genus Promicromonospora; species Promicromonospora citrea. Next base: position 423 of record NZ_JABEMG010000029.1, read on the forward strand.
AACCCGGTGAGGTCGCGGCGGCTCGCGTTCGACAGCGCGACCAGCGTCACGTGGTCCGCCAGCCGGTCCAGCCCCGCGACCGAGTCGGGCCAGGGCCGCTGCCACTGCGAGGCGTCCGCGAGACCGTCGGCGGACTCCTGCGGCAGCAGGCCCTGCGCGACCAGCAGGCTCACCGCCTCGTGGTCGAGCTCGTGGCTCGGCACGAACGGTCGGGCGCCGTCGGCGACCGCCTGCTCCTGCTCCCCCACGTGGTCGAGCCACCGCCCGGCCACGTCCGCGGCAGCGGCCTCGTCGAGCCCCGCGACCTCCCCGAGCCGGCGCCGCAGGCTCCCCACCTGGTCGACGACGGTGCCGAGCACGTCGAACACGAGAACGGGGCGGGTCTGAGCGACGGGCATCTCCATGTGCCCCACCGTAACGACGGGCGGCGCGGCTCGCCGTCGCTACTCCCCCGCCAGCCGCTCGATGTCCCGGGGCGTGCCCGCCATGATCGTCGCGGCGTGCTCGGTGATCTTCTCGGTCGGCCAGTCCCACCAGCGCGCCGCCAGCAGCCGCTCGACGTCGGCGGGCTCGAAACGCATCCGGACCGGACGGGCCGGGTTGCCCGCGACGATCGTGTACGGCTCGACGTCCTTGGTCACCACGCTGTGCGCGCCGACCACCGCGCCGTCGCCGATGGTGACGCCCGGCATGATCGTGGCGTCCCGGCCGATCCACACGTCGTTGCCGACGACCGTGTCCCCGGGCTGCTCGATCGCGAGGAACGCGTCGAGGGTGTTCTCGGTCCACGTGCCGCCGAACATCGTGAACGGGAAGGTCGACGGGCCGGCCATCGGGTGGTTGCCACCCGGCATGAGGAACGACGCGCCGGGCGCGATCGCCGTGAACCGGCCGATCACGAGCCGCTGCGGTCCGTACAGGTACCGGACGTTTGCCTTCTCGAACGGCGGCCGGTGGCCCTCGTCGTCGTAGTAGGTGTACTCGCCCACCTCGAGGTACGGGGAGGTGACCTCGGTGCGCAGGAAGACGACGTTGGTCAGGTCGTCACGCGTGGACGGGTTCCGCTTCGCGGGATCGGGCACGTGGGACATCAGCACTCCTCGTCGGGTGTCGGCCGACAGGACCCTAGCCGCGCCCCCTCCCACCCCGCACGACAAATCGCCGAGGTAGTCACGTGACTACCTCGGCGGGAAGGGGGGTGGGTCAGCGGACCGCGCCGAGCACGCCCGTGACGAGGAGCGCCGTCAGCGTCGTCCACCCGACGATCGCCACCGCCTGCCAGACGAGGACCCGCGCCTTGCCGACCCCGGTGGCCGCGAGCATCGTGGCGGTGAAGTGCGTGGGCAGCAGCAGCGGACCGAGCAGGCTCACGCCCGGCACGCCGTACCGCTCGTACGCCCGCGTGAACTTCGCCCGCCGGGCAGCACGGCGCTCGTCCTCCGGCGCCTCCGCCACCGCCACGGAGCCCGCGCGCCGGCGGGCGACGACGGCCTGGCGCGCGCCCGAGCCGAGCAGGACGAGCCCCGCCACGACGAGGAAGTTGCCCGCCGCCGCGGCGACGGCGGCGACGACCGGGTGGATCCCGCTGACGATGCCGAGGACCGCGCCGCCCTCGCCCTCGACGTAGGGGATGGCGCCGGCGAGCGCGACGATCAGCGGTCGCACGAGGGCGGGCACCTGCCCGACGAGCTCCTGAAGGGTTCCGACGACGTCCATGGTCTGCTCCTGGGGGACGAGAGTGTCACCGTCGGGAGGCCCCGGCGGGTGCACCCAGTCCACCGCCCGGCACCCCCGGCCCAGAAGTGTCGTCACGTCACCGTCCCGCGGACGCCGGCGCACCCCCGGCCATGACATGTGTCATGGCCGTAGCCTGGGCGGATGAGCAGCAGGCCCGGGCCCACCGACCCCTCGCCGGAGCCCGGCGCCACCGCCGCGCTCCGGCTCACACGGAGCATCAGCGCCACGTGGTGGTACATCGCCGTGGCCATCGCCTTCTTCCAGCTCACCGTCGTCCTGCTCCTCGTCGACGCGCTCGTCACCGCACGGTTCGGCGTCACCACGGCCCGGCTGCTGGGCGCCGGCGGCCTGGTGTGGTGGGCCGTGACCCTGCTCCCGCTGCGGAGCTACCGGCACCGCGCGGAGGACGCGCCGCTCGTGGTGTGGCGGCAGCACCTGGCAGCCCTGGTGGTCTCCGCCGTCTACGGCGCGGTCGCGGGTCCGGTGACGGGGGCGTGGCTCTACGCCGTCCTGCCGCTGGCCCAGGCGCTCGTGCTGCTCAACTGGCCGCCCGGGGTGCGCGCACGGGTCACGCTCGCGGTCACGGCCCTTCTCGCGGCGCTCGCCGTGGTGGACGTCCACGCGGGCGCCAGCTCGCCCGACTGGTACCAGCTCGTGTTCTTCGCGGTGCTCCTGCCGGTCATGACCGTCTCCTCGTTGTGGTGGTGGGACGTGCTCGTGCGGCTCGACCGCGCCCGCGCGTCGGAGGCGCGCCTCGCCGCGACCCAGGAGCGGCTGCGCCTGGCCCACGACGTGCACGACCTGCAGGGGCACCACCTCCAGGTGGTCGCCCTGCAGCTCGAGCTCGCCGAGCGCCTCATGCCGCAGGACCCGGAGGCCGGCATGGAGCAGCTGCGCGCCGCACGGGCGAGCGTGGACGACGCCCGGCAGGGCACGCGCGACCTGGCCACCCGGTTCCGGTCGGTGCCGCTGCGGGACGAGCTCGCCAACGCCGCGGACCTCCTGCGCGCGGCCGGTACGTCGGTCCGGACGACGGTCGACCCGGGCGCCGACGACGCCCCCGCCGACGCCCTCGGCCCGGTGATCCGCGAGACGACGACCAACGTGCTGCGGCACGGCGGGGGGCGCTGGGCCCACCTCTCGCTCGCGCGCACGGACGGGGCGTGGCGGTACGAGATCGCCAACGACGTCGCCCGCCGGGGCGACGACGGCGTCCCGGACGGGTCGGGGGGCGCCGGCCTCGAGGGACTGGCGCGGCGCGCGGCCGACGTCGGCGGCGCGCTCGTGAGCCGCCGCGAGGGCGAGACGTTCACGGTCGTGGTCACGGTGCCCGACCGGCCGACGGAGCCCGCTGTGACGGACAAGGAGGCTGCCCGATGATCCGCGTGCTGCTGGCGGACGACGAGGGGATGATCCGGTCGGCTCTGGCCGCGCTGCTGCGCCTCGAGCCGGACATCGACGTCGTCGCGGAGGCCGCCGACGGTGCGCAGGCCGTGGCCGCCGCCGTCCGGCTGCAGCCGGACGTGTGCCTCCTCGACCTCGAGATGCCGGGGCTCGACGGCGTCCAGGTGACCGAGCAGCTCAACCGCACGGTGCCGACGCGGTGCGTCGTCGTCACGCGGCACGCGCGCCCGGGTGTGCTGCGGCGCGCGCTGGCCGCCGGCGCGGCGGGGTTCGTGCCGAAGTCACGCTCGGCGCACGAGCTGGCCGCCGTCATCCGGCGCGTGGCCGCAGGCGAGCGGTACGTCGACCCGGAGATCGCCGCCGACGCCCTGAGCGACGAGCGTCCGCCGCTGACCGACCGCGAGCTCGACGTGCTGCGCGCCGGGCGGCACGGTGAGACCACCGCCCAGATCGCGCGCAGCCTCTCGCTCGCGCCCGGCACGGTGCGCAACCACGTCTCGGCGGTGCTCGCCAAGCTGCAGGTCACCACGCGGCAGCAAGCGGTGCTGCTCGCCGAGGAGCGCGGCTGGATCTGACCGGCGCGCGTTGCGGGGGGTCTGTCACGACCCCGGCTCGCCACGGCCCTGGCCGCCACCCCGGCGCCCGGCCTAGCGTCGTGGACGTGACCACCATCGGCATCCTCGGCGCAGGCCAGGCCGGCAGCACCCTGGCGCAGGCGCTCGTGACGGTCGGCTACGACGTCGTCCTCGCCAACAGCCGCTCGCCCCGCACGCTCGAGCCGCTCGTGCGCGCGCTCGGCCCGCGGGCGCGCGCCGCGTGGGCCGCCGACGCCGCGGCGGCGGCCGACCTCGCGGTGACCGCGTTCCCGTACCGGCCCGACGACGAGCTGCCCGCCGCCGAGCTCGTGGGCAAGGTCGTCGTCGACACGAACAACTACATGGCGTGGCGCGACGGCACGTGCCCCGACGTGGAGGCCGGCCGCGTCACGGTGCACGAACTGCGTCAGCGCCGGCTGCCGACCTCACGGGTCGCCGCCGCGTTCACGCACGTCCAGTTCCACCCCCGCTCGCCGCTGCGGGTGCCGAGCGACGCCGTGCCCGCCCTGGTCCGCCTGTCCCGCCCGGCCGGCGTACCCGACCGGAAGGCGCTCGTCGTCGCGAGCGACCACCCCGACGCCGTCCGGGCCGTGGCGGAGCTGTACGACGCGCTCGGCTACGACGCCGTCGGCCTCACCCCGCTGAGCGAGTCGTGGCGCGTCGGGCCGGGCACGCCCGCGTGGAACGCCTCGTTCGACGGGCAGACCCGCGACGAGCTCGTCCGCAACCTCGACCGGGCGCGCCGCGCGGTGCGCTGAGGTCACGCGTCAGCCTGCCTCGGCGGCCATCGCTCGCAGCAGCGCCAGGGCCTCACGGGTTCGTGCGGCGTCCTCCTCCTGCGCGCCGCGCTGGTCGTGCGGCGCGGCCGCGACGAGCCGCTCGCTGACGGACAGCGCCCAGGCACATCGCTCGACCAGGTACCGGAGCGTCTCGACGTCGAGCTCGAGGTCGAACGCCGCGTCACGCGGCGGCCAGCCCACCGGCCCTTCACCACGCCGCGGGTGTGCGCGGCACAGCTCCCAGCCGCGGGCACGCAGGCCCCGGGCACGCACCACCTCCGACGCGTCCAGGTCGTGCCCGTCGTGGATCAGACGGTGGACCTCGTTGTCGAGCACACCGTCGACGACGAGCCAGACGCCGACCGTCAGCCGGGTCGGTGAGGTCGCACTCATGAGGGCTCCTGTTCGTTGCGGGCGGGCGGCGCCGATTCTTCCGGACCGCCCGCCACCCGGGCCAGGGGCTCGCCTGCCTCCTCCGCCGCCAGGTACCGCCCGTAGAACTCCGCCAGCCGGTCGACCGCCTGGTCGACGTACTGCGGGCGGTCGTAGAGGTCGTAGTGGCCCGCGCCGTCGACCACGAGCAGGTCCTTCGGGCCCGCCGCGCGGCGGTACAGCTCGTGCCCGTCCCGGTCGGACCCGGCGGCGCCGACCCGGTTCCCGACGACCACCTGGAGCGGCTGCGTGAGCAGCTCCTCGGCCAGGTGGAAGGCGTCGAAGCCGAGCAGCAGCGCCGCGCTGCGGTACAGGAGCTGGTTCGACGAGCGCGGGTGCGCGCCCCGGGGCGTGCGGTAGTAGTCGATCGCGTCCATGACGTCGGTGTCCCCGAGCCCTGCCCGGACACCGTCCTCCGCCGTCGCCGGCGTCCACGGCACGACGAGCGGCTCGGCGCCCTGCGCCTCGGCGGTCCGCTGCCGCGCGACGGCCGCGAGGCTCGCGGCGAGGTCGCCCGCCGGGCCACCGGCCTCGCGGTACGCGCGGCCGAGGTTGACCACGGAGACCGCCCCGACGGCCGCGATGCGGTGGTCGGTCAGGGCGGCGTTGACCGCGTAGCCGCCGCCCGCGCAGATCCCGAGGACGCCGATGCGGTCGGCGTCCACGAAGCCGAGGGAGGCCAGGTGGTCGACGGCCGCGTGCACGTCCGCCACGCGCGCGGCCGGGTCCTCGAGGAAGCGCGGCGCGCCGCCGCTCTCCCCCTGGTAGGACGCGTCGTAGGCGAGGGCGACGTACCCGCGCTCCGCCATCCGCCGGGCGTAGAGGCCCGCCGTCTGCTCCTTGACGCCGCTGCCCGGGTGCACGGTCACGACCGCCGCGTACCGCTCACGCTCGTCGAACCCCGGCGGGAGGTGCAGGTTCCCGACCATCTCGATGCTGCCGTTGTTGAAGGTGACTCGTTCCATGCCTCCAGCCTGAGGGCAGGGCGCCGCACTGTGAATGCTTCTGGATCGCCCGAACTTGAACTAGAGTCCGGTCCATGGCCGTCGACCCGCTCTCCGAGATCCTGGCGCTCGCCGACGCGCGGTGCGTCGTCACGGGCGAGCTGCGCGCGGGTGGAGCGTGGTCGGTCCGGTTCCCGACGGACGCCCCGGTCAAGCTCGACGCCGTGGTACGCGGTTCGTGCTGGCTCGTCGCCGACGACGAGCCGCCCCTGCACCTGACGGCCGGTGACGCCGTGGTGCTCAACGGCGTGCGGACCATGGTGCTGACCAGCGACCCCGCGCTCCGCCCCGTCGAGGCCCCCGGAGCAGAGCCGGGTGCGGACGCCGTCGTCCGGTACGGCGACGGCGACGACGCCGCCGTGCTCGGCGGGCACGTCGAGCTCGACCCGGCGTCCGCCGGGCTGTTCACCGCCGTCCTGCCCCGGGTGCTGCGGACCGGGGCGGACAGCACGGAGGCCGGGGAGATCCGCCGTCTGCTCGAGCGGGTGTCCGGCGAGCTGACGGACGACCGGCCCGGTGCGGCCTTCGCCGCCGACCAGCACGCACAGCTCCTCCTGCTGCACGTGCTGCGCGCCGGCCTGGGGTCCGACGCCCTGGACAGGCCGGGCTGGCTGCGCCTGCTCGCCGACCCGGTGCTGCGTCCGGCCGTCGTGCTGATGCACGCCGAGCCGGGCCGCGGCTGGGGCCTGGCCGAGCTCGCGGCCGCCGTGGGGATGTCGCGCAGCCACTTCGCCCACCGGTTCCGGGCGGTGGCGGGCGAGCCGCCGCTCACCTATCTGGCGCGGTGGCGGATCCGGCTGGCCCGGCGCGCCCTGCGCGACACCACGACGACGGTCGCCGCCCTCGCGACGCGCCTCGGCTACGCCTCGGAGAGCTCGTTCAGCCACGCCTTCACGCGAGCCGTCGGCGTCTCGCCGAGCCGCTACCGGCGGACGGCGCGCCCCGGTGAGCCGGCCCGGGCCAGATGACTACCTCGCCGGATGACTACCTCGCCAGGTGACTACCTCGAGCTCGCGACGGCGACTGCGGCCCACCCGGCCCTCGGTCGCGTCGAGTGGATCGCGTCACAGCCGTCCCGCACTCCGCCGACCTCGCGGTAATCTTGCCGACATAATGTCGATAAACCTCGGCGGTGAGCCGACGTGTTCCTAGCCTGGCGAGAGCTGTCCTTCGCACGGGGCCGGTTCGCCCTCATGGGCTCGGTCGTGGCCCTCATCGGGCTGCTCATGGTCCTCCTGTCCGGCCTGTCGGTCGGCCTGGTCAACGACGGCGTCTCGGGGCTGCAGAAGCTCCCGGTGTCGTCCTTCGCCTTCCAGTCCGAGGTCGACAAGACCTCGGCGTTCTCCCGTTCCGTCGTGGACGTGGACGTGGCCCAGCAGTGGGCCGACCGCGACGGTGTCGCCGAGGCGACGCCGTTCGGCAACACCCTGGTCAACACCACCACGGACGACGACGTGGACATCGACCTCGCGCTGTTCGGTGTCGAGCCGGGCTCCTGGCTGGCCCCCGAGGCCACGACCGGAGCGGCCCTGGCCGGCCCCGGCGAGATCGTGCTCGCGGGCACGCTGCAGGACGAGGGCGTCGCCGTGGGCGACGTCGTCACCGTCGACCAGATCGGCACCGAGCTCGAGGTCGTCGGCTTCCTCGACGGCCAGCACACCTACGGGCACGTCGACGTCGGGTACGTCGACCTGACCACCTGGCAGGAGGTGCGCGCAGGCGTCCGGCCGGGCGAGCCCGTCCCCGACCACGTCCACGACGACGCGACCGCCGTCGCGGTCCGGTTCGCCGACGGCGCCGACGTCGACCTGGCGGCGGCCGACGCCGCGCTCGGCACGACGTCGATGACGCTCGAGCAGTCGTTCGGGGCCTCCCCCGGCTACACGGCCGAGATCTCGACGCTGCAGATGATCCAGTGGTTCCTCTACGTCATCTCCGCGCTCGTCGTCGGGGCGTTCTTCACCGTCGTGACGATCCAGCGCAGGCACGAGATCGCGGTGCTCCGCGCCGTCGGCGCGAGCACGCGCTACCTGCTGCGCGACAGCCTCACGCAGTCGGCGGTGCTCCTGGTGGGCTCCACCGTGGTGGGCGTCGGTGCCGGCCTGCTGCTCGGGGCGGGCATCTCGTCGTCGCCCATGCCGTTCGCCCTCGAGGCGGCACCCGTGGCCGCCGCGGCCGCGCCGCTCGTCGTCCTCGGCATGATCGGCGCGGCGATCGCCGTCCTCCGTATCACGCGGGTCGACCCGCTGACCGCCCTGGGAGGCTACCGATGAGCACGACCACACCGTGGCGACCCGCACCGGGCTCGAGATCGCCGGCGTCACGCTGGTGCACGGCGACGGCGAGAGCACCGTCACGGCGCTCGACGACGTCTCGCTCACGGTCGCGGCCGGCGAGTTCGTCGCCGTCGTCGGCCCGTCGGGGTCCGGCAAGTCGAGCCTGCTCGCGGTCGCGGGCGGCCTCATCACCCCGGACTCCGGTCGGGTCCGCATCGGGGACACCGACCTCACCGGGCTCAGCGCGCGCCGCCTGGCCGAGGTGCGCCGCACGCGCATCGGGTTCGTGTTCCGAAGCGGCAACCTGCTGCCGTCGCTCACCGCGGTGGACCAGCTGCGCCTGCCGCTCACCCTCGGGCGCGTGGCCCGCCCGCGCGACCCGATGGAGCTCCTGGCCGACGTCGGGATGACGCACCGCGCCCACCGCCCGGACAAGCTCTCGGGCGGCGAGCGCCAGCGCGTCGGCATCGCCCGCGCGCTCATGACGAGCCCCGACCTGCTCCTGGTCGACGAGCCGACCGCGGCGCTCGACCGGCACCGCAGCCAGGAGGTCGTCGCGCTGCTCGCCCACGAGGCGCACGCCAACGGGGTGGCTACGGTGATGGTGACGCACGACCACGACGTGCTGAGCCACTGCGGCACCGTCTATCGGATGATGGACGGCATCCTGGAGGTAGCAACCGACTGAGAGACCTGGAGGTACCGTGCCGCGCATCACCGCAGCGACCGTCGCCGAGCACCGGCAGAACCAGCGCAGGGCGGTGCTGGAGGCGGCACGGTCCCTCCTCGCCGAGACCGGCCAGGCACCCTCGCTCGCGGCGGTGGGCAAGCGGGCCGGTCTCGCGCGCACCAGCGTCTACGAGTACGCGCGCTCCCGCGAGGACCTGCTCGCGGCGGTCGTCGCGGACGTCTTCCCCGACTGGACGCGCCGCATCCGCAGCGCGATCGACGCCGCGCCGACGCCCGGCGAGAAGGTGTGGGCGTACGTGGAGAGCAACGTCGCGTTCTTCGGCGGGTCCGAGCAGGCCGTCGCTCGGGCGCTGGGCAGCGTCGTCGAGCCCGCGGTGCTGCGCGGCCCCATGCAGGACTTCCACACCGCGCTGCAGGAGCCGCTGCGCGACGCGCTGCGCGAGCTGGGCGACCCGGACCCCGACACGACGGCGGACATCGTCGACGCCATGCTGCTGAGCGCCACCCAGGAGATCCGCGGGCGGCAGCGTGAGGCCACCACGCAGGAGCGGGAGGCGGCACTGGCGCCCCTGCGCCGGCTGCTGGGGCCGTACCTCGGGCTGCCGCAGGACTGACCACCGCCCTCCCAGGCGCTGACCGAATAGAACATCTGTTCGACATACGGCACACTCGGCGCATGCACGACCGCACCACCGGCACCACCAGCCCGGCCCCAGGCTTCCACGACCCGACCCACCACAGCTGGGACTCCTCCCGCGACCGGTGGCAGCGGCTGCTCAACGAGCAGCCGATCCCCCGCCGGCGGGCGCAGCGCGACTGCTGGGTGCCCGTCAGGGCCCGCCTGGTGTGGGAGCGCGACGGCATCGAGTACCGCGACACGATCGCCTACGCGTGGGCGCCGCGCCGGCTCGTGCTGGTCGAGGTGCTCGACCTGCGGCGGTGGGCCAAGGGGGCCTGGCTGCACGTCGCGGACGCGCCGCGGCGGTCGTGACCTGTGGGACGCGACCTGTTGAATGGGCCCATGACGACGCGCAACCCGTACCTCACCGCCCTGGCCACGTTCACCCTGGCGGCGCTGTCCGTGGCGACCTGGTGGGCACTGGGCCAGGACACGACGCAGCACGTCGACCCGTCCACCGGCGACGCGTCGGGCCCGTACGGTCCCGTCCAGGTGATCGCGTGCGTCGTCGCGCTGGTCGCGCTGGTGGTGATCGGCACCGTCCTCCTGCCGGCCTGGCTCGCGGTGCTCGGCGTGGCGCTCCCCTTCACCGCAGCCTGGTCCTACCAGGCGGCCGCCACCGACGACTCCGGGCTCTGGGCGGTCGGCGCCGTCCTGGTGCTGCTCGGGACCCTGGTCGGCGGCACGATCGTCGCGGCGGTCACGCGGCATCTGGTGCGGAGCCGACCCGGCCGGCGATCGGGCCGAACCCGACACTTCCGTCGGTTCCGATGAAACGTTTTTGTCATCTCTCCGTCACATGACCGCACCCGACGACTGCCAGCGTCTCCCGCGACAGGTCCGGCATCCCGGACCGCAGAGCACTGGAGTTCGTCGTGAGAAGACACAGATCGGTCGTCGCGGCCACTGCTGCCGCCCTCGTCGTGGGCGTCCTGCCCACGGCGGCCGCCGAAGACGCCACGCCTCCCCCCGCGCCGCCGGGCGCTTCCGCCGCCGGCCAGTCGCCGCCCTCGGTCCCCGACACCGATGTCACCCTCATCACCGGCGACCGGGTCACCACCGGCACCGCCGCCGACGGCACACCCGTCGTCGGGTTCGAGGCGGCGCCGCGGCCCGACGGGATGCCCGTCACCTACGACGCCTTCGGTGACACCGCAGGCCACTACTTCGTCATCCCGTCCGACGTGGCGGGCCTCGTGCCCGACCAGCTGGACCTCCGGCTGTTCGACGTGGCCGCGGTGGACAAGGCGGCAGGCCGCGACAACCCGCTCCCGGTGATCGTGCAGACCACCACGGCCACGGCCGCCCGTGCGGCCGCGCCGACCTGGCGCACGCTCGACGTCGAGGCGGACCGCACCCTCGAGTCCATCGACGCGGTCGCGGGCGACGTCCCTGCCGAGGGCGCACCCGCCCTCCTGGACGCCGTCAAGGACGGCGCGACCGTCGGCAAGGTGTGGCTCGACGCCCCGCTGGAGGTGTCCGACGCCGACTCCACGCCGCAGATCGGCGCCACCGATGCGTGGGCGGAAGGCGTGGACGGCACAGGAGTGACCGTCGCGGTGCTCGACTCGGGCATCGACACCGGCCACCCGGACCTCGACGAGGGCGTCGTCACCCTGGAGCAGGACTTCACCGGCTCCGGGAGCACGACCGACGTGCTCGGCCACGGCACGCACGTCGCCTCCATCATCGCCGGGACCGGCGAGGCCTCCGACGGCGAGAACCGCGGCGTCGCGCCCGGCGCCCGTCTGCTCAACGCCCGTGTGCTGAACGACGAGGGCCAGGGCGAGGAGTCGTGGGCCATCGACGCCATGGAGTGGGCGGCGTCCAACGGCGCCGACGTCATCAACATGAGCCTCGGGGTGCGCGGTGGGTACACCGACGGCACCGACCCGTCCGCGCTCGCCGTCGACTCGATCTCGGCGCGTTACGACACGCTCGTGACGATCGCCGCCGGCAACGAGGGCAACGGCGGCACGCCGTTCACCGTCACCACCCCCGGCACCGCCGACTCGGCCCTGACCGTCGGCGCGGTGTCGGACGACGACCGCATCGCCTCCTTCTCCTCCATGGGACCGCGGTACGGCGACCTGGCCATCAAGCCCGACATCACGGCGCCCGGCGACGGCATCGTCGCGGCGCGCGCCGCGGGAACCTCCATCGGCGAGCCGGTCGGCGACCGGTACGCAGCGATGTCCGGCACCTCGATGGCGACCCCCCACGTCGCCGGCGCGGCCGCCCTGCTCAAGCAGGCGCGACCGGACCTGGACGGCGAGGCCATGAAGTCCGTGCTCATGGGCTCGGCCGAGCCGACGGGCAACTCGGTGTTCGCCGAGGGCGCCGGCCGCACCTGGGTGCCGGGCGCGCTCGAGCAGACCGTGTGGGCCACGCCCGCGTCGCTCTCGTTCGGCCTGTTCGACGACCTGCGCGCCGACCAGGAGCCCCGGACCCAGACCGTGACGTACACGAACGACTCGGACACCGACGTCGAGGTGACGCTCAGCCTCTCCCTCAACGCCGGGGACGGTGAGCCGGTCCCGGCCGGGGTGGGCACGCTGTCCACCGACAGCCTGACCGTCCCCGCCCACGGGACCGCGTCGGCCGACGTGACGATCGATCCCCGCGCGGACGACCCCGACCTGTTCGCCGGCGTGCTCCGCGCCTCCGGCACCGGGTTCCCCGCCGTGCGCACGGTGCTCGCCTTCCAGGTGGACCCGGACATGTACACGCTGCGCATCGAGGCCGACCGCTTCCGCGGGACGCCCGCGAACAACCCCGACTCCGGCTGGATCCACGGCATCGACGACCCGAACGTGAACCAGTGGTTCCAGTTCACGGACGGTGTCGCCGAGGTGCGGCTCCCGGCCGGCCGGTACGCCGTGCAGGGGCAGCTGTTCGACGCGGTCTCCCCGGACGCCGACTTCCTCGACACCGTCGTGACCTTCGCCCAGGACGCCGACCTGACGACCAGCGGCGCCACGCTCGTGCTGGACGGCGAGCCCGTCCCCGTCCGCGCCGAGACGCCGCGGAAGGCCCGGCCCCGCGCGCTCAGCGCGGACGTGATCCGCATGCTGCCCGGCCGGGAGTGGCCGGTGATGACGAGCGTCTCGGCCAGCACAGGCGACTACATCGGCGGCATGGACCTCGACGCGTACGTGCTGCGCGAGACGACCCCGCTCGCGGGCGACCTCACGGTGACGTCGCGGTTCCTCCTGGACCAGCCGCTGCTCGACGTCTCGACGCACGGCAAGGGCAAGCCGCTCGACGTGTCCCGCGATCTGGCCTACGCGGTGCGCTCGCCCAAGTACGACGGCGCGCTGTCGGCGCGGATCGTGGACGGCGGCACGGGCACGCCCGAGGAGCTCGCCGCCGTGCAGGCGAAGGGCGCCGTCGTGCTGATCGAGGACACCGGCGACCCGTCGCTGAACCCGCAGTCGCAGGCCGCCCGTGACGCCGGGGCCGCGGCCCTGGTCGTGTACGGCTCGACGCCGGGGCCGTTCTTCCACCAGGTCGACAACTACACGATCAACACGATGGAGGACCAGGCGCTGCCGACCCTCACGCTGCGGCGCGACATCGCCCAGGCCCTGCTGGACGCGGGACGGCGCGGTGCCACGCTGCGCGGCACGGGCCGCGTGACCCCGGCCTACCAGTACGTGCTCGGTTACCACGAGGACGGCCGGGCGGTACCCCGGTCGCTCACGTACCGGTCGTCGGCCAAGGATCTCGCCGAGGTCGAGACCGAGCTGCGCTCGACCACGCCGTTCCCCGCAGGGGTCCGCATCGCCGAGCAGGTCACGATCACCAGCGGCACCACGCTGAGCGGCTGGCAGGTGACGTGGCCGGACGGGCCGGTCACCGGCCGCACGGTGTACTACTCGACCGAGCCCGGCGTGCAGTTCCGGCGCGACGCCACCGCGGCACAGGGCCTCAACGCCTGGCCCGCGTGGATGCTCGGGCAGCCGGTCACGTACTCGCCCGGCCGGCAGCCGAAGGAGACCTACAACACCGCGGTGTACCACGGTGGTCTCTGGCCCGCCCCGGCGTCGCCGCAGGAGGCGGCGGTCCACCGCGACGGCAGCACCCTCGCGGTCGACCTGCCCTACCGGGTCGACGGCGCGGGCCACGCCCAGGAGTGGGGTCCGGACCAGTCCTCGACGGGCCGGTTCCGGGTCTGGCAGGGTGACGACCTGCTGGTCGACGACGCGTCCGGCACCTTCACGACCCAGGACGTCGGCACCGGCACCGACCGCTTCCGCATCCGGCTGGAGACGCAGCGCGAGGAGCCGTGGTGGCCGCTGGCGACCGACGTGACCACCGAGTGGGGGTTCACCTCCGGCCGCACGACGGCGCCTGAGGTGCTGCCGCTGCTCCAGCTCGACTACGGGGTGCAGGGCCTGGACGTGCACAACACCGCGGACCGGCGCGCCACGCTGGACCTGCGGGTCTCGCACCAGGACGGCGCGTCCGGGGCCGCCCCCGTGACGAGCGTCGAGCTGTGGTCCTCGACGGACGGCGGCGCGCACTGGACCCCGGTCCGCGTCGAGCCGGCCGGCGGACCGGGCAAGCCAGGTGGACCGGGCAAGCCGGGTGAGCCCGGAAAGCCCGGGAAGCCGGGCCAGGGCGCCGAGGGCGCGTACACCGCGACGGTCACGGCCCCGCCCGGTGCGACCACGGTGTCGCTGCGCTCCGAGGTCCGGGACGCCGCGGGCGCCACGTTCTCGGAGACGGTGATCGACGCGTACGCGGTCGGCACCGGACGCTGAGCGGTCCGACCTCGCCGGGACCTGTGCCTCAGGCGGCGCCGGTGTCGGACGCCGCGGGCAGCGCGGGCTCCGGTCGCTTGCCCAGCGGGATCGTGGTGAGCAGGCCGACCACCAGCACGGCCACACCGACCCACGCGGCGTGGGACACGCCCTGGGTGAGCGCCGCGCGGGCCGCCTCCGCGACGGCAGCCGTCGCGGGGTTCTCCGAGAGCGGGCCGATCAGGGCGCCCGCCGAGTCCGACACGGCGTCGACGAGCTTGCCGAGGCCGGGGTCCGCCGCGACCTGGTCGGCCGTGCGCGCCTCCGTGCCGGTCCGCAGCGTCGTGAACAGCACGGTGCCGAGGATCGCGATGCCGAGCGAGGAGCCGACCTGGCGCGCCGTCGACTGGGTGGAGGACGCCTGGCCCGACCGGTCGAGCGGCACGTCCACGAGGATGAGCTGCGTGAGCTGCGCCGTCGCGAAGCCGACGCCCATGCCGTAGAAGAACAGGGGCACGCCCGAGGCCCACGCGGACGAGTCGGGCCGGACGAGCAGGGCCAGCGCCGCGAGCGAGACGATCTCGAGCACGATGCCGAGACGCACGAGCTGCACGGCCGACAGGTGCCGGGACAGCGAGCGCACGGCGCCCGTGGCCAGGAACGAGCCGACGGCGAGCGGCAGGAGCGCGAGGCCGGCCCGGAGCGCGTCCATGCCGAGCACGGACTGGAACCACAGCGGCAGGGACAGGATGAGGCCGAACTCGCCGAGCGAGACGGTCAGGGCCGTGACGTTGCCGGTGGCGAAGGAGCGGATGCGGAACAGCGAGACGTCGAGCAGCACGGACCGCCCCGCCGCGACCCGGGCGCGCTCCCGCAGCACGAGCGCGGCCAGCACGAGGACGGCGAGGACGACGACGAGCGGGATGACGCTGAGGCCGCCGAGCGTCACGGGCGCCGCGTCGGTGGGCTGCCACCAGCCGTAGGTGCGGCCCTCGATGAGCGCGAAGACGAGCAGACCGAACCCGAGCACCGACATCGCCGCGCCCACCCAGTCGGTGAAGCGGCCGGTCTCGGCCTGCCGGGACTCGGCGACGCAGAGCAGCACCCCGACGACGACCAGCGCGCCGAACGGCACGTTGATCCAGAAGGCCCAGTGCCAGGAGTACGCGGAGGTGAGCCAGCCGCCCAGGACCGGTCCGACGGCGGCCATCGAGCCGATGGTCGAGCCCCACACCGCGAACGCGATCCCGCGCTCCGTGCCGCGGAACGTGGCGTTGAGCAGGGCGAGCGTGGTCGGCAGGATCATCGAGCCGCCGATGCCCTGCAGCGCACGCGCGGCGACGAGCCAGGTGCCGGTCGGTGCGAAGGCGCACAGGACGCTCGCGCCGACGAAGAGCACGAGCCCCACGACGAGGAGACGGCGACGACCGAGGCGGTCGCTCATCACGCCCCACACCATGAGCAGCGCCGCGAAGACGAGGGTGTAGACCTCCTGGATCCACTGCACCTGGGTGGTGCTCAGATCGAGGGATGCCACGATCTCCGGTGTCGCGACGGCGACGATCGTGGAGTCCATGATGATCAGGGCCACGCCGAGCGAGATCGCGGCGAGCCCCCACCAGCGCAGCCGGTGGAATCGTTCGGGAACCTGTGTCACATCTCCATCGTACGCTCTTTCCGACAACCTGTCGGAAAGATCTCGGTCACACGACCCCGGCGTCGATCCGGAAGAGTTTGCGGGCGTTGCCGTCGGTGAAGGCCGCGCGGTCCGCCGGGCCCAGCTCGCCGAGGAACGCGTCGATCTGCGGCCGGGTCGGGTGCTGGAACGGGTAGTCGGTCGAGAACATCAGGCGGTCGGCCGTCGTCACCTCGAGCGCGTGCCGCAGCAGGGCGGGCGAGAGCATGCCCGACGCCGTGACGTGCACGTTCTCCCGGAGCACCTCGGCGACCGGGCGGTCGAGCGAGGCCACGCGCGAGAGGCTGCCCACGCGGTCCTGCCAGAACAGCAGCAGCTCGCCCCAGTGGCCCAGCACGACCTGGAGGTCCGGGTGGCGGTCGAAGGCCCCGCGGGCGACCAGGCGCAGCGTGGCGAGCGCCGCCTCCAGGTGCCACCCCCACGCAAAGGTGGACAGCGCCAGGCCGACGGCGTCGTCGAACCCGCCGTACGCAGCCTCCCGCACCGCGCGGGCGGGGATCTGGGGGTGGATGAACACGGGCTGCCCGAGCGACGCCGCCAGGCCGAGCACCTCGTCGTAGCGCGGGTCGTCGAGCGGTGTGTCGCCGGTCCTGCCGTAGAGCATGACGCCGACCGCGCCGAGCCGCGTCGCGCGCTCCAGCTCGGCGGCGGCCCCCGCCGGGTCGGCCAGCGGGAGGGTGGCCAGCGCCCGGAACCGGTCCGGGTGGCGCGCCACCGCGTCGGCGGCGACATCGTTGAGCTCCCGGCTCATCGCGACCGCGTCGGCCGGGGCGAGCGCGCCCGGCCCGGGTGGTGCGAGCGAGAGCACCTGCAGATCGACCCCCTGCTCGTCCATCGCGGCGAGGCGGACATCCCCCAGGTCCTCGAGACGCTGCAGGTGGTCCCCCCTCTCGTTGAGGGCGAGGCTGTCGTCGCGCAGCCCGGTGGGCTGCGCCTTCAGCGCCCCGGTCAGCCCGGCCGACGTCCAGTGCTCCTCGATCGCGATCATGGCGCGCCTCTCGTTCGCTCAACATCTGTTGAGCCGAGCGTAGCACTTTGCTCAACGGTCGTATAGTGAACGTCATGGCTGCCACCACGCGCGATCAGAAGCGCGCCCAGACCGCCGAGCGCATCCTCGCCGCAGCCCGGGAGGAGTTCGCCCTGCACGGATACCGCGGCGCGACGATCCGGGCGATCGCCGACCGTGCCGGGGTGCACGCGTCCCTGGTGATGCAGCACTACGGCTCGAAGGCCGACCTCTTCGCGATCGCGGCGGAGCTGCCCGCCGGCGACGAGGGCGGCGCGGCGGAACACCTGGCCGCTGTCCTCGACGTGCGGATGCAGGGACTCCCGCCCGAGACCCGCGCACTCGTCGCCTCCATGCTGACCTCGCCCGAGGCCGAGGCGACCGTGCGCGCCTTTCTCCAGGAGCGCGTCGAGAACCTGGCGGCCTCGTTCGAGGGCGACGACGCCGAGGTGCGCGCCCTGCTGGCCGTGAGCGGCATCCTCGGCCTGACCGTCGCGCGCCACTTCCTGACCCTGCCCGCCTTCGAGCACGTCTCGCACGACGAGCTGGTGCGGGCAGCGAGCGCGTGGGTATCGGGGGCGCCGTCAGGTGAAGTCGAGCACCAGCCGACCGCGCAGGCCGCCCGCCTCGAGCATGGCGTGCGCCTTCGCCGCCTCCTCTGCGGGCAGGACCTCGGCGACCCGGAGGCTGAGCGCGCCCTCCTCGACCTGCCGACGGAGGGTGTCCAGCGCCTCGGTGTCCTCGATCCGGTCGGCGACCATGAGCGGGTGCACCGTGATGCCGCGCTCCCCCGGACCTTCCCATCCCCGCATCTCGGCCACCACGCCGCCGTCGGCGACGGCGGGCAGCACGGCAGCGCGCTGGTCCGAACCGTCCACGAGGGCGGGCACGCCGGCCGGCACGATCTCGCGGATCTGCTCCGCGACGCCGGCACCGCGCTCGACCACGTGGTCCGCACCGAAGGAGCGGACCAGGTCGACGTCCCGCTCCGCGGCATCAGCGACGACGGTCAGGCCGTCAGCCGTGGCGAGCTCGATCGCGTAGGCGCCGACAGCCCCGGCCGCTCCGGTGACGGCCACGGTGTCTCCCGGGCGCAGCCCCGCGACGTCCAGCGCCATCCGCGCCGTGAGCGCGTTCATCAGGAGGGTCGACGCCGCAGCGAGGCCGACCCCCGCCGGGGCGGGCACCACCGAGGCCGCAGGCAGGACGACCTTGTCGGCATAGGCGCCACCGCGCGGCCCGACGAACAGCACCATCCCGATGACCGGCTGCCCGACGACGAGCCGGTCACCGACACCGGGGCCGACCTGGTCGACGACACCGGCCACGTCCATGCCGGGCACGAACGGCGGACGTGCGGTCGACCGGACCGCGTGCCCGCCCGTGCGCAGCATGACGTCCGTTGGGTTGACAGCGGCGGCGTGCACCCGGATGCGGACCTCTCCCGGGCCCACCTGGGGCTCCGGCAGGTCCAGCACCTGCAGCACCTCGGGACCGCCGTACTCGTACAATCCGATAGCTCTCACACGTCGGGCAACCGCCGCGTGGACGATGTTGTTCCGACCGCGGACCACCGCGGGCGGCTGCACCGTCACTGCGGCGCACCGGGCTCGCGCAGCCCTCAGGCCGGACGGAGCGCGTCCGTCACGAGCCCGAGCAGCCGCTCGACCCGGGCCGCGTCGACCTCGACCGGCATGAGCGCCCCTGCCGCCAGCACCACGACGTCCTCCGCCTGGACGTCGCCGCGCAGGCTCCCGTCGCGGGCGCCCGCGTCGAGGATCGGCGCGATCGCGGCGGCGAGCCGGCCGCGCCGGCCCGCGACGTCGTCCTGCTGCACGGACTCCAGGACGCCCCGGCGCAACGCGTCGAGCATGCCTCGCTTCGTCGCGGCCAGGTGCGCGAACCGGCGCAGCCACTCCCCGAGCGCCTCACCGGGCGGCAGCCGGTCGAGCAGGCGGCCCGCCTCGTCGATCAGCTCGGTGACCTGTGCCTCGTACACCGCGGCGACCAGCGACTCCTTGGTCGGGAAGTTCCGGTAGAGCGTCCCGATCCCGACGCCCGCCGCGCGCGCGACGGCCTCGAGCGAGAAGGGCGCGGCTCCGTCGGCGAGCGCCGCGCGGGCGGCCTCGAGCAGCGCCTGGCGGTTGCGCTCGGCGTCGGCCCGCCGTCGGCGCGGGGCGGCGCTCGAGGTCTCGTCGGTCATGGCGGGGCTTTCCTCCGGTGGTGCCGGCCTGGCTCGACCGGAGGGACCTCCGGTACCGGCCCCATGGTCTCACGCCCCCCTTGGCCTCGGCTCCCCTCTGACCACCGAGGTCGCGACGCCTCCGACCCGACCCTTCACACCGCCCGGCGCGGGAGCAGGAGCGAGAGCGCGACGGCAGCGACCGTGAAGCCGGTCGCCCACCAGAACGCGACCTGGAAACCGTCAGCAGGGGTGTCGGCCGCTGCGACGGCGGACTGGAGGACGACGGCGAGCACCGCCGTGCCGAACGAGCCGCCGAGCTGCTGCCCGATGCGGCTGATGACGCTCGCGTGCGGCACCTCGTCGCGCGCCAGGCCCTCGAAGGCCAGCGCCATGAGCAGCACGGTGACCGCGCCGAGGCCGAGACCGCGCACCAGCAGGAAGCCGCTGATCAGCACGAGGCTCGTGTGCTCGGTCGCGGTGAGGAACGGCAGCGTGCCGACGGCGACGATCACGAACCCGACCAGGACCACCCACCGGGCACCGACCTTCTCGGCCAGCCGGACGGCGACCGTGCGGCTGGCCAGCGTGCCGACGCCCTGCGGGATGAGCAGCAGGCCGGCCTCGAGCGCCGTGGCGCCGCGCAGCTGCTGGAAGTACAGCGGGACCAGGAGCATCGCGCCGTAGAGCGCGAACCCCGACAGGAGCAGCAGCACGGTCGACGAGGACAGCGCGCCGTGCCGCAGCAGCCGCAGGTCGATGAGCGGGTCCTCGGTGCGGCGCAGCGTCCGCCAGGAGAACAGGGCGATGGCCGCGACGCCCGCCACGAGGGGCGCCAGCACGTCGGGGTGTCCGAAGCCGCCCTCCTTGCTGGCGTTGCTCAGGCCGTAGAGGACGCCTGCCAGGCCGAGCGCCATGAGCACGAACCCGACGACGTCGAGCCGTGTCGGCCGGGTGGGCTCGTCCTTCGGCAGGTACCGCAGCGCCATGAGGATGCCGCCGACCGCGAACGGCACGGTGACCACGAACAGCCAGTGCCGGTCGAGGGTGTCGAGCACGAGGCCGCCGAGCGCCGGGCCGAGGATCGGGCCGAGCACGGCAGGCATGCTGACCACCGCCATCACGCGGCCGAGCCCCTTGCCCGCCGCTGCCTGCATGACGAGCGTCGCCATCATCGGCATGAGGATGCCGCCCGCTGCGCCCTGCAGGGCACGGAAGGCGATGAGCGACGGGGCGTCCCACGCCACCGCGGCCAGCAGGGAGGCCACGAGGAACACCGCCAGCCCGACGATCCACAGCCGCCGCCCGCCGATCCGGTCCTGCGCCCACGGCACGATCGGCACCACCACGGCCAGCGCCAGCAGGTAGCCGGTGCTGATCCACTGCACCGTCGACAGCGGCACGCCGAGGATCCCGGCGAGCGGCTCGACCGCGACGGCCACGGTGGTCGACGCGAACAGCACCCCCAGGCCGCCGACGATCGCCGTCCAGGCGACCGGCCAGACCCCGGGCGCGACGGCCGGCGCGCTCCGAGTCTCGACTTCCATCGTCTCCATGACTCTCCTTAAGAGGCATCGTGTATCTTGTTACCCACGGTACGTCGACGAGATAGGAAACGCAATGTCTCTTAATGAGCGATCCGACGCAGGGCCGCAGCGTCGCCGCCGCGGCGCGGCGCTGGAGGGCGCGCTTCTCGACGCCGCCTGGGCCGAGCTCGTGGCCACCGGGTACGAGGCGATGACCTACGACGCCGTCGCGGAGCGCGCGAGCACCAGCCGCGCCGTCCTGTACCGCCGGTGGCCGAGCAAGCGCGACCTCGCCGCGGCGGCCGTCGCCCGTGTGGTCGCCACGATCCCCTTCGACACGCCCGACACCGGGTCCCTGCGCGACGACGTCGTCGCGCTGCTGCACGCCGCCAACGACACCCGGGCCCGGATCGCCGTCCAGCTCGCGGTGCGCCTCGACGGCACCGGCGACGACGCCCTCACCCTCGCCGACCTGCGCACGACCGTCGCCGAGCGGAGCAACACCCGCATGATCACCCTCCTCGAGCGCGCCGCCGAGCGCGGCGAGATCGCGACGGCGGACCTCCCCCGACGCGTCCGGAACGTGGCGTTCGACCTGCTCGGCTACCAGATCCTCGCCACGCAGCGGGCCGCGACCCCGGCGGAGATCGAGGAGATCGTCGACGACGTGCTCCTGCCCCTGCTGCGCGCGCCGCGGTAGGCACCACGGGACTACTCCCCCGGTACGGGCGCCGCCGGAGGCCCGGTACCGCCGGCCGATGTGCCGCCACCTGCACCGTTCCTAGCGTGACCACCATGATCGAAGCACTGCACCTCACCAAGAGGTACGGCGAGCGGACCGCCGTCGACGACCTGTCCTTCCGCGTCCGGCCCGGCGTCGTCACGGGATTCCTCGGCCCCAACGGCGCGGGCAAGTCCACCACGATGCGGATGCTCGTCGGTCTCGACGAGCCCACCTCCGGGACCATCACCGTCGCCGGGCGCCGGTACCGCGACCTGCCCGACCCGCTGCGGCACGTCGGCATCCTCCTCGACGCCAAGGCCGTGCACGGCGGGCGCAGCGCGTACCACCACCTCCTGGCGCTCGCCCGGACGCACAACATCCCGGCCCGGCGCGTGGACGAGGTCATCGACCTCGTGGGCCTGACCGCCGTCGCGCACCGGCGCGCCGGCGGGTTCTCGCTCGGCATGGGGCAGCGCCTCGGTATCGCGGCCGCCCTGCTCGGCGACCCGCAGGTGCTCGTGCTCGACGAGCCGGTCAACGGCCTCGACCCCGACGGCGTGCTGTGGATCCGCCGGATGCTCGCCGACCTCGCCACGGGCGGCCGCACCGTGTTCCTCTCGTCGCACCTCATGAGCGAGCTCTCGCTCATCGCCGACGACCTCGTCGTCATCGGCCAGGGCCGGCTGCTCGCGGCGGGCACCGTGGCCGACGTCGTCTCGTCCGTCGCGCCCACCTCCGTCCGGGTGGTCGCCGCGGACGCCGCCGCCCTCGCGACCGCGCTCCAGGGCGACGGCGCCACCGTGACGACGCCCGACCGCGAGACCCTCGACGTCCAGGGCCGCTCCGCGCGCGAGATCGGCACGATCGCCGGCGCGCGGGGCATCACCCTGTACGAGCTCACGACCCGCAGCATCTCGCTGGAGGAGGCGTTCATGCAGATCACCCGCGACGCCGTCGAGTACGGCTCCCCCACGGAGGCCGTCCGATGAGCGCCACAGCCCTTGCCCGGCCCGCCGTCGACCTCACCGGGGCGCGGATCACCGCAGCGGGCCTGCTGCGCTCCGAGTGGACCAAGCTGTGGTCCGTGCGCTCGCTGCGCCTCACGCTCGCGACGGCGTTCGTCCTGCTCCTCGGCCTGAGCACGTACGTCGTCGTCGAGGGACGCATGCTCAGCGGCGAGGTCTCGGAGATCCCGTTCAGCTTCACCGGCGTCTACCCCGTCGGCATGCTCGCCCTCGTCGTGCTCGGCGTGCTGGCCATGGCGGGCGAGTACGCCGCGGGAACCATCCGGACCAGTCTGGTGGCCGCCCCCGGCCGCACCGGCGTCGTGGTCGCCAAGGCCGCCGTGCTCGTCGGCGTGACGACGGCGCTCGGTGTCCTCAGCTCGGTGCTGCTCTACGGCCTGGTCCAGGTCACCGGGACGGTGCCCGCCGCGCAGGGCATGTCGCTGCTCGACCCCGCCATGCTCGGCGGCGTGGTCGGCAGCACCCTGATGCTCCCCTTCGGCGCGCTGTTCGGCGTGGTGCTCGGCCTGCTGGTCCGCAGCGCGGCGGGCGCCGTCACGCTGTACTTCACGGTCTTCCAGATGGGCCCGCAGGTCTTCCCCGTACTCCTGCCCGAGCCGCTGGCGGGCGTCGTCGACTACATGCCGCTCCAGGCGATGGACGTCGTGCGGACGGCGGGTCTGAGCGGCGAGGCGTACGGCGTCGGGACGGGCGTCGTGGTGCTGGCGGCGTGGATCCTGGTGCTCGGCGGCGCCGCGTGGTGGTTGCTGCGGAGCCGTGACGTCTGACCGGCCGGCCCGCCCGGGCCGGCCCCGTGGCGCCCGTGCGAGGATGCGGGCATGACGGATCCGCTCGCGGGGATGCGTGCCATCGACCGGCGGCATCCCCTGGGCTGGGACCTGGGGCTCGCCGCGGCCGTCGCGCTCGTCTCGGTGAACGCCGGCCCGCCGTCGGGACCGGTCGGGTGGGCGGTCTTCGCCGTCGTGCACGCGGCCGTGGTCCTGCGGCGGCGCCGGCCGCAGCCGGCGCTCCTCGTCGCGGGTGCGGCCGTCGCCGCCGGAAGCCTTGGCGCGCTGCTCGCCCCGGCGGCCCCGCCGTGGACGTACCTCGCGGTCTGGGTGCTGCTGTTCGGCGCCGCGCTGCGCGGGAGCCGGCGCGGCTCCCTCGCGACGACTGTGGGCGTCGCGGCGCTGGTCGCCGTCTGCTCGCTCGTCGCCCCGCCGATCGCCGGGCCCGTGACGCCCCGCGAGCACGTCACGCTGACGCTGGCGGTGACCGGGACCAGCGCCGCGGCACTCCTGCTCGGCCTCCAGGTCCGGGGGCGCAGGCAGCGGCTGGCGGCCGAGCAGGCCGAGATCGCGCGCGCGGCCGCGGTCGCCGAGCGGTCGCGGATCGCGCAGGAGATGCACGACGTCATCGGGCACAACCTGTCCGTCATCGTCTCGCTCGCGACGGGTGGCGGCGTCGCCGTGCGCACCTCCCCCGACGACGCCGAGCGCGCCTTCGCCGCCATCGGCGACGTCGGCCGCTCGTCGGTGCGGGAGGTGCGCCGCGTGCTGCGGGTGCTGCGGCACGACGCGAGCGCCGACGGCGCGCCGCTGAGCCCCCAGCCCGGCCTCGACGACGTCGACGCCCTGCTGGACTCGGTGCGCGGGGCGGGCCTGGCGGTGGCGCTGCGGCGCAGCGGTGACCTGGGTGGGCTGGACGCCGGACGCCGGCTCGCCGTGTACCGGATCGTGCAGGAGTCCCTCACCAACGTGCTGCGGCACGCCGGCCCCGGCGCGCACGCCGACGTCGGCATCGCGCGCGAGCCCGGCGCGGTCGTCGTGACCGTCTCCGACGACGGCAGGGGCAGGCCCCCGACGCCCGGCGCCGGGCACGGCCTGCTCGGCATGCGCGAGCGCGCGGCGGCCTACGGGGGCGAGCTGGAGGCCGGCCCGACCGGGGCCGGGTGGCGGGTGCGGGCACGGATCCCGGTGGACGACCAGGGCGGACAGGAGGGCACACGATGACGGACCCGATCCGGGTGCTGATCGCCGACGACCAGCCGCTGCAGCGCATGGGCACCTCGATGTTCCTCGCCGCGCAGCCGGACGTCGCGGTGGTCGGCGAGGCGTCCGACGGCGGCGAGGCGGTGCGGCTCGCGCGCGAGCTGCTCCCCGACGTGGTGCTCATGGACGTCCGCATGCCGAACCTCGACGGCATCGCGGCGACGCGGCTGCTGGTGGGGCACGGCGCGACGGGCCGGCCCCACGTGCTGCTGCTGACCACGTTCGACCTCGACGAGTACGTGCTGTCCGGCCTCGAGGCGGGTGCCAGCGGGTTCCTCACCAAGGACGCCGAGCCGGGCGCCCTGCTCTCCGCGATCCGCGCCGTCGCCGCCGGGGACGCGGTCATCGCGCCGAGCGCCACCCGGCGCCTGCTGCACCGCCTGGCGGGCGGGCCCGGGCCGGGGCACCCGGCCGCGGCCGAGAGCACCGCGGTCGCCGGGCTCACCGCGCGGGAGCGCGAGATCCTCGTCGCGATCGGCGAGGGACTGACCAACGCCGAGATCGCCGACCGCCTGTACCTCGCGGAGTCCACGGTGAAGAGCCACGTGGGGCGGATCTTCACGAAGATCGGTGCGCGCGACCGGGTGCAGGCGGTCATCGTCGCGTTCCGCGCGGGCCTGGTGCGGGTCTGAGGGTCCCCGCGCCGCCGAGGTCGGCAGTCCCATCGGTAGTCCCGCCGCCGGTCGGCACCTGCTTGTACCGACCGCGAGCGGAACCACCGACCTCGCGGGAAGGTACCGACCTGGGAGTCAGGCCGTCGCGAGCTCGGCCGCTCGGCGCAGGAGCGCCCGGTCCGAACCGGGCGGGCCCACGAGCGACAGCCCCGCCGGCAGGCCGTCCGCGGTCGTGACCGGCACCGACACCGCGGGCAGCCCGGCGAGCACCGCGACCGACGTGACGGCGACCGTCGCCCGGCGCACCGCCTCGGCCGCCGCCGGGTCGGCCACGGGCGCGACGGAGGACGCCGACGGCAGCACCAGCACGTCGTCGCCCAGCCGGTCCCGGATCTCGGCGCCCGCACGCGTGACGACGGCCCGGGCGGCGTCCGCCTGCTCGGGCGTCACGGTCGCGGCGAACGTGAACCGGCCGCGCACCGCTGGGCCGATCCGGTCGAGCCGGGGGCCGACCCACGCCCCGTGCGCGGCCCATGCCTCGGCCGCCTGCACCGCGCGCAGCGCCTCGATCCACGCGTCCGGTACCGCCCACGCCGTCGGCGCCGCGGCCAGGTGCCGGGTCGCGCGGGCGACGGCGCCGCGCACGTCCGGCTCCGCCTGGTCCAGCAGGTCGGTCGCCACCAGCGGCGCGCCCGACGCCGTCGCGGTGTCCGGCGGGAGCACCACGTCACCGACCCGGACGAGCAGCCCGGCGTCGCGGGTCAGCCAGCCCACGGTGTCGAAGGACCGCGCGAGCGGCAGGGCGCCGTCGCCGGGCACGGCGCCCTGCGTCGGGCGGTGCCCCCACAGGCCCTGGTAGGCGGCCGGGACACGGATCGAGCCCCACGTGTCCGACCCGAGGCCGACCGACACCTCGCCCGCCGCGACGGCGGTGGCGGGCCCCGACGTCGACCCGCCGCTGACCCGGCCGGGCGCCGCCGGGTTGGGCGGCGTGCCGTAGTGCGCGTTCGCCCCGGTCAGCGACCAGGCGAACTCCTCGGTGCGGGCGATCCCGCGCACCGCGGCACCGGCCTCCAGCAGCCGGGCGACCGCCCACGCGTGCTCCGGCTCCTCCCGCGCCTGCTCCAGCCACTCCGGGTTCCCGGCGCCGACCCGCTGACCGGCCACGGCGAAGAGATCCTTGACGGCGACGGTCTCGCCGTCGAGCGGTCCGCGGCCCGCGGGGGCGACGAGGGGGCCGGCGTCGGGCAGCACGCGCCACACGGAGGTGTCCATGCGGGCATCGTGCCAGGCCGCGACGGGCCTGCCCCGCCTCTTCTCGTCTTCGAGACCGACGTTGATCGGCTTTGAGCGGGCTCAGAGCCGATCAGCCTCGGTCTGGAAGACGATCCGCGAGCAGACTGCCGACGACGGCGCCGCCCGCCGCACGACGTCCGCCCGGACCCGCCGCGATGACGGACGGCTGGGCCGCGCGGTCAGCCGTCCGCCGCCACGGGCCGGACCAGCCGCACCGTCTGGAGCACGTGCGCGCACAGCGCGCCGGACTCGTCCGTGACGCGGACCTCGACCAGCACCTGCCTTGCGGTGACCGCGAGCGGGACGGCCGTCGCGGTCGCGGCGCCCCGCGCCGGGCGCAGGAAGTGGGTGGTCGACTCCGCGGTCGCGGGCAGGGCGCCGGGCTCGCCGTTCGCGGACGCGCAGACGGCGGCCACGCCGTCCGCCAGCCCCATCAGGGCGCCGCCGTGCAGCGCGCCCCCGACCGTCGACAGGCCGGGTGAGAACGCCAGCCGTCCGACGACGGCCTCCGAACCGATCTGCTCGAGCTCGACGCCGAGCGTGCGGACGAAGGGGGCGGCGGCGTAGACGTCGTCGGCGGTGAGGGTCATCGGAGGCCTTCCTCGGTGCGATTGTAGAGAGTTCTCTCTAGAGACAGGACTCTAACGACGCCGTGGAGTACGGTCAACGCATGCCGCGCTCGACCCACGACACCTCCGCGATCCTCGACGCGGCGGGCCGGATCCTCGGCGCGGGCGGCACCGGCGCCGTCACGATGGCCGCCGTCATCCGCGAGGCCGGCATCCCGAGCGGCTCCCTCTACTACCGGTTCCCCGACCGCCCGGCCCTGCTCGCGGCGCTGTGGAACCGGGCGATCGCGAGCTACCACTCCGGGGCCTACCCGCTGTTCGACGGCGACCCCGTCGAGGCGGCCGCCGCGCTCGGCGCGTACACCGTGCGCTGGTGCGACGCCGAGCCCCACCACGCGCACGTGCTGCTGGCCGGGCGCTCGCACTTCGAGCCCGAGGGCTGGCCGGCGGACGCGCGCACCACCGAGGCGCAGGAGAGCGCCCGGTGGGACGAGGCGATCCGCGGCCTGACGCGCCGGCTCCGGTCGCAGACGTCGGCGTCGACGGCCGAGATCCTGCTGGTCGCCGTCGACCTGCCGTACGCGGCGGTGCGGCGCTACCTCAGCGGCGGCCGCCCCGTCCCGCCGGACCTGGCGGACGTCGTGGCGGGCCTGATCCGCACGTCGCTGCGCGGCGCCGACCCCGCGTCGCACTGAGCGCTGCTTGTAGCCTGCGAGGATGACGGACCCCGAGTCGTTCGCCGAGATCCGCGAGCTGCTGGCCACGGACCGCGAGCGCACGGTCGAGCTGATCGCGTCGCTCTCGGGCACCATCACCTCGATGGTCGAGGCGTCGCAGCAGAGCAACGCCGACGACGAGCACGACCCCGAGGGCTCGACCATCGCCTTCGAGCGCTCGCAGGCGAGCACCCTGCTCGCGTCGGCCACGGCCCGCCTGGCCGACGTCGACGCGGCGCTCGCGCGGATCGCGGACGGGACGTACGGCGTCTGCGAGCGCTGCGGGCGGCCGATCGCGCGGGAGCGGCTCCTGGCCCGGCCGACGGCACGGACGTGCATCGCGTGCGCGGCGGCGGGCTGACCCGGGGCTGCCACCGCGCGCGAACGCCCCCCACCCGCGGCGGCGGGTGAGGGGCGAGCGTCCGGACGGGTCAGTACAGGATCGGCACCTGCCCGCGCGGCCACGCCAGGGTGGCGTAGATCTGGACCATCGCGGCCTGCTCCAGCAGCTCGGTGTGCTCGTCACCGGCGTTGAACAGCCCGGTCGAGGGGTCGCGCTGGGTGCGCCACTGCTGGTCGGCGTAGTCCGCCATCGCGTCCCGGTAGGTCGTGCCACCGGTCACGGACTCCAGCAGCAGGAGGTTCTTGAACCAGATGGAGTTGAAGAACATCGGCTGGCCCGCGAGCCGCCCCTCGGTGACGTAGAAGCGGTAGGACGCCGCCGCGATCGCCGTCGCCTTCTGCAGGTAGCGCCGGTCGCCCGTGGCCTCGTACAGCAGCGTGTAGGTGCCGACGGGCACGCCCTGGTTGTACGACCACTGCGTGCGGTCGATCGACCCGTCGAGCTTGATGTTGTCCCAGTACAGGCCGTTCGGCGCGAGCAGGTGCTCGTCGGTCCAGGCGACCATCCGCTGCGCCCACTCGAGGTAGTGCCGCTCGCCCGTGATCATGTACAGGCGGGTGGCGAGCTGCGCGCCCGGCATCGTGGAGACGGTGTTGCGGTCCGTGCTCCAGGTGGCCTGCGTCCAGAACACCCCGCCGGGCGCCGGGTGCGACGGGTCGGTGTCCCACCCGGAGACGACGAGCTCGAAGATCTCCTCGGCCCGCTCGAGCGCCGCCTCGTCGTCGGTCGCCAGGTACTGCTGGACCTTGGCGAGCGCGACCCACTCGTTGTCGTCGTAGAACATGTCGCCCCCGCCGCCGTACGGGGCACGCGGGTACGAGTCGTAGCCGGGCAGGCCGGTGGTGCCGCCGTCGGCGTTCCAGAAGTGCTCCTGCCCGCGGGCGACCTCGGCGAGCTCGTCCTCGAACGACCGGCCCGTCGCCCCGGGCAGCCCGGTCAGGTCGAGCGTGGCGACGTGTGCCTGGGAGTGCGGCCACTCGAACGAGTACGTGCGGTCGTCGGCGCCGCTCGGGTAGCGCTCGCGGTACAGGCCGGTGCCGTCGTCGGCAGCCATGTACTCCTGCATCGCGTCGAACGACGCGAGCGCCCGCTGCACCTGCGCGCGCTGGGAGGCGGCAGGGACGCTCTGGTCCTGTGCGTCGGCGGGGGCGGCTGCCCCCAGTGCACAGGCCAGCGCGACGACCGGGGCGGCAGCTCTGGTGAACCTCATCGTTCGCTCCTTCGTAGGGTGGTGCTCGTCATTCGGCGATACCTGTCGCCACCGTCCCGCCCGACGGCGACGTTCCTTCCCGATACCGATGGCAGCGCTGTCATCGGTGGTTGGCAGCAACGCTAAGGGATCCGTGCGAGGCGGTCAACGGGCTGCCCCCGCCGCTGCGGGACCGCGCCGCCGCCGGCCCGGCACGCCGCCGAGATCTGGTGTTCCCGTCGAGATCTGGTGGCGCACGGCCAGATCTCGACGGGAACACCAGATCTCGGTGACGCCGCACCGGAGGTCCGTCGGTGGCACCGTCCGGCGCGGCGCGGCCCCTACGATGGCGCTCGGTGCGCGGGGACGGTGGCTCGGAACGCTTCCGCACACGCGACAGGACCGGGAGGAGGACCGGGTCGATGTCCCTGGGTGAACGATGACGGCGCTCCGCCCGCCGGTGGCCGACCGCCTGCTGGCTGTGGGGTCGTTCGCGCTCGGCGTCGTCCTCGCGCTCACGCTCCGCCTGGTCGACTTCGACGGCGAGCGCGCCGTGGACCTGTGTGCGGTCCTGCTCCTGGGCGCGACGTCGGCCCCCCCTGCTGGCCCGCCGGCGCCGGCCGATCCTCGTCGTCCTCGCCGTCGAGACGTCGGGCGGTCGGCGACGTCCTCCTCGGTGTGGGCTGGCTGTTCACCGGGTGAGGTTCGCGACCGACTACCCCTTCGCGAGCATCAAGGAAGGGACCGACTGGTTCCGGGCCGTCGATCTGCCGCGGGAGGACAAGGAGAAGATCGCGTTCCGCAACGCCGAGAACCTGTTCGGCATCGCGGTCTGACGTGCCGCCCGACAAGCGAGGGCTGCATGGTCGCGGGCCGGTGAGCGGGTCGTCGAGGGTCGCTCACCGGCTCCGTCAGGAGCCGTACTCCCCCGCCGCCGACCGGAGGAAGCCGAGGACGGCGTCGGCCGGTACCTCGCACGGCCGCAGCACCGGCCCGTCCGTCGTGATCCAGACGTTCGCGCTCAGCCTGTCGGCGCCGCCGAGGCGCTCGGCGGAGACGGTGACGACCTTGCCGTGGGCGCGGGTCGTGCGGGTCACGCCCCAGGGCTCGCCCGCCACCTGCACGCGGGACCAGCCCTCCGGGATCTGCCCGACGAGCTCGTCGAGCGGGCGGTCCGGCTGCTGCTCCATGGTGGCTCCTTCCTGCGGGCGTCCGCCGCCTCTCGGGGGGCGACCTGTCAGCAGAACCTGAGGGTGGCGCGCGCCATTCCCTGGGCATTGTGGGGCGTTGCGACGTGCGCGGCCCGGGCTGCCCGCCAGAGACGCAGCGACCGGCGAGGTCCTCCGCGGCCTCATCCTCGACCCGACCCGGATCTATCAGGGCACCGACCGTCCACCAGGACCTGCCCGGAAACAACGAATGGCCTGAACCCACGATTCGTAGGTTCAGGCCATTCCGATGTCCTGCGACATCACACGGTCGGGCTGACAGGATTTGAACCTGCGACCCCTTGACCCCCAGTCAAGTGCGCTACCAAGCTGCGCCACAGCCCGCGGTGATCTTGAGCACGCCCAAGGCTACCGGTTCGGCCCCGTGGGGCCGACAGAAATACTACCCCACCTGAGGCTGTGCACCTGACCGGAGAGCAGGCCGCGCCGTCGCGGCCGGCCGTCCGCTCACCAGGTCACTCCCCCGCGTGGGCACCGCCCTCCACCGACCGGTCCAGGCCGAGCGTCGCGAGGAGATCCTCGTGCAGCTGGAACCAGACCCGGTGACAGGAGTCCACGCTCACCGCGTCGACCCAGGACCACTCCCCGGACCGCGCGCGACGCAGCGCAGTGGCGTACCGGGCGTGGTAGCCGTCGAACCGGGGCAGGACGGCCGCCAGTCGACCGTTCAGCGGCGCGAGCCGCTCGCCCAGCACGCCGAGCTCGTCCAGCACGCGCGCGTCCCACCCTGGGTCGAGGTGGTCGTTCGGGGACAGGCGATCGCCGTCGGGGCACACCGACCCGGCCTGGACACCGCTGCTCGGCGTCGCCGCGGGCGTCGTCACCCAGACCGGCGGCGCACTGTCGCACGCCGCGATCGTGGCGCGCGAGCGCGGCATCCCGCCGTGCTGGGCGTCCCGGACGCCCTGCGGCTCGTGCCCACCCGGCGGCCGTGATCACGAGGATCCCGCGCCCCGTCAGCCAGGCGGGACCGGGACCGCCGTCGCGTACTCCTCGATCCGGGCGATCAGACCGTCCTCGAACCCGAAGTACACGGCCGCGTTCACGTCGAAGCGGCCGCCGTCCGCGGTCACGACGTGCACGACGTGCTGCTGGAGGAGCTCGTCCGCCGTTCCGGTCCGACGGCCGAGCTGTCGGCCGATCTCGTACTCCATCGACGCGATGGAGCCGATCTGCGCCTGCATGCCCGCGATGTTCTCGTCGATCCCGCTGTCGCCCGTGCCGTCGCTGTGCCAGACGGTGGCGTCGGCGGTGCACAGCGCACGCGCCTCGGCCCACTCGCGGTCGGCCAGGTGCCGCAGGTAGGTGGCGGCGGTCTCGGCAGGTGTTCGTCCCATGAGGTGGTCCTCTCGTCGGTCGGTCGAGTCGGTCGGGGTCAGGAGGCCGGGCCGGGGGCGTACACGAGCCGACGCTCCCCCGCCTCGACCCGGAACGGCAGGTGGTTGCCGGCCGGCGCCAGCGGGCAGGTGAAGACCCGGGGCGCGACGTGGTGGTGGGACAGCGTCACGCGGTTGAGGTCGACGGTGACGGCGGTGCCGGGCGGGGCGAGGGGCAGGGTCAGCCACCGGCCGATCTCGGGCGTGTCCGTACCGCTCGTCTCGTCGGTGAAGATCACCAGCCCCTGCCCGGGGATCTCCTCGACGACCGTGAGCACGTGCTCGACGCCGTCGACGGTGAAGGCCAGGTCCACGGGCGCGGGCATCCGGTCCGTGCTGCGCGGCACGGTCAGGCGCTCCACCTCGACCCGGCGCCCGTCGGGCACGGGGCGCAGCTCGCCCCGGAGCACCCAGGCCGGGGCGTGGTCGTAGGCGTCGATCCCGACCAGGCGGGAGCGCTCGAGTGCCCCCTCGTCGAGCACCACGACGCCGTAGCTGCCCGCGCCGCCGCCCACCATCCCGGTCCGGCCCCCGGGCAGCGTGAACGACTGCCCGGTCGGCACCTCGGCCCGCCCAGCGACGAGGGCACCGTCGACGAGGACGCCGTCGCCGGGCTCCGCGGACACGATCAACGCGCCCGAACCGTCGGTGGACCAGCGTCCGGGGACGCCGTCGATGACGTGGTCGCCGGGTCCGCTGACCACGGCGCGGGCGACCACCGAGGCCTTCCCGCCGGGTCCGGCGAGCTCCGCCCACCGCTGTGCTCGCCACGCGTCGTACCCGGCCTGGTCCTGAGCTCTCGCTGCCGTGCTCGTCATGCTGCTCCTTCATCCGTGGTGCGGTCATTCGTGGTGCGGTCATCGGTGGTGCGGTCGGACGGCCGGACGGCCACCCGCGGGGCTGTGCGCAGGACGACGACGAGCAGCACGGCCGTGACCGCCGCGCCGACCCACATCGACCGCTGCCAGCCGGAGACGAACGCCTCGGCCGCGGCGTCCATCAGGAGATCGCCCTGCGCCCCGGCGCCCTGGGCGGCGACGGCGGCGTTCGCCACGCCCTCCTCGGCCGCGCTCGCGAGGTCGCGGGGCAGCGCGTCGAGCGCGGGGCCGACCGCGGACCGGTAGCCGGCCGTCAGGAGCCCGCCCAGGAGCGCGACGCCGAGCGCCGCCCCCAGCTCACGCGTCAGGTCGTTGATCGCGGAGGCCACGCCCTGCTGCTCCCTCGGCAGCGCCCCGGTCACGGCCTCGGTCGACGGCGTCATCGCGAGGCCGGAGCCGATCCCGAGCACGACGAGCCCGGGCACGAGGTCCAGGTACTCGCCCCCGACGTCGACCAGCGACGCCATGAGCACGAGGCCAGCGACGGCGAGCAGGAGGCCTGCCGCCATCGTGGCGCGGATGCCGAGCCGCGCGGAGACCCGCGGGGCGAGCCCGGACGCCGCCGTCATGAGCAGCGCCAGCGGCATGAGCCCCGCGGTGGCGGCCAGTGCGCTCCAGCCGAGAACCACCTGGAGGTACGGGTACAGCATCAGCGCGAGGCCTGCCTGCACGCCGAACAGCACGAGCAGCAGCAACGACCCGCTGGACAGGCCACGGGTCGCGAACCAGCGCACGTCCAGGAGCGGCGCGGCGGCGCGCAGCTCACGCAGCAGGAAGCCGCCCGCCGCGACGACGGCGACGGCGAGCACGCCGAGGACGACCGGGCTGCCCCAGCCCAGCGCGGGCGCCTCGTGCAGCGCGTACGTCAGCGCGACGACCGCGACGACGGACGTCACCGCGCCGACGACGTCGTACCTCCCGGTCACGGCCTGCCGAGAGCTCGGCACGACCACCAGGGCCAGGACGACGGCGCCGACCGCGAGCGCCACCGGCAGCGCGAACAGCCAGCGCCAGGTGGCGACGTCGACGAGGAGGGCCGAGAGGAACATGCCGAGCAGCCCTCCACCGCCGGCGACCGCGGTCCAGACGCCGATCGCGGTCGAGCGCGCCTGGCCGGGGAACGACGAGGTGATGACGGAGAGCGTGACGGGCATGATCATCGCCGCGCCGACGCCGCTGAGCAGCCGCGCCGCGAGCATGAGCTCCGCGGTCGGCGCGAGGGCTCCGAGCACGTTCGCGCCGCCGAAGGCGACGAGGCCCGCGACGAGGACGGGCTTGCGGCCCCACCGGTCTCCGGCGGCGCCCAGCGGCAGGAGCAGTGCGGCGAGCGTGAGGGTGTAGGTGTTGATGATCCAGAGCACCTCGCTCTGCCCGACGTCGAACGTGGCGGCAAGGTCGGGCTGCGCGACGTTGAGCCCGGAGACCGACGCGACGACGGCCATGAGGGCGAGGCAGACGGCGAGCAGGACGGCGCGGCGGCGGCGCGGGTCGTGGAGGACCGGCGTCGCGTCGGCGGCGTCGGTCCGGGTGGGGACGGTCACGGGGTGTTCCTCTCGGGCGGTGCTCTGCGCTGTGCGCACCACCCTCGAACCGCCGCCCGGCGTTGGCAAACATCCTTGCCGAATGGAAAACTGTCCTGATGGACCCGATGACCGCATCGACGCTCGACGCCGTCGGCGGCCGGCTCAAGCAGCTCCGTCTCCGGCGTGACGTCACCCTCACGGACCTCGCGCACGACACCGGGATCTCCGTCAGCACCCTCTCGCGCCTCGAGGCGGGCCTGCGCCGCCCGACGCTGGAGCAGCTGCTCCCCCTGGCGCGCTACCACGGAGTCACCATCGACTCGCTCGTCGATGCGCCGCGCACGTCCAACCCGCGCCTCGACCTCCGCCCGCTGACCTGCGACGACGGGTCGGTCGTCATCCCCCTCACCCGCAGGCCGGGCGGCATCCAGGCCTACAAGTTCGTGCTGCCGGCCGCGAGCCAGGACGAGGAACCCCGGCTGCACAGCCACGAGGGCCACGACTGGGCGTACGTGCTGAACGGCACGCTCCGCCTCGTGCTCGGCGAGCACGACCTGCGCCTCGCGCCCGGGGAGGCGGTCGAGTTCGACACCCGGACGCCGCACTGGTTCGGCGCCACGCCGGACGGCCCGGTGGAGTACCTGAGCCTGGTCGGCCGGCAGGGGCAGCGTGCCCACGTGCGGGCGACGACACGGCACCAGCAGTGAGTGTCGCCGCCCGCTCCGCGTGCCTCAGCCTGCTCGGCAGGACACGTCTCGCTTCGGCAGGGTGCCCTGCACGAGGAACGTGGTGGTGACCTCCAGGGCGCAGGCGTTGTCGTGCAGCACGTACGCGCCGTGCCCGCTGTTGTCGACGGTCACTAGGCGCGACCGGTCCCCGAACGCCTCCCGGGCGAGCCGGCCACCGCGGAGCGGCGTCGCCGGGTCCCTCTCGTTCTGCACGATCAGGATGTTCCGCTTGCCCTCCCGCGAGATCTCGGCCTGCTCGACCGGTTCGTACGGCCAGGAGGCGCACGGGGTGATGTTGGCGCCCGCAGCCCCGAACATCGGGTAGGCGGCGCGGTCGGCGGCCACGGTGTCCTTGTAGTGCTGGACGTCCTCGGCCCAGTCGGAGTCGTTGCAGCTCACCGCGAGGAACACCGTCAGGGCGTTGTCGAACGCCCAGGGCTCGTCGGTGTCGTCCGCGAGGTCGGCGCTCCCCGCCGCGGCACCGGCCGCGCCGTCCATGACGGTGCGGGCCGGCACGTCCGGTCCGAGCCGGCCGGCGACCGCCGCTCCGTCGTCCTCCAGCACCGCCTCCCAGAGCTCGGCGATCCTGGGGTACTGCCCGGGGCTGTACAGGTACCCGAAGGTCCCCATCCGGAAGATGACGCCGTCCACCCCGGCCAGCGGACGCTCGTCGAGGCGCTCCGCCAGCTCGAAGAACGTGGCCCGCACCCGGGCCGGCGTGCGGCCCAGGCCGTAGCTGCCGTGGCGCTCGGCCGCCCACCGCGCGAAGTCCGGGAACGTCTCCTCCATCCCCGGACCGAACAGCCGGATGACGTCCTGGCTCAGGTGCGTGTCACCGATGTTGCTGTCCAGCACGACGCGGTCGGCCCGCTCGGGGAACATCGCGTCGTAGGTGGCACCCAGCCCGCTGCCGTAGGAGTAGCCCAGATAGCTGGCCTTCTCCTCACCCAGCGCGGCCCGGACCTGGTCCAGGTCGCGCGCGATGTTGGGGGTGTTCAGCTGGCGCAGCAGGTCGGCGTCGGGCGAGGACGCGCACGTCCGGGCCACGCCTTCGACGATCTCCGCCTGCGCGTCGACGGCGGCCTCGTCCACCGCGAAGGGCGGGAGGTTGCCGAAGTGGGGCGTGTCCGCGGTGAACCCGCAGTGCGCCGCGGTCGAGTGCCCGATGCCGCGGGTGTCCATCGCGATGAGGTCGTAGGCGTCGCGCACGCTCTTGGGCAGGCCCTTGGACGCCAGCAGGGTGGACAACGTGAGCCCGGAACCGGAAGGACCGCCCGGGTTCAGCAGCAGGATGCCCCGCCGCCGCTCCGGATCGGTGCTGGCCATCCGGGAGATCATGAGGTCGATCTGCTCGCCGTCGGGACGGGCGTAGTCCAGGGGCACCTGCACGGTCGCGCAGTCGAGCTCGTACGGGAGCGCCTCCACGACGACGTCGGCCGGGCACTCACCCCACTCCGCCGGCGCGGGCACCGGCGCCTGGGCGGTCGCCGGCCGGTCATCGGCCACAGCGGGCAGGCCGGCGCCGGCACTCACCGAGGCAGCGAGACCCACCGCCAGGGCCACGGCGATCCCGCGGCGCGGACCGCCCCGCGCCGACCGCCGTCGGGCGCCTCGGACGTGCGGTGGGGCCGTGGCAGGCTCGCCGCCGTCCTCGGTAGGGGGCAGCTTCGTGCGCTCCGACATCGTGTCCTCCACGGTTTCCTGGTTGCGGGCGCAGGCAGGACGGCGTGCTGACCTGCCCGCGACTGGTCCGACCAGTCTTCGTGGCAGCCCGGTACGTCTCCCAGTACCGAGGCGTCACGAGCACCCGGGAGGTTCGTCGTGCCGACCGGTGACATGTGTCATGCCCGACCGCGCAGCGGGGCTCGAGCCGCCGGCCGGCGGGTGAAGTCTCGGCGTCGAACGCGTCGTCGCGACGAGCAGCTAGACCGTCGCACCCTCGCGCTCGTCGACCTCGATGTCGGCGACCTCCAGCTCCTCGTCGAGCTGCACGAGGATCCGTGAGTCCGGGAACTGACGCGGCGCGTCGAAGGCGAGCCGCACGGCGTCCGCGGACACGACCACCGACGTCACCTCCAGGTCGTCCCGCAGGTCGGCCTGCTCGATCACCGGCTCGTCGTCGCCGACGGCACCCTCGATCTCCAGCGCGATCTCGTCGAGCACCGCACGCCAGCGGACCTCACCCACGGTCAGGATGCGGGACGTCGTCTCGAGCAGCGCGTCCTCGTCGACGTCGGGGCCGTTGTCCTCGAGCTCGGGGTCCACGGTAACCGTGACCGCGGCTCCCGCCGCGTCGATCGTGGCCCGGCCGGTGACCAGGCCGTTCTCGGCGACGGGTTCGTCGAGCAGCCCGCCGTCGACGATGCGGGACAGGAGGGCGTCGGGTGCAGGCAGCGTCACGCCGCACAGTTTATTCGTGCCTCGACGTCGCCTGTGCACCGGCGTCAGGGACCCTGACATTCGGAGACAGCGGGTGAAAACGTGCGCTAGCGTGCGCCGTTGTCTGCGAAAGCCCTGACCAGGGGCGAGAAGCACTGATCAAAGGAGACCCTTCGTGCGCCTGACTCGACCGATCGCCGCACTCCTGGCGGCCGTCTGCTCCACCGTCCTGTTCGCCTCCCCCGCGTCCGCTGCCGAGGGGATCTCCTCGAGCTGCTCCGGCACGGTCGTCGCGCAGGACACCCTGTGGCTGCCGGGCGGGAACCAGGTCGGCCGGGTGGAGCTGTGGTACTCGTCGGCCAACGGCGGCACCAACTGCGTCATCACCCACAGCTACCTCGGCAGCAGGACCGACGGGATCGGCGCCTACCTGTGGATCCAGGACGGGCGGAACATCGCGGACGCCTCGTCCTCCTACGACTCCTACGCGGGCGGGGCGTGGATCAGCAACGCGTCGGGCCTCTGCGTGAAGTACAAGGGTGAGGTCGTGCTCGACGGCACCGTCGCCACCGGCGGGCGCTGGGGCAGCTGGGGCAACTGCGGCTGACGCACGTCGAGGCCGGCTTCCGAGGCCGAGGTCGCTTCGCTTCGCGGCACCGCAGGGCGAAGCGACCTCGGCCCCGGCAAGGGGCAACGAGGGGTCGGGCCCGCTCAGCCGCCGATCACCCGCCGCCGCCCCGCGAGCGCCCCCGCGACGATCTCCGGCGCCTTGAGCACCAGCAGCACGACGAGCGGGACGGTCCAGGTCGACGTCGCGTCGTGCAGCCCGCCCAGCAGCACCGGTCCGAGCGCGGCCAGCCCGTACCCGAGGGCCTGCGCCATGCCCGACAGCGCGGCGGCCTGGGCGTGGTCCACGGTGCGCAGGCCGGAGAACGACAGCGCGGTGACGAACGACGCCGCGGTGCCGAGCCCGAGCAGCACGATCCACAGCGGCCACCACCCGGGCGCGAGCAGCTCACCGACGACGGCGACCGCCGACATCCCGGAGAACAGCACGACGAGGCCGCTCTGCCCGCGGGCGCGGGTGCGGTCGATGACGCGCCCGGCGAGCAGCGACGCGGCGATGCCCATGACCTGCAGCAGCCCCTGGTGCGCACCGGCGGCGGCAGGTGTGAACCCTGCCTCGGCCTCCACCGAGGGCCACCACGTGACCACCGCGTAGAAGAAGGTGGACTGCAGGCCCATGTAGCACGCGACCTGCCAGCCGAGCGCGCTGCGCCAGGGTGAGCGGTGACTACCTCGCCAGGTGACTACCTCGGCGGGTCGGGGGGTCGTCACGGGGCGGGCGGTCCGCCATCGCCAGGTCATGACCGCGAGGGCGACGAGCGTCAGCCCGGCCCACACCCCGAACGCGACGCGCCACCCCTGCGGCTGCGTCCCGGCCAGGGGCACGGCGACGACGGCGGCCACCGCGGCGAACGCGGACTGGGTCGCCGAGTACGCCCCGGTGACCTGGCCGACGCGGTGGGGGAAGTCGCGCTTGACCAGGGCGGGCAGCGCGACGTTGAGGGTCGCGACGCCCGCGCCGACCAGCACGGTGCCGACCCACAGGGCGCCCGGCCCCGGCAGCGACCGGCCGACGATGCCCGCGGCGAGCGCCGTCAGTGCGAGCACGCTCGTGGCCTCGATGCCCCAGCGGGCCAGCAACCGCGGCGCGACGAGCGCGAACACGCCGAAGCACAGCAGCGGCAGCGACACCAGGAGCGAGACCTGGGTGGCGGTCAGGGCGAGGTCGGCGGCGACGTCGTCGGCCACGGGCCCGACGACGGTGACGGGCGCGCGCAGGTTGGCGGCGACGAGGAGGACGCCGACGAGCGCGAGCGCGCCCGGGACGGCGGTGCGGGGGCGGCTCAGAGCAGACCCTCCTCACGCAGCACGTCCTGGGCGACGGCGAACGCGTGGTTGGCGCTCGGCACGGAGCAGTAGATCGCGGTCTGCAGGAGCACCTCGCGCAGCTCGTCGACGGTCAGCCCGTTGCGCAGCGCGGCGCGCACGTGCATGGCGAGCTCGCCCCAGTGGCCGCCGGCGACGAGCGCGGTGAGCGTGATCATGGACCGTGAGCGCCGGTCGAGACCGGGCCGGGTCCAGATCTCGCCCCAGGCGTACCGGGTGATGAGGTCCTGGAAGTCGGCGGTGAACGCGGTGGTGCGCTCTGTCGCGCGGTCGACGTGCGCGTCGCCGAGCACCTCGCGCCGCACGCGCATGCCGTCCGCGGCGCGGTCCGGGTCGTCCGGTGCGGTCATCGGGTCACCTCCGTGGTCATGAGGTCGCGCACGAGCGCGGCCACGGCGTCGGGCGCCTCGGCGGGCGCCTGGTGCCCGACGCCGTCGAGCACCTCCGCGCGGGCCGCCCCGACGCCGCGCGCGATCTCGGCCAGGGCCGCGGGCGGGGCGGGCTGGTCGTGCTCCCCCGCGACGGTCACGACGGGCACGGCGGACGGCAC
>NZ_JABEMG010000290.1 GCF_013004695.1 Promicromonospora citrea
CGGTGTTCCGCAGGGCGGCCATGTTCTGTGGTGCGTGGCCGGTATGGATCTGGCAGCGGTCTTCGTCGAACGTCACGTCGCGCACCCAGTGGAGCCGGTTCTCGATCGACCAATGCGTGTGTGCCCAGGTCGCCAGGGTCTCGGAACTCGCCGTGCGGGCGTCGGCGGAGGTGACGAGGTAGACGACCTCGACGGTCTTCTTGCCCTTGCGGGTGACTGTGCGGCGCAGCTGGGCAACCTGGGCGGCGCCGGTGAACTCGATCCACGCGGGCGCGTCCAGGACCTTGATCGTGCGCGTCGCTCGCCGCCCGTGGCCGGTCTCGGTGGTCGTGGTCGCAGGGATCTGGGCCCAGGGCAGCGCCTTGAGCATGCGGAACAGCAGCCGAGAGTTGCCCTTGACGGTCAAGACGTAGTGCGCGCCCGCGGCCAGGATCTGGGAGGCGGTGGCGTTGTTCGTGTGCAGGGCGTCCAGAGTCAGGACGGCGCCGGTCAGGTCGAGTAGACCGATCAGAACCCGGGCGGCAGTGATCTCCGAGCCCTTGGTATCCACAGCGGTCTGCGCGGCAACGGTCCCGGTGGCATGGTCGAGGGCCGCGACGAGGAACGCGCGGGCGGCGCCCTTCTTCCGCGCGCCACGCAGCGACTTCCCGTCGATCGCGTAGACGCGCCGCCCGCCCGAGCATCGGGCACGGGTGAGTGACCAGACACCGAAGGCCTCCTGAAGGGCTGCCGGGTCCAGCCGGGTCAGGACCCGGCGGAACGTGGCCTCGTCCGCGGCCCGCCGCATCATTCCCAGCCGCCGTAGCCGGGTCCTGCCTGCGTCGCGGGCCCATTCAGCGATCGCGGTGAAGCTCCTCGCGCCGGTCAGGACCGCGCACAGCGCCACGGCCACCAGCGCCCGAACTGGGTGCCGACGTCCGCGCCGGGCGCGTGGGTCGGGCAGGCCGGCCAGAAGCTCGACCAGAAGGATGTCGGATGAGACGGGCTTGGACACCATGGCGGTGGCGCGAGACGATGACATGAGCGCGGGTGTGTTCCTGCAGGTAGGCAGCGGCTGGCGTAGGAACCTCCGATCCAACCTGTCTCG
>NZ_JABEMG010000003.1 GCF_013004695.1 Promicromonospora citrea
GCCCGCACGCCGGTCGCTCCTGCGCAGGCAGCGCCCCGCCGTCCGTCCCCACGACGCCGACACGGCGGTGCTGGTCGACGCCGACACCTACGCCTCGTCCGTGACGTCGCGGCTCGGCCTGCTCGACGACGCGCCGGGCCTCGCCGCCGCCGCGCGCGCGGCGGGGCAGGGCGTGCTCGACCTCGTGACGCTCGCGCGGCACAGCCCGGTCGTCCTGCCCGGCGTGCGCGTGCTCACGGGCATCACGCGCGCGGCGAGGTGGCCCGAGCTGCCGCCGGCGGCGCTCGACGTCGTGCTGGACCGCTGCCGCGAGCTCGCGGCGTGGATGGTCGTGGACTGCGGCCCCGTGCTGGAGGCCGACGAGCTGATCATGTACGACACGCGCGCGCCCCAGCGCAACGGCGCGACGCTGTGCGCGCTGCAGGCCGCCGACGTCGTGGTGGTGGTGGGCGGCGCCGACCCGGTGGGCGTGCAACGGCTCGTCCGCGGGCTCGAGGACCTGCGGGACGCCTCGGTCCCGGTGCCCGCGGCCCGCGTCGTGGTCGTCAACCGCGTGCGCGACGCCGTGGCCGGGCGCCACGCGGGCACGCAGGTGCAGGACGCGCTCGCCCGGTACGCCGGTGTCCAGGACGTGCACCTCGTGCCGGACGACCCCGCCGCGCTCGACGCCGCGCTCCTGAGCGGCCGTGTGCTCGCCGAGTGCGCACCGGCCTCCCCGGCGCGCGCCGCGTTCCAGGCCCTGGCCGCACGCGTCCGCGCGGCGGTGCCGGTGCCCGCCGGGGTGCCCGCGTGAGCGGAGAATTTGTCCGTCCGGCGCGCTGCGACGGCCGGAAGGTGCCATCCGGCGCTAGGTTGTGCCCGTGGCCGCCATGACGAAGGACAACTACGCCGACGACCTCCGCCTGGCGCACGTGATCGCCGACCAGGTCGACTCCATCACCATGTCGCGGTACCGGGCGCTGGACCTCAAGGTCGAGACCAAGCCGGACCTGACGCCCGTGTCGGACGCCGACCGCGCGGCGGAGGACTTCATCCGCAACCAGCTCGCCCGGGCGCGCACGCGCGACGCGATCGTGGGGGAGGAGTACGGCTCGGCCGGCAACGGCGCGCGGCGGTGGATCGTCGACCCGATCGACGGCACCAAGAACTTCGTCCGCGGCGTACCCGTCTGGGCCACGCTCATCGCCCTGGCCGACGGCGAGGAGGTCGTCGTCGGCCTGGTCAGCGCCCCCGCGCTCGGGCGGCGCTGGTGGGCCGCCAAGGGCTCGGGCGCCTGGACCGGCAAGTCCCTCGCGTCCGCGACGCGCATGTCCGTCTCCGGGATCTCCGACGTGCACGACGCGTCGTTCAGCTACGCCTCGATCGGCGGCTGGGAGGAGCGCGGCTCGCTCGACGGGTTCCTCGACCTCACGCGCGCCTGCGCCCGCACCCGCGGCTACGGCGACTTCTGGTCGTACATGCTCGTGGCCGACGGCGCCGTCGACATCGCCGCGGAGCCCGAGCTCGAGGTCTACGACATGGCGGCCCTCGTGCCGATCGTGACCGAGGCGGGCGGCCGGTTCACGTCGCTCGAGGGAGCGCCGGGCCCCTGGGGCGGCAACGCGGTGGCCACCAACGGCGCGCTGCACGACGTCGCGCTGCGCTACCTCGGCACGCCGCAGGCCTGACCCCGCTCGGGCCGGGCCGGGAGGTCAGGCGCGGGGCACGTCCCGCAGCTCGCTCCAGTCGTACCAGAGCAGGTCGCGGTCGGTGACCCGCTGCAGCGCGTCGTCGAGCGCGGTGTCGGACTCCTCGCCGACCTCGGCGACGTCCTCGCTGTCGCTCTCCTCGTCGGCGGCGGCGAGCACGTCCGCGATGTCGGCGGCGGCCTCCGCCTCGTCGACGTGCACGCACACGATCGCCACGTCGTCGACGGTGCGGGTGACCTGCACCTCGGAGGCGACCGGCTCGTCGTCGTCGCCCGGGGCCGGGTCACCCAGCGGCGCGACGGCCGCGTCGGGCACCTCGACCGTGACGACCACGCGCTGGTGCGGCGCGGCGGGCCGCCCGGCGACGAGGGCGAGCGAGTCGTCCGCCGCGTTGAGCAGGGCGACGTACTCGAGCCCCTCGGCGTCCTCCTCGGGCAGCGCCTGCTCCAGCTCGGCGGTCACGGCGTGGGCGCGGCGCGGGGCCACCGTCCAGCGTGCGGCGTCGGGGGCGTGGGTGACGGCGTCGAGCTCGTCGAGCGTGGCGGGCACGTAGATGCGCATGTGCACAGTCTGCCGTCGAAACGTGCCCCGAGGCGTCCTGCGAGGCCAGGGTCGTCGGCCACAGGTGCGCCCGCCCGGGCGCGCGACGTCATGACCTGCGAGTGCGGTGGCGACGACGCAGAGTACCCGTACCCTCGTCTGGCCGGGTGCGGCGCCGGGACGGCGTGGCGGGGCGGTGCGGGAACCACGAGCGGAGGGCAGGACGAGGATGGCGGCCAGGACGGCGATGCTGGTGTACACGGACGGTGACGTGGCGACGGGGCTCTCCGACGCGACGGAGTTCGCCGACGAGGCGGGTGCTGCCGACCTGCTGGGCCTGCTGTGGCCGCCCGCCCGCATCCGGCCCGACGGCGAGGAGCCGTGGGAGCTCGGCGACGCGATGTTCCCGCCGCAGAGCCGGGC
Organism: Promicromonospora citrea; assembly: GCF_013004695.1. GTDB lineage: Bacteria > Actinomycetota > Actinomycetes > Actinomycetales > Cellulomonadaceae > Promicromonospora > Promicromonospora citrea. The sequence continues at coordinate 2,652 of NZ_JABEMG010000003.1, forward strand.
GTGCGCGCTCTCGACGCCGGAGGTCGACGTGCTGTGCGACCAGGCGCTCATGCTCGACCGGCCGTCGCAGCTCCCCGCGCACCTCGTCGCGGCGAGCGTCGGCCGCACGCTCTACCTGCACGCCATGCACGACGTCGTGCACTGGTGCGCCTACGCGGTGTGGCGCGACGGTGTGCTGGTGCGGTCGCTGAGCCTGTCGGGCGAGGACGGCGTGCTCGAGGACACGGGCGAGCCGCTGGCCTTCGAGGAGCCCTTCTGGGCGGGCGAGCGCACGGCACGGGCGACAGAGGGCTTCGCGGTCCCGTTCAACCCGCTCGAGCTCGGGGAGCTCGCGGTGCGCGAGTTCTTCGGCTTCGAGGTGCTCGGCGACGACGGCGCCCCGGCCGCCGGCCGGCTCGACCCGTGGGCGGTCGAGCTCTTCGGCTTCGAGATCCTCGACTGACTCCGGGACCCCGCTCGACAGAGGCCTCCAAGTGCTCGTACAGTTGTTCGAGAACGAGGAGGTGTGACATGCCCGTACCCGTGCCTGTGCCCGCAGTGGTCCCCATGCTGTCCTACCAGGACGGCGTCGCCGCCATGGACTGGCTCATCGAGACGTTCGGCTTCACCGAGGCCGAGCGGTGGCTGGACGAGGACGGTCACCTGTCCCACGGCGCGCTCGACGCCGCGGGCGGCGGTCGCGTCATGATCTCCGAGCTGGCGTCCTACGAGGGGCCCGCGCTGCACCGCACGCACTGCACGGCGGCGGACGCCTGGCTCTCCACGCCCTGGGTCATCGACGGCGTGCTCGTCCACGTCGCCGACGTCGAGGCGCACTACGCCCGGGCCAAGGCCGCGGGCGCCGGGCTCCTGTCGGACATCGAGGAGCAGCCGTACGGCCGCCTCTACCGCGCGGAGGACGTCGAGGGGCACCGCTGGATGTTCCTGGAGCCGTAGCGGCCCGCCGTCACGCGTCCGCCCCCGTGCGGGACGTGAGGAGACGGCGGAACGAGCCGAGGCGTGCCGCACGGGCCGGACGCTCGGCGGCGGGGGACGCCTCGATCCACTCGTCGAGGGCACAGTCGGGCGCGTCGGCGAGGTGTGTGCAGCCGCGCGGGCACTCCTGCGCGACCTCGTCGAGGTCCTCGAACGCGTGCAGGAGGTGCGCGACCTCGACGTGCGCGAGCCCGAACGACCGCACGCCCGGGGTGTCGATCACCCAGCCGTCGTGGTCGTCCCGGTCCGGGCCGACGGGCAGCTCCAGCGCCACCGCCGACGTCGAGGTGTGCCGGCCGCGCCCGGTCACGTCGTTGACGACGCCCGTCGCGCGGCCGGCCTCGGGGACCAGGGCGTTGATGAGCGTCGACTTGCCCACGCCCGAGTGCCCCACGAGGACCGACACGAGCCCGCGCAGCCGGTCGCGGACCTCCTCGACCGAGTCGGGAGCGAGCGTCAGGGCGCCGTCGGCTCCGTCGTCGGTGGGGGCGCGCCGGGTGACCACTACCTCCACCCCGAGCGGCTCGTAGAGCGCACGCAGCGCGTCGGGGGAGGCGAGGTCGGCCTTCGTGAGGCACAGCAGCACGGACATCCCGGCGTCGTACGCGGCCACGACACAGCGGTCGATCATGCCCGTGCGTGGTTCGGGCTGGGCCAGGGCCGTGACGACGACGAGCTGGTCGGCGTTCGCGACGACGATCCGCTCGTACGGGTCCGTGTCGTCGGCCGTGCGCCGCAGCACCGAGGTGCGGTCCTGGATCCGCACGATGCGGCCGAGCGTGCCCTCCGCGCCGGACGTGTCGCCCACGACGTCGACGCGGTCGCCCACGACCACGCGCGTCCGGGTGAGTTCGCGTGCCTTCATCGCGGTGACCACGGTGCCGTCGGCGCCTCCCACCAGCAGCGTGTACCGGCCGCGGTCCACCCCGGTGACGAGCCCGGTGACGGCGTCGGAGTGCTGCGGGCGCTGCTTGGTGCGCGGCCGGGAGCCCTTCTTGGAGGGGCGGGAGCGGAAGTCCGACTCGTCGCGGACGTCACGCCGGCCCATCAGGCGGCCCTCACCCCAGGCCCAGCATGTCCAGCCACATGCCGGTGAACCCCGGCAGGGTCTTGGCCGTCGTGCCGACGTTCTCGACCCGCAGGCCGGGCACGCGCAGGCCGAGCAGGGCCGCCGACGTCGCCATGCGGTGGTCCTCGTACGTTTGCACGGTGTCGGCGTGCAGCGGCCGCGGCGTGATGACCAGGCCGTCGCGCGTCTCCTCCGCCTGTCCGCCGAGGCGCGTGATCTCGCGGGCCAGAGCCGCCAGCCGGTCGGTCTCGTGCCCGCGCAGGTGCGCGATGCCGCGCAGCCGCGAGGGCGAGTCCGCCAGGGCGGCGAGCGCGGCGAAGGTCGGCGCGAGCTCGCCCGCCGCGTGCAGGTCGACGTCGATGCCGTGCACCTCGCCCGTCCCCGTGACCTCGAGCACCCCGCCGGCGAGCGAGCTCGAGCCGCCCATGCGCTCGAGCAGCTCCGGCACCATCGCGCCGGGCTGGGTGGTGAGCGTCGGCCAGCCGGGCACGCGGACCGTCCCGCCCGCGATCAGCGCGGCGGCCAGGAACGGCGCGGCGTTCGACAGGTCGGGCTCGACGCGCACGTCCCGGCCGGCGATCGGGCCGGGGGCGACGGTCCACATCCCGTCGCGCGAGTCGTCCACCTCGACGCCGACGTCACGCAGCGTCGCCACCGTCATCTCGATGTGCGGCAGGCTGGGCAGCGTGGCGCCGATGTGGCGCAGGGTCAGGCCGCGCTCGAACCGGGCGGCGGCGAGCAGCAGGCCGGAGACGAACTGCGAGGACTCCGACGCGTCGACGTCGACGGCACCGCCGGGCACGCGACCGCGGCCCTCGACGGTGAACGGGAGGGACGTGGGCAGCGCCGCCGGGTCGTCCGACCCCGGGTCGTGCACCGCGACACCCAGGGCGTGCAGGGCGGCGAGCACGGGCAGCATCGGTCGCACCCGTGCCGCCGGGTCGCCGTCGAACCGGACGGGGCCGTCGGCCAGGGCGGCGACGGGCGGCAGGAACCGCATGACCGTGCCGGCGAGCCCCGTGTCGATGTCGGCGTCGCCGGTGACGGGGCCCGGCGTCACGTGCAGGGTGCTCGGCTCGGCCCCCTCCTCGATGCCGGCGCCGAGCGCGCGCAGGGCGCCGATCATGAGGTCGGCGTCGCGGCTGCGCAGCGCGCCGCGGAGGGTGCCCGGCGCGTCGGCGAGCGCCGCGAGCACGAGCAGCCGGTTGGTGAGCGACTTGCTGCCGGGTATCTCGACCGTCGCGTCCAGCGGTGCGCCGGCGAGCGGCGCCTCCCAGGTCGGTGCGGGCGCGGTGGTCGATGAGGTCATGTGCCGAGATTATCGCGAGGTCAGCCCGCCGCGGCGGCCTTCGCCTCCGCGCGGGCGGCACGTGCCTGCTGCACGCGCCACGAGATGCCGGGGCGGCCCTCGAGGTCGGCGCCCGCGATGAGCGCCGCGCCCACGGACGCGACGTTGCGCAGGAACCGCTCGGTGCGGGCCGGGCGCTCCGGCGACGGCGCGGTGAAGGGCTGGTTGACGACGGCGAGCGGCAGCGTGAGCAGCGCCAGCGCGACGGCGGACGCGCGCGGCGCCTTGCCGAGCGCGAGCAGGGTGCCCGCCGCGGCCGTCGCGACCCCGTGCGCGCGCACGAGCGTGGCGACCTGCTTCTCGCTGAGGGGCTCGGCGCCGAGCGCCTTCGTGGCGAGGGCCGAACCGGTCCGGGCGGCGGCCACGTGCTCGCTCGGCTTCCGGGCGGCCTGCACGCCGTCGTAGATGAACGACGAGGCCAGGAGGGGACGCGCGATGTGTCGGAGCAGCATGCACCCACCATCGCAGATCCGGGCCCCTGTCGCAGCAGCGTGCCGGGCTCTCACCCGGGAATTCCGCGCCGGGGCGCGGGGTTGAAGGGGTCGTGGAGCGTTGCCTCGAGAAGGATGCGGTGAGGAACAGGGTGATCGACACGGTGGCAGGCACGCCGACCGGTACGAACGTGGACACGCAGGCCCCCGTGCAGTTCGGGGCGGTCCCCGCGCACCTGTTGCGCGTGGGTGAGGAAGCAGGCGCGAAGGGTGTCGCGGACGGCCTGTCCGTGGCCCTGGCGAACACGGGCTGGCCGACCCGGCTAGGCTCGAAGACGATGACCGACACTTCCCGCGAGCAGAACCAGGGCACCGGCGACGCCGGGGCCGACGTCGAGGTGCGCCCCGACGCCGTCGCGAGCGAGGTCGACGCGGCACAGGGCACGCCGGAGGCCTCGGGCGCCGACGAGGAGAGCACGGAGCGTTCGCCCGCGGAGGAGGACGCCGCCGCCCGCGCGGTCCGCTTCGAGCGCGACGCGCTGCAGTACCTCGACCAGCTCTACTCGGCGGCGCTGCGCATGACGCGCAACCCCGCCGACGCCGAGGACCTGGTGCAGGAGACGTTCGCCAAGGCGTTCGCCGCCTTCCACCAGTACCGGCCGGGCACGAACCTGAAGGCCTGGCTGTACCGGATCCTCACCAACACCTTCATCAACAGCTACCGGAAGAAGCAGCGCGAGCCGCAGCAGTCCCAGGCGGAGGACGTCGAGGACTGGCAGATCGCGCGCGCGGCGTCGCACACGTCGACGGGCCTGCGCTCGGCCGAGGCCGAGGCGCTGGACCGGCTGCCGGACAGCGATGTGAAGCGGGCGCTCGCCGAGCTCCCGGAGGACCGTCGGATGGTCGTCTACTACGCCGACGTCGAGGGCTTCCCCTACAAGGAGATCGCAGAGATCATGGGAACTCCCATCGGGACCGTGATGTCCCGGCTCCACCGCGGACGTCGGCAGCTGCGCGAGCTCCTCGCCGACTACGCGGCCCAGCGAGGACTCGTCAGCCAGGCGCCCGGAGGTGCGCAGTGAACAACGTCGAACCCATCCCCCACGACACAGCGGGGGACTCCGAGTGCGACCACGTGCTCAAGCACCTCTACGAGTACCTCGACTCGGAGATGACGCCGGAGGACGAGCAGCGGATGCGCGCGCACGTGGCGCACTGCTCGCCGTGCCTGTCCGAGCTGAGCGTCGAGGACCTGGTGAAGCAGCTCGTGCGCCGCTCGTGCACGGAGCGGGCGCCGGAGACGCTCCGGGTGCGCATCCACCAGCAGCTGACGGTGATGTCGGTCGTCCGGTAGGTGCCGCACCCGCCGACGGCGGGCGCCGAGACCTCGTGGGCATGACGAAGGGCCGGGACCCCGGTAGGGGGCCGGCCCTTTCGTGTGCCCTGCGGGCGGTGGCTCAGGCGTTGGGACGCTTGCCGTGGTTGGCGGCAGAGCCCTTGCGGCTACGGCGCTTGCGACCGCGCTTGCTCATGGATGTCTCCTGACAGGTGACGGACTGGATGCACGCCATGATCCCACAGATCGCGGCTCCGTCCGGCATCAGAGCGGACACGGGGGTTGCCCCGGGCCGGAACGCGATATATCGTGTCTGCCACGGACGCGATATATCGTGTCTCCGACCCGGCAGCGGAGGTAGCCATGAGCACGGACAGCTGGACCGTCACCGGTCCGCAGACCCTGGAGCTCGACGGCGTGACCAGCGTCGACGCGCACGTCGTCGACGGGAGGCTCGACATCGTGGCCCACGACGACCCGGCGGTCCGCGTCGAGGTGCACTCCGTCGAGGGCCGGTCCCTCGAGGTGCGCCTCGTGGACGGCCGCCTCGTCATCGAGCACGAGAGCGGCCTGTCGGGCTGGGGCTCGTTCGTCAAACGGTTCGTCGACTTCGGCGGCAAGGCCCGGGCAGACATCCACGTCGCCGTGCCCGCGGGGACCACGGTCCGGCTCGGCACCGTCCGCGGCGAGGGCCTGCTCGCCGGTACGACGGCGGGCGCGTCGGTCTCGACCGTCACCGGGTCGCTCCTCGTCTCCCGTACCGCGGGCGAGCTCCGCATCAACACCGTGTCGGGCGAGGTCGCGGTGCGCGGCCACGCCGGCGACGTCACGAGCAACACCGTCTCGGCCGACGTCGTGGTGAGCGGCTCGGCGGACGTCGTCACGTCGACCTCCGTCTCCGGGGGCGTCACGTTCGACCTGGCGACCCAGCCGCGGCAGGTGCGGATCAACACCGTCTCGGGCGATGCGCTGCTGCGCGTGCCCGACGACCGCGCCGTCGAGGCGTCCGTGCAGAGCGCGAGCGGGCGCGTCACGGTGGGCGGCCTCCAGGTCACCGGAGGCGGGGCGGCGCGCGTCAGCGGCGCGGGGCGGGCCGGGACGCGGGGCGTCACGCAGCTCCGCGTCACGGGCGTGTCGGGCGACGTCACGGTGATCGGGTCCGTCCCGGACGACGCACCTGACCCCGCAGCCGCCGCGGAGGACGTCACCGCACCGCTGGGGGAGGTCTAGTGCCTCCCGTCTTCGCGCACGGCGAGCTGCGCCTGTACCTCCTGGTGCTGCTCCTGGACGGCCCGCGTCACGGCTACGAGCTCATCACCGAGCTCACGCAGCGCTTCGGCGGCACCTACCGGCCCAGCGCCGGCACGATCTACCCGCGCCTGGCCCGCCTCGAGGAGGAGGGGCTGGTCCGCCGGACCGTCCCCGACGGTGCGGGCGCCGGGCGCAAGGCCAGCTACGAGCTGACGCCGGCCGGACGCGCCGAGGTCGAGACGCGCACGGACGATGTGCGGCGGCTCGAGCGCTCCGTCGCGGAGACGGTGCGCAGCCTGGCCGACGAGGTGCGCGCCGACATCCGCGACACCATGCGCGGCCTCCGCGCCGAGCTGGCCGCTGCCGCGCAGGAGGCGCGGTCCCGGCCGCGGCCTGCGCCGGACGCCGCACCCGACCCCCGACGCACCCGGTCGAACACCCTGCGGCACGACGCCGAGGCGGTGCTGCAGCGCTTCCGCAACGACGTGCTGGCGGACCTGCGGGAGGCCGACGCCGCAGGTACGGTGACGGCGCTGACCGTCGAGACGCTGCGCACCGTGCTCGACTCGGCCCGGACCGCGATCCGCGGGACGCTGCCGCACACCGGCCCGACCGACCGACCCGACCACCCTGCCCCTGTTCCCGAACCAGCCCCCGAATCTCCCCACCGAAACGGAGCACAGCGATGACCACCGAGTCCTGGAGCGTGGCCGCCCCCCAGACCATCGAGGTCGGCAGCGCCACGACCCTGACCGTCCGCCTGACCAACGGCCGCGCGGAGATCGTGGCCGACCCTGCCCGCACGTCCGGCGCCGTCGTCGAGGTGGTCGAGGTCTCCTCGCGGCCGCTGCAGGTGCTCGCCGAGCACGGCACGCTCCGCGTCGCCTACGACTTCCCCGGCCTCGAGGGCTTCGTCGACCGCTTCCGCGGCCTCAAGGACCAGGACAGCGCGGTCGTGCGCATCACCGTGCCCGCCATGTCCGTCGTGGACGTCGCGACCGTCGGCGCCGAGGTCGTCGTGACCGGCGCGCAGGCGGGCGTCAACGTCAAGACCGCGGGCGGTGCGATCACGGTCACCGGCACCACCGGGTCGGTCACGACCAAGTCCGGCACCGGCGCGATCGCGGTCGCGGAGCACTCGGGCGACGCGTCGGCGACCACCGTCTCGGGCACCGTGTCGATCGAGGGCGCGCTGGGCCGGGTCTCGGCGCAGACCGTGTCCGGCGCGGTCGACGTCGCGGCGGTCGGCACCACGCCGCTGGTCAACGTCAAGACGGTCTCCGGCGCCGCGTCCGTGCGGCTCGACGCCGGCTCGCCCGTCAACCTCCGTGCGCGCAGCGTCACGGGCAAGGTCGTCGTGGACGGCACGCAGGTGGCGTCGAGCGCGCAGCGCACCGTCGTCGTCGACCACGCGGAGCCGGGCGCCGCGGCGTACGTCTCGACGAACACGGTCTCGGGCACCGCCACGGTCACCCGATCCTGACCCACCCCCATCCCCGCCGAGGTAGTCACGTGGCGAGGTAGTCACGTGGCGAGGTAGTCATGTGGCGAGGTAGTCACCGGCGCGAACCGGACGACTACCTCGCTGCCTGCGTGTATACGGCTGAACGACTACTTCGCCACGTGACTACCTCGGCGGGGGAGGGAGGGTCAGGCTACCTCGTCCTGGGGGAGGCCCAGCCAGGCGTGCCAGCCCGTGTGGAGGACCAGCCACGCCATGAGGCCGTAGCCCGCCTGGCCCGGGTACACGCCCCCGCCCTGCGCCATGTCCGCGAGCCACTGCTCGTGCTGCGCGAGCGGCGTGTACGTGTCCACGTACGGCACCCGGCGGCGGCTGGCCACGTCGGCGAACGCGTCGGAGAGCTCGGCGATCCGCTCGCCCTCCTCGGGCCGCCCGGGCGGCGGACCGACCACGAAGGCGGCAGTCCGGTTCGCGTCGGCGACGTCGAGGATGTTGGCGAGGTTCAGGCGCGAGCGGGCCACCGTGAGGCCCGAGGTGACGTCGTGCCGCCCGAGGGCGACCACGAGCCGGTTCTCGACCTCGGAGTCCGGGCCGAACCGCGTGGCGGTCTCCGCCTCCCAGCGTGCGCCGAGCTGCGTGCTCGTCTCGCCGGGCACCGCGAGGGTGAAGAGCATCGCGGGCCGGGAGAAATGGGTGCGCGCGACCACGCGCCCGGTCCAGCCGAGCGCACGGGCGTCGCCGACACCTGTGGCCAGCTCGTCACCGACGACGCAGATGCGCACCTCGCGATCCTGCAACGGACTCTCCTTGCCTTGTCCCGGCAGCCTGGCGGACGGCCGGTTCCCCGATGTGGGCAATTGTGGTGCACCGACCGGGGCGGACCGGTGACAACGCGCCGACGCCGCTGAGCAGCATCAGGTCAGAGCAGCGTCATGCCCCACCGGACCGCGTGCCGGTCACCCGGCGCGAGGTGCACCAGCCGCTCGCCGGTGCGGAAGGCGTCGGCGGCGCAGCTCATCGGCTCGGCCGCCAGCCCCATGCGGCGCCGCTCGGGCTGGATGTGGTCGCCCGTGCAGATCTGCCAGACGTCCTGCGACCCGTCCATCCAGACGGCGGCCGTCCGCCCGTCCGGACCCGTGAGGTGGGCCCACGACAGGCCCTCCTCGTCCCGCACGACGTCGACGTACGCGTCGTCCAGGTCGAGCCCGGCCGCGCTGCGCGGCTCGCGCAGGTCGTAGGTGCCCGACGCCGGCTCGGTGCCGGTCGGCAGCAGGCGGTCGTCCGTCGTGACGCGCGTGCCGGCGTCGAGGCGCACGGTGCACTCGTCGAGCGACGCGCCGCCCGTGGACAGCCAGGGGTGGAACCCGCACCCGTAGGGCGCGGTGTCGCCGCCGACGTTGGTGACCTCCAGCGTGATCTCGAGCCCCGTGTCGGACAGGCTGTACCGGATCTGGGCGACGAGCTGGAACGGGTAGCCGGGGCGCGCCACGAGCTCCAGCTCCAGCGTCACGGCGGAGCCGGTGTGCTCCACGACTGACCAGCGCTCGAAGGCCGCGAGCCCGTGCAGCGCCGTGCGGCGGTCCGGCTCGGTGATCGGCAGCTGGTGCGTGACCCCGCCGTACTCGTAGGATCCGTCCGCCAGCCGGTTCGGCCAGGGCAGGAGCACGGCGCTGTTGAAGACGGGGTTGATCTCGTCGGCGCCGAACGGCACCACGACGTCGCGCCCGCCGACCGAGTACTCGCGCAGCGCGGCGCCCACCTGGGTCACCGTGGCGCGGTGCTCACCGTGGCCGATGCGGTACTGGTCCCCGGAAGGATGGGGCCTTGCCGCACCGACGGGAGGAATTTCTGTCGTCACACTCACACCGTAACCGTAGGGCAATTTCCGTCTGCGGCACGTAGCGTGGGACGGCAGACTAAAGGGTCGGGAATTGTCATGCCCGCACGACCCCGCTACACCAGGGGCCCGACGCCGGGTCCGCACGGGCCACCCGGCCCGCTGACAGCAGGAGGAACGATGGAACAGCAGGTGCTCGGACGGACGGGTCGGCTCGTATCGGCTGTGGGCCTGGGGACCTGGCAGCTCGGCGCGGACTGGGGCGACGTCAGCGAGGACGACGCCCGCGCGGTGCTGGAGGCGTCCCTCGAGGCCGGTGTGACCTTCTACGACACCGCGGACGTCTACGGGGACGGGCGCAGCGAGCAGATCATCGGGTCGTTCCTCAAGGACCACGCCGACGCCGGGCTGACCGTCGCCACCAAGATGGGCCGACGGGTCGACCAGGTGCCGGAGAACTACGTGCTGGACAACTTCCGGCAGTGGACCGACCGCTCGCGGCGCAACCTCGGTGTCGACCGCCTCGACCTCGTCCAGCTGCACTGCCCGCCCAGCGCCGTCTACTCGAGCGACGCCGTCTACGACGCGCTCGACCAGCTCGTGGCCGACGGCGCGATCGCCGCCTACGGCGTCAGCGTCGAGAAGACCTCCGAGGCGCTCGAGGCCATCGCGCGCCCGCACGTCGCCACCGTGCAGATCATCCTCAACGCCTTCCGGCTCAAGCCGCTCGACGAGGTGCTGCCCGCCGCGTCGGCTGCCGGGGTCGGCATCATCGCGCGCGTGCCGCTGGCCTCGGGCCTGCTCTCCGGCCGGTACACCAAGGACACGGTGTTCGCCGAGAACGACCACCGGAACTTCAACCGCGAGGGCGCCGCGTTCGACGTCGGCGAGACGTTCTCCGGCGTGCCCTACGAGGTGGGCCTCGAGGCCGCCGCGCGGTTCTCGGAGCTCGCCTCGCAGGTCGTGGGTGAGGCCCTGACCCCCGCGCAGGCCGCGATCGCCTGGGCCTGGCAGCGGCCGGGCGTCTCCTCGGTGATCCCGGGGGCGCGCAACACCGAGCAGGCCCGCGCCAACGCCGCGGCGGGCGACGCCGACACGCTCGGCCCGCTGTTCATGTCGGGCGTGCGCGAGATCTACGACGAGCTGATCAAGGAGCACGTCCACGACAAGTGGTGACGTGCCCGTCCCGGGCGAGGCCTCAGGCCTCGTCCGGGGCGAACACGCAGAACTCGTTGCCCTCCGGGTCGGCCAGCACGTCCCAGAAGACGTGCGGGTCGGCTGAGTCCTCGTGCGGCGTCACGAGCGTGGCGCCGACGTCGAGCAGCGTGCCCGTGTCGCCGACGACGTCCCAGTGGATGCGGTTCTTGACCGTCTTGGGCTCGGGCACCGGGATGAACAGCATCTGGAACGGCAGCGAGCCACCCGGGCCGATCCGGTACCAGCCCCTGTCCTCGATCTCCCGCGGCTCCAGTCCGAGGCACCGGCCCCACCAGGCGGCCGCGGCCGCGGCGTCGGCGGAGTCGACGACCAGCGCGTACGGGCGGTAGACGCCCGCCTCCGCGGCGCGGTCGGGGAAGGCGCACAGCTCGCCGCCCTCGGGGTCGCGCATGACGACCCAGTTCTCGCGTGCGGTCTCCGCCGTCGCGCCCAGTGCCTCGAGCTCTTCCACGGTGGCGTGCAGGTCGAGGTGCACGCGCTGCTTGACCGTGCGCGGCTCGGGGACCGTGTTGATCCACACCGTGTGCCGCGGGTCGTCGTCCTCGAGCACGAAGGTGGTGGCCGAGTCGCCTGCGGGGCTCGACCGCAGCCCGAGGGCCGCCGACCAGAAGGCCGCGAGGGTCGCGCCGTCGGAGGCGTCGATGACCAGGTCCTTGAACTGAGCGTCTGCCATCGCACCACCCTACGGCGGGCGGCCGTGCGTGCGGGGTCGTCGTGCGACGACGGAGGCGGGCACCCCCTTCCGGGGTGCCCGCCTCCGTCGCGTGCGTGCGGCGTCAGCCGCGCGTGAAAGCCTGCTCCAGGAGCGTCTTCTGCTGGGCCTGGTGCAGCTTCGCCGTCCCCGCGGCGGTCGAGGCCGACGCCGGACGGGACACCACGTTGACGTACGGGATGTCCATCGGGAGCGCCATGTGGATGTAGCTCCACGCGCCCTGGTTCTGCGGCTCGTCCTGCACCCAGACCACCTCGGCGTCGCCGTACCTGGCGAGCTCGGCGCGGATCTGCTCCTCCGGGAACGGGTAGAGCTGCTCGAGCCGGACGATCGCCACGCCCTCGTCACCGCGCTTGGTGCGCTCGGCGAGGAGGTCGTAGTACACGCGGCCCGTGCACAGGATGACCCGGTTGACCTTGGCGGGGTCCGCCGTCGGGTCCGGGAGCACCTCGCGGAACGTGCCGGCGGTGAAGTCCTCCACCGCGGACGCGGCGGCCTTGAGGCGCAGCAGCTGCTTCGGCGTGAACACCACGAGCGGGCGACGCGGCCGCGCGTACGCCTGGCGGCGCAGCAGGTGGAAGTACGACGCCGGGGTCGACGGCTGCGCGACCGTCAGGTTGTTCTCCGCGCAGAGCTGCAGGAACCGCTCGATGCGGGCCGACGAGTGGTCGGGCCCCTGGCCCTCGTAGCCGTGCGGCAGCAGCATGACGAGCGAGGAGGACTGGCCCCACTTCTGCTCGGCGGACGAGATGAACTCGTCGATCACCGTCTGGGCGCCGTTGACGAAGTCGCCGAACTGCGCCTCCCAGAGCACCAGGGCGTCCGGGCGCTCCACGGAGTAGCCGTACTCGAAGCCGAGGGCCGCGTACTCCGACAGCGACGAGTCGTAGACCCAGAACTTGGCCTGGTCGCTCGACAGGTACAGCAGCGGGGTCCACTCGGCGCCGGTCTCCCGGTCGTGCAGCACGGCGTGGCGCTGGACGAAGGTGCCGCGGCGCGAGTCCTGGCCGGCGAGGCGCACCGGGGTGCCCTCGACGAGCAGGGAGCCGAAGGCCACCAGTTCGCCGAAGCCCCAGTCGATGCCGCCGTCCTTCGACATGAGCTGGCGCTTCTCCAGCAGCTGGGCGAGCTTCGGGTGCACCGTGAAGCCCTCCGGCGGCGTGGTGTGCACGTCGCCGACCCGCTGCAGCACGTCGTGGGAGATCGCCGTCTGCCAGCCGACCATCGTGCCGGCGTCCTCGCGCTGGGACTCCGGACGCTCCAGACCGGCGAGGTGCTCGGTGCTGGGCTCGGGCGCGAAGCCCGACTTGGTCTCGCTGAACACCCGCTCGAGCTGCGCCTGGTAGTCCTGCAGCGCGTGCTCGGCCTCCTCCACGGTGATGTCACCGCGGGCGACCAGGTTCTCGGTGTAGAGCTTGCGCACCGAGCGCTTGGTCTCGATGAGGTTGTACATGAGCGGCTGCGTCATCGACGGGTCGTCGCCCTCGTTGTGCCCGCGGCGGCGGTAGCAGATGAGGTCGATGATGACGTCCTGGCCGAACTGCTCGCGGAACGCGAAGGCGAGCTCGGCGGTGCGCACGACGGCCTCGGGGTCGTCGCCGTTCACGTGCATGACCGGCACCTGGTAGCCCTTGGCCACGTCGGTCGCGTACGTCGTCGAGCGGGACGACGTCGGGCCCGTGGTGAAGCCGACCTGGTTGTTGACGACGACGTGGATCGTGCCGCCGGTACGGTAGCCGCGCAGCTGCGACAGGTTGAGCACCTCGGGCACGACGCCCTGGCCCGCGAAGGCCGCGTCCCCGTGCACCAGGATCGGCAGCACGGAGAAGCCGTCGCCGCCGAGGTCGATGCGGTCCTGCTTGGCGCGGACGATGCCCTCGAGCACCGGGTCGACCGCCTCGAGGTGCGACGGGTTGGCCGCGAGGTAGACGCGGGTCGTCGCGCCCGACTCGGAGGTGAACGTGCCCTCCGTGCCGAGGTGGTACTTCACGTCGCCGGAGCCCTGGACGCTCTTCGGGTCGAGCTGGCCCTCGAACTCGCGGAAGATCTGGCCGTAGCTCTTGCCCGCGATGTTGGCCAGCACGTTGAGCCGACCGCGGTGGGCCATGCCGATGCCGACCTCGTCGAGCCCGTTCTCCGCCGCCTTCGACAGGATCGCGTCGAGCAGCGGGATGAGGGACTCGCCGCCCTCGAGCGAGAAGCGCTTCTGACCGACGAACTTGGTCTGCAGGAACGTCTCGAACGCCTCGGCGGAGTTGAGGCGGCGCAGGATGCGCAGCTGGTCCTCGCGCGGCGTCTTGGCGTAGCCGGCCTCCAGGCGCTCCTGGAGCCACTTGCGCTGCGCCGGGTCGGCGATGTGCATGTACTCGATGCCGATGGTGCGGCAGTACGAGTCGCGCAGCAGACCGAGGATCTCGCGCAGCGTGGCCTTGGGCTTGGTGCCGAACCCGGCCGTCGGGAAGGTGCGGTCCAGGTCCCACAGCGTCAGGCCGTGGTTCTGGATGTCGAGGTCCGGGTGCTTGCGCTGGCGGTAGGCGAGCGGGTCGGTGTCGGCCATGAGGTGGCCGCGCGAGCGGTACGCCTGGACGACCTCGGCGATCTTGGCCGGCTTCGCGGCCTCGACGTCGGCGTCGACCGTGTTGTCGCGCACCCAGCGGACGGGCTCGTACGGGACGCGCAGGGCCGCGAAGACGCGGTCGTAGAAGCCGTCCAGACCGAGCAGCTTCTCGGCGATGATCTTGAGGAACTCGCCGGACTGCGCGCCCTGGATGATGCGGTGGTCGTAGGTCGACGTGAGCGTCATGACCTTCGAGACGCCCATGCGGGCGAGCTGCTCCTCGGACGCACCGGCGAACTCGGCCGGGTAGTCCATGGCGCCGACGCCGACGATCGTGCCCTGACCCTGCATGAGGCGCGGCACGGAGTGCACCGTGCCGATGCCGCCGGGGTTGGTCAGCGAGATCGTGGTGCCCTGGAAGTCCGGGACGCCGAGCTTGCCGCCGCGGGCCTTGCGGACGAGCTCCTCGTACGCGGCCCAGAACTCGGCGAAGTCGAGCTCCTCGGCCTTCTTGATGCTCGGCACCAGGAGCTGGCGCGATCCGTCCGGCTTGGCCAGGTCGATCGCGAGGCCGAAGCCCACGTGCGCGGGCTGGTTCACGCCGGGCTTGCCGTCGACCAGCTCGTAGTGCGCGTTCATGACCGGCATGTCGGCCAGCGCCTCGACCAGCGCGAAGCCGATGAGGTGCGTGAACGAGATCTTGCCGCCGCGGCCGCGCTTGAGATGGTTGTTGATGACGATGCGGTTGTCGACCATCAGCTTGGCCGGCACGGCGCGCACGGACGTGGCCGTCGGGACCTCGAGCGAGGACTCCATGTTGGTCACGACGCGCGCGGCGGGGCCGCGCAGCTTCTGGACGTCGTCCACCGCGTCCGGGTGCGCGACGGGACGCTCGAACGTCTCGGTGTAGTGCGTGGTGGGCGGCGTCGCGATCGGGTTCGCCGGGTTGATCTTGGGGTCGGCGGGCAGCACCTTCTCGCGCGCGGGCTGACCGGCCTCCGAGGCGGCGGTGCCGTCCGTCGCCGGTGCGGCCTTCTGCGCGGGAGCCTCCTGGGCGGGCGCGGCCTGCGCCGGAGCGTCGGTCTTCGGCGCCTCGGACGCGGTGCCGGCCTTCGGCGCCTGCGCCGCGGCGCCGTCGGTCGTGGCCCCCTCCTTGGCGGAACCGTTCTCGCCGGGGGTGTAGTCGGCGAAGAAGTCCCACCACGCGGGGTCCACCGCGTTCTTGTCCTTCAGGTACTGCTGGTAGAGCTCGTCCACAAGCCACTCGTTGGCTCCGAATGACGAGCTCGCCACGCTGATCGACTCTGAACCAGCCTTAGGGGACACGCGCGGATCGCCCACCTTCACCACAGTTGCGTTCGTGGCACGCCACGTCTGGTCGCGGCGCGCACAGCCCGAATGGTTTTCGGACACTCCAAGCCTAGGCCCTTTCGCCCTTCCGGTGGGGGTGCGCCAGAGGGCCCGAACGTGCCCCAGGGCACCAAAGGAGGCGCTTCGTCATGCTTCCCGTCCTGGGAGCAAAATCCGGGCAACATTGACCCTCGAAGTGGCCAACGCCGCGTTACGCGAATTTGTTGCAGGGCGGGCGTCCTTTGCGAGTGTGACCGAAATCACGGAACTCCGTCTCACGCACCGGCGCGTCGCCGCCCTAGGCTGCTGGGTTCCCCCGGCGGTCCCGGCGCAGATCAGCGCGTTGCGGGGCCCTGAGCGCGCGTCTCAGCGCCTGATCCGTCACACCGGCAGGCCGGGCGTCAGACCGAGCGCGTCGTCGTGACCCCGGCGGCCGGATGGGCGCGGGCCGGAAGCGTGACGCGCATCGTCGCGCCCCGCTCGGAGTCCACCACCTCGACGTACCCGCCGTGCAGCTCGACCGCCCAGCGGACGATCGCCAGGCCGATGCCCGTCCCGCCGCTCGAGCCGACGGTGCTGCCCGCGGTGTCGCCGCCGTCGCCCGGGGCGCCGCGGCCCCGCGTCTCGCCCGTCGACCCGGTGCCGCGCACGAAGCGCTGGAAGATCCGCTCCCTGTCCTCCTCGGCGATGCCGGGCCCCTCGTCGCTCACCTCGAGCACGACGTCGGCGCTCTCGCTCCCGTCGACGGGGTAGGCGTCCAGCCGCACGACACCGCCCGCCGGCGAGTGCCGGATCGCGTTCTGCAGCAGGTTGGTGACCACCTGGTGCAGGCGCTCGGCGTCGCCCTCGATCGTGAGGTCCTCCGGCGTCACGTCGACGACGTAGTGCAGGTCCTTCGCCGCGTCGACCATCGACAGGTCCTCGGCGCAGTGCTCCAGGAAGTCGCCCACCGCGATGGTGCTCACGTTGAGCGCCGACGCGCCCGCCTCGATCCGCGACAGGTCCAGCAGGTACGTGACCAGGCGGGTGAGCCGTTCCGTCTGCGCGTGCGCCTGCTCGAGCGCGGCGGGCGTGGGCTGCACGACGCCGTCGACCATGTTCTCGAGCTGGGCCTGCAGCGCCGCGACGGGCGTGCGCAGCTCGTGCGACACGTTGGCGATGAGGTCGCGCCGGGTCTGCTCGACCGACGCGAGGTCCTCGGCCATCCGGTTGAACGCGTGGGCGAGCTGCCCCACCTCGTCCCGGCTCGTGGCGCGCACGCGGCGGGTGTAGTCGCCGTCGGCCATCGCCTGGACCGCCTCGGTGATCTCCCGCAGCGGCGACGTCATGCCGCGCGCCAGGACCTGGGTGACCAGCAGCGACAGGATGATCGCGAGCGGGAACGTCCGGCTCGGCCCCAGGGACGCCTGGAGGCCGAGCCACGTGATGAGGACGGCGGCGGTGACGGTTGCGGCCACGAGTACGCCGAGCTTGATCTTGAGCGAGCTCAGCGGGTCCAGCGGCCGGACGTCGGGCACGCGGGGCCGTGGCACGTGGGGCCGGATCATCGCACCGTCACCAGGGCTCCGTGGACGACGGGACGGGTCACGAGCCGGCGGGCGGCTCGAACGCGTAGCCCACGCCGTGCACCGTGCGGATGAGGTCCGGGCCGAGCTTGCGGCGCAGTGCCTTGATGTGCGAGTCGACGGTGCGGGTGCCGCTGGCGTCCGCCCAGTCCCAGACCTCGGCGAGCAGGCGCTCGCGCGTGAGCACGGTCTTGGGGGAGCCCGCGAGCATCACGAGGAGCTCGAACTCGGTGGGCGTGAGGTGCACCTCCTCGCCCGCGCGGTAGACGCGGCGCTGCGCGCGGTCCACCGTCACGTCGCCCATCGTCATGGGCGGGTCCGCCGGGCTGGTCGCCGCGGCCTGCGCCGCGCGGTCGACACGCCGCAGCAGGGCCTTGATGCGGGCGACGAGCTCGCGCATCGAGAACGGCTTGGTCATGTAGTCGTCGGCGCCGACCCCGAGGCCGACCAGCATGTCCGTCTCGTCGTCACGCGCCGTGAGCATGAGGATCGGCGTGGGGTGCTCCGCCTGGATGCGGCGGGTCACCTCGAGGCCGTCGATGCCGGGCAGCATGACGTCGAGCACGACGACGTCCGGCCGCAGCCGGGAGGACGCCTCGACGCCGGACAGCCCGTCGCGGGCCACCTCGACGCGCCAGCCCTCGGCGGACAGCCGCTGCGCGATCGCCGTCGCGATCGTCGGCTCGTCCTCGACCACGAGCACGGTCGCGCTCTGCTGGCCGGCCGAGGCTGCGGCCGACGCCGCACCGGGCTGCTGCGGGGCCCCAGGCGCCTGGGGGATACCAGATGACATAGGTCAATCATGCCCGTACTTGCCTGACAAGACACTGAGACGAGCCTGGGAGTCGGCTTCCGGTCGGCTCCTTGGTCGTGCTCGAGGGGTGGCGACCGGGTGGTGCCCGCTACGATCGTCCCCACGATGATCGAGCGATATCCCGACCGAGAACCCGGGAAGATCCAGCACCCCCCGTGCGCCTTCCGGAGTGCGCGATGACCGGCGACTGGATCATGGTCGCCGTCGGCGTCATCCTCACAGCAGGTACTGCTGTCTTCGTGGCGGGGGAGTTCTCCCTCGTCACCATCGACCCCGCCGTGATCGGCGACTCCGACGACGCGGAGGGGGACAGACCCGGCCGGCCGGCCGACCCCTCGCACCCAGCCCCGCACGCCGCCCGGCCCTCCCTCGGGCACGGCATGCGCGACCGCAGCGTGCGGACCGCGCTGCGGCACCTCTCCACGGAGCTGAGCTCCGCCCAGGTCGGCATCACGCTGACCACCATCCTCCTCGGCTACACGGCCCAGCCAGCCCTCAACTCCCTGCTGTCCGCCGCGTTCGGCGGCACGTCGGTGCCGACCGCCGTCTCCTCGGGCCTCGCGGGCGCGCTGGCGCTCGTGCTGGTCAACGCCTTCTCCATGGTGTGCGGCGAGCTGATCCCGAAGAACTTCGCGCTGTCGGCCCCGCTGGCTACCGCGCGGATCGTCGTGCCGGTGCAGCGCGTCTTCACCGTCACGTTCAAGCCGCTCATCGCCGTGCTCAACGGCTCGGCGAACGCGCTGCTGCGCCGGCTGGGCGTCGAGCCGCGCGAGGAGCTGTCCGGTGCGCGGTCCGCCTCGGAGCTCGCCTCGCTCGTGCGCCGCTCGGCCGAGGAGGGCACGCTCGAGGAGTCCGTGGCGACGCTGCTGACCAACTCGATCGAGCTCGACACGCTCAGCGCACGCGACGTCATGACCGACCGGCTGCGCATGTCCGTCATCGAGCGGGACGCCACCGCCGACGACGTCGTCGCGCTCGCCCGGCGCACCGGCCACTCCCGGTTCCCCGTGATCGGCGAGGACAGGGACGACGTCGTCGGCCTCGTGCACCTGCGGCGCGCCGTGGGCGTGCCCCACGACCGCCGCGCCGAGGTGCCCGCCGCCGCGCTCATGGTCGAGGCGCCGCGCGTGCCCGAGACGGTGCGGCTCGGCCCCCTGCTCGTCGAGCTGCGCGAGCTCGGCATGCAGATGGCCGTCGTGGTCGACGAGTACGGCGGCACCTCCGGCGTCGTCACGCTGGAGGACGTCGTCGAGGAGCTCGTGGGCGACGTCGCGGACGAGCACGACCCCCGCAGGGCCGGTGCCGCGCGCGCCGCCGACGGGTCCTGGATCGTGCCCGGCGTGCTGCGCCCCGACGAGCTGGTCGAGGTCGCAGGCATCGAGGTGCCGGAGGGTGCCGCCTACGAGACGCTCGGCGGGCTCGTCATGGCGGAGCTCGGGCGCATGCCCGCCGTCGGCGACGAGGTCACCGTCGGAGTCCCCACCGCGCGCGTCGTGCTGCGCGTGGAGGCGATGGACGGCCGGCGCGTGGAGCGCGTCCGCGTCCGCCCGCAGCCTCCGCAGGACCCGGACGGCGCGGCAGCGCGCCCGCAGACCGAGAAGGGCGCACACCGATGAGCACGACCACCGCCCTCGTCGTCGGCCTCGTGCTGCTCGCCGGGAACGCCTTCTTCGTCGGCGCCGAGTTCGCCGTCATCTCGGCGCGGCGCAGCGCCATCGAGCCGCTCGCCCAGGCGGGCGACCGGCGCGCCGTCACCGTGCTGTGGGCCATGGAGCACGTGTCGCTCATGCTGGCGTGCGCGCAGCTCGGCGTGACCGTGTGCTCCACGGGCCTCGGCATCGTGGCGGAGCCCGCGCTCGCCCACCTGCTCGAGGGGCCCCTGCACGCCCTCGGCGTCAGCGAGGACCTCACGCACCCCATCGCGCTGGTCGTCGCGCTGTCGCTCGTCGTCTACCTCCACGTGGTCCTCGGCGAGATGGTGCCGAAGAACCTCGCCGTCGCCGGACCCGACCGTGCGGTCATGTGGTTCGGCCCGCCGCTCGTGCTGCTCGGCCGGGCGCTGCGCCCCGTCATCGCGGCCCTCAACTGGATCGCCAACCACGCCGTCCGCCTCGCGGGCGTCGAGCCGAAGGACGAGGTCGCCTCCGCGTTCACCGCGGAGGAGGTGCAGTCCATCGTGGAGCACTCCCAGGCCGAGGGCGTGCTGCACGACGAGCAGGGCCTGCTCACCGGTGCCATCGAGTTCTCCAACCGCACGGCGGGCGACGTCATGGTCCGCGTGAGCGACCTCGTGGCCGTCGACGAGACCTGCACGCCCGACGAGGTCGAGCGGCTCGTGTCCAAGCACGGCTTCAGCCGGTTCCCCGTCGTGACGCGCACGCCCGAGGGGGAGCAGGAGCTCGTGGGGTACCTCCACCTCAAGGACGTGCTGTACGCGACCGGACGGGCCCGGTTCGAGCCCGTCGCGTCGTGGCGCGTCCGGGCGCTCGCCGCCGTGCGGCCCGACGCCGAGGTCGAGGACGCGCTGCGCGTCATGCAGCGCTCCGGCGCGCACCTGGCCCGGGTCGAGGGCACGGACGGCGAGGTGCTCGGCGTCGTGTTCCTGGAGGACATCCTCGAGGAGCTGGTCGGCGAGGTCCGCGACGCCATGCAGCGGCGCTGAGCCGTGCTGTGGGTGCGCTGACTTCGGCTCCTCGGTCCGCCGGCCGCTGTGTGTTCGGTCCGTTGTCGTGAGATCGGTCGTTCGGCGGACCGATCTCACGACAACGGACCGAACATCGGGGTGCGGGACGGACAGGCTGCCGAAGTCAGGGAGGCAGGTGGGCGCTGCATGCACAGGGACTTGACCCCGGAGTGGTTCAGGGCAGGGGTCGGTGGAGCGCAGGTAGGGAAACCGTCACGCAGGCGTCGCGCACAGTCGTCACCCGGGGCTTGGCAGCGAGGCCGGAGGGGGTTAATGTCACGTGCGACCTGTTCACCGCGAGGGGCCGCGGACACGATGACGGAGGGCCAGTGGAGTCCACGGCTGTGACGAGCACCCAGCCTGCGCTCATGACACGCCGCGCCCGGCGCGAGGCGGAGCAGAGGGCCCAGGCGCTCCGGGCCCGGGGCCATGAGGTGTCCCCGGTGAACCACAACCCCGTGCCACGTCCGCCGGCCGTCCAGCTTCCCGCCGGGCACCCGTCGGCCCCGGTGCCGGCCGTGCCGCGACCGGCCTTCGCCGACGTTCCTGTCGCGTCCCCGAGGCCGACGAGGAACCTGGCGCCCGCCGTCAACCCCGCCCCGGTGACGAACCCGTGGGCCGGGCGTCCCGGCGTCGAGGCCCGCCGTGCCGCGCTGCGCGTCACGGAGCCCGGTGTCACCGAGCCCGGTGCCGCGCCGGGCGTCACGGAGTCCGCCTTCATCCGGACGCGCCACGCGGAGCCCTCCTCCGGAGAGCCCGGCTACGTACCGCTCAGGAGCACGCGCACCCGCGTGGCCTACGCCCCACAGCCCGTCCCGGCGCCGCACGCCCCGCAGCAGGTCTCGTCGCAGCAGATCTCCCGGCCCGCACTGCCGCTCGTGGTGGCGTCGCCCGTGGTGGTCGCCCCCGCCGTCGGCCGGGTCGCGACGCCGGACCCGGCCCCCGCCGAGCCGTTCGAGACCCTCGTGACGGGCGCCGTACCGCGGCAGAGCCGGCCGGCGTCGTCGGT
The DNA here is from genome assembly GCF_013004695.1 of Promicromonospora citrea. Classification (GTDB taxonomy): domain Bacteria; phylum Actinomycetota; class Actinomycetes; order Actinomycetales; family Cellulomonadaceae; genus Promicromonospora; species Promicromonospora citrea. The sequence goes on from NZ_JABEMG010000003.1 coordinate 24,269, forward strand.
CCCGGCGGGCCACCGGATCATCTCGCGGGCGACCGTGATCGGTACCCTCGCGTGCGCCACGATCGCGGCGCCGTTCGCGCAGGGCCTGCAGCCGTCGGGTCAGTCCCCGTTCGACGTCGAGGCGCCCCGCACCGGGCCGAACGTCCTGGACCTCGTGACGCAGCCGGTCGAGCGCCCCGAGACGTCGAGCGCCGTCGTGCGCGCCGAGGCGATGACGCGGCCCGAGTCGGCGGCCAGCCGGTCGGTCGAGCGCAGCCCGCTGCCGGACTGCGACGTCGACGCCCCGGTCGAGGGCACCAACGGTGCGCTGGCGGACCACTCGCTGTGCGAGCTCTGGCAGGGCGGCGAGTTCCTGCGGCCGGACGCCGCGCTGTCGCTGTCCGCGCTCAACGAGGCGTTCCGTGCGTCGTTCGGGCGCGACCTGTGCCTGGTGGCGAGCTACCGCGACATCGACACGCAGTACGAGCTCAAGGTGTCCCGCGGCTACTACGCGGCCTCGCCGGGGACGTCCATGCACGGCTGGGGCCTCGCGATCGACCTCTGCTCGAAGGAGACCGGCAGCAGCGAGGTCTTCTCCTGGCTGTGGGCCAACGCGCCGACGTACGGCTGGCAGAACCCGGCCTGGGCGCAGCTCGGCGGCAGCAAGTACGAGCCGTGGCACTGGGAGTTCGTGTCCGGCGTCGTCGAGAAGGGCGAGTGGCGGGGCTGAGCCCGGCTCGCGGTCAGAGCCGCAGGTGCGTGTTGGGGCCGAAGTCCTGGCGGAACCGCGGGCCGTCGTGCGCGAGCTCCGCAGCGAAGTCGGTCGCCCAGCCGCTGTAGGGCTCCATGGCGAGCGACTCGTTGGAGAACCGGCGGTCGTCGGTGATCTCCGTGACGCAGAAGTCCGGGATCTGCAGGCCCGTGACCGGGCCGGAGCGTTCGCACTCCGCGACGACCAGCGGGTGGTTGGCGCCGCCGAACACGTCGATCGACCAGCCGTCCGCGCCGAGCCAGGCCGCGTACCGGACCTTGACGACCGGGGCGCCGCCCCGGCGCACCAGCTCCACGCCGACGGTGGGGTCGAGCTCGCGCTCGGCCTCGTACCGGGTGCCACCGATCGCGGGTCCCTTGACGGTCACGGCCGCGAAGTCGATCGCGTCGGCGTGGGCGCGCAGCAGCTCGGCGGGGTCGGTGCCGGCGGTGAGGTCGGCGTCGACGTCCCCAGCCTGGACGCGCACCCGGAGGGCGTACCCGCCGTCGGCGAGGAAGTAGTTCTGCACGATGAGGGCGGGCGCGTCCCGCAGCTCCGCCGGGAGGTCGCGCACGAAGAACCGGCGCTCGAACTCGAAGTCGGCGTAGCCGCGGTCGGGTTCGGTCGGTCCGGGTTCGTAACGGTCGTCGGTCATGAGACCCCTCGCCGTGCTCGGTGCGCGGTGCCGCGTGCTCGCGGATGACGCAAGAAGTCTACGCAACCGGTGCGGCGTCGGGGGAGGGGCCCGTGGTGAACTGCGACAACGCCTCCGACAGCCGCTCGGGACTCGTCGCGATGCTGCCCGGCTTGAGCACGACGGGCGTGCCGACGAGGGCTGCGTGCGCCGACGCCGCGACCTTCCGCACGACCGTGCGCTGCCGCGTGACCACGGCGCGCGGGTCGGCGACGTCGACCGCGAGCACCCTCCGGAACAGCAGGCGCGCCTCGCGCACGCCCGTGACCTCGGTCCAGAGCACCTGCTCGACGCCGAGGTTGGGCAGCCAGTCGACGAGACCGTCGCGGTCCAGCGTGAGCACGGGCCAGGTCGGCAGCAGCAGGCGCCGGAGCACGAGCAGGCCGAGGCCGGTGAAGACGAGGACGCCGATCGCGCCCAGGGAGACGACCGCCAGGGCGGCGCGCGAGCCGCTCGTCTGCGCGACGCCGAAGCCGAGCCACGCCACGGCCGCGCACAGGGCGACCAGGGCGAGCGTGCCGAGCGCGAGCACGACGACGTGCGCGCGGGAGGGGTAGAAGTCCACGGACTGGTCGGGCATACCGGGACACTAGCCGCGAGGCGGACCTACCGGAAGCCGGTGACCACCTTGTCGTCGCCCGCCGGCCCGCGGACGGTCAGGCCGCGCGCGGGCCGGCGGACGGCGACGAGCGCGTGGGGGACACCGGCGGCGACCGTGACGGCCTCGCCCGCGGGCACGACGACCGGGACGCCGTCGACCTCGAGCTCGACCGCGCCCTCCAGGACGACGTACACCTCGTCGCTGTCGCGGTGGAAGTGGGTCACGTCGTCGGCGAACGGCTCGTCGACGCGCCAGTGCAGGACCTGGAGCCGGTCGGAGGGGAGACCGTCGTCGGTGGGCGGGTGAGGCGCGGCGATCACCGTGAGGCGGCCGTCGAGGGAGATCCGGCGGAACGACATCGGGGCAGTGTGGCAGGTGGGTCGGGCCGCTACCCTCCGGCGGTCATGGCGGCCGTCGGAGAAGAGGATCGGGACGCGCGCCTCATCGCACGTGCAGGTGCGGTGGAGCGGTTTTTCCGGTCCGTCGGCACGGGGACGTCTCTCGTCGTCGTCGCGGTGGTCTCCTCGCTGACCGTGGGTGTCGCGGTCGGTACGGCCGCGTCCGTGGTGGTGTGTGCGACCGATCTCGCCGTGGCATCTTCCCTGAGATGTCGCGATGTGTCTGCGAGGATGCGCCGCGACGGGGAACCTGGCGGGGAACGGGCCGTCTCCCGCGGGCACAAGAAAGCCCCCCACCGGACGTGATGCCAGGTGAGGGGCGCTGTGCGCCTGAAGGGATTCGAACCCCCGACCTTCTGCTCCGGAGGCAGACGCTCTATCCACTGAGCTACAGGCGCGAGGCCGAGGTCGGGAGGCAGTGCCCCCGTATCGGCCGAACAGAGACTACCAGGTGGGCGGCACCCTTCGTGCATCGATACCGTGCACCGCCGAGGTCGGTCACGTCGCTGCAGGTCGTCACAAGCGTGGGCCGACCTACCGACCTCGGCGGAACGGCGAGCAGGGAAGGGCGGGCTTGCCTCGACGACTTCCACGAGTATCGACGTGGCCGTCCAGGTGCGGGACCTGCGGACCGCGGACGTGGCACCGGTGCGAAAGGTTGGCGCCTGTGGACAACCGGGGCGGGCCGTCCGAGGCGGCCGATAGAATCGATCCGTGACCCCCACCGAGCTCTCCGAAGCGCTGAGCGCTGCCCTAGCCGCGGCCGTTGCCGACGGCACACTCGCCCTGCCCGCCGACGCCGTCCCGGCCTCGGTCCACGTGGAGCGACCCCGGCAGCGAGAGCACGGGGACTGGGCCACCAACGTGGCCCTCCAGCTCGCGAAGAAGGCGGGCACGACGCCGCGCGCGCTCGCCGAGGACCTGGCAGCGCGCCTCGGTGCGACGCCGGGTATCGCGTCCGTGGACGTCGCGGGCCCGGGCTTCCTCAACATCACGCTCGACGCCGCGGCAGCGGGCGAGCTGGCCCGCACGATCGTCGAGGCAGGCCCGGCGTACGGCCGGGGCGACTCGCTCGCCGGCCAGGTGATCAACCTCGAGTACATCAGCGCCAACCCGACAGGGCCGCTGCACATCGGGCACACCCGCTGGGCCGCGCTGGGCGACTCGCTGGTGCGCATCCTGCGCGCCGCGGGCGCCGACGTCACGGCCGAGTACTACATCAACGACGCCGGCGCGCAGATGGACCGCTTCGGCGCGTCCGTGCTGGCGCGTGCGACGGGCGGCGAGGTGCCGGAGGGCGGCTACCGCGGCGAGTACGTCAAGGAGCTGGCCACCAAGGTGCTGGCCGACCGCCCGGACCTGCCCGAGCTGCCGCACGACGAGGCCGTCGCGGTCGCGCGCGAGGCCGGGTACGCCCACCAGCTCGCCGAGATCCGCGAGGTGCTGGAGAGCTTCGGCGTGCACTTCGACGTCTGGTTCTCCGAGCGGGACCTGCACAGCTCCGGTGCGGTGGAGAAGGCCGTCGCGCGCCTGCGCGAGCAGGGCCACGTCTTCGACCAGGACGGCGCCGTCTGGCTGCGCACCACGGACTTCACGGACGACAAGGACCGCGTGATGATCCGCGCGAACGGCGAGCCCACGTACTTCGCCGCCGACGCCGCCTACTACCTGTCCAAGAAGGACCGCGGGTTCCCCGGCAAGATCTACCTGCTCGGCGCCGACCACCACGGCTACATCAACCGCCTCAAGGCCATCGCGGCCTGCGCGGGCGACGACCCGGAGACGAACATCGAGGTGCTCATCGGGCAGCTCGTCAACGTCGGCGGGGCCAAGCTGTCCAAGCGCGCGGGCAACATCATCGAGCTGCGCGACCTCGTCGAGTGGATCGGTCGGGACGCCGTGCGCTACTCCCTGTCCCGCTACCCCGCGGACACGCCGCTGGAGCTGCAGGGCGAGGACATGATCAAGCAGTCCAACGACAACCCGGTCTTCTACGTCCAGTACGCGCACAGCCGCACGGTCCAGATCGGGGCCAAGGCCGTCGAGCGCGGCGTGCGGCGCGCGGACGGGTTCGACCCGGCCCAGCTCTCGAACGCCTCCGAGGCGGCGCTGCTCGGCCGCCTCACCGAGTTCCCGCGGATCGTGGCGCAGGCCGCCGAACTGCGCGAGCCGCACCGCGTGGCCCGCTACCTCGAGGCCCTCGCCGGCGACTTCCACGCCTGGTACAACGACGAGGCCAAGCTGCGCGTCACGCCGTACCCCGACGAGGAGGTCACCGACGCGCACCGCGCCCGCCTGTGGCTCAACGACGCCGTCCGCACGGTCCTGGCCAACGGCCTCGACCTGCTCGGCGTGAGCGCGCCGGAGCGGATGTGACGGGCGCGCCCTGGTCGAGCGGCGTCGAGCGGGGCGCCGCGGGCGCCCTGACGGTCGCAGGCGTCGACGTGCGCGACCTCGCCGCGGAGCACGGCACCCCCGCCTACGTGCTCGACGAGGCGGACTTCCGCCGTCGGGCACGGGCGTACCGGACCGCTTTCGAGGCGGCGTTCGGCGCCGTCGGCACCGGCGTCGACGTGTACTACGCGGGCAAGGCGCTGCTCACGGTCGCCGTCGCGCGGTGGGCGCGCGAGGAGGGCCTGCGCGTCGACACCGCGTCGGGCGGCGAGCTCGCCGTCGCGCTGCGCGCCCAGGTGCCCGGGGCCGAGATCGGCCTGCACGGCAACAACAAGTCCGACGCCGAGATCCTGCGTGCCCTCGACGCCGGCGTGGGCCGCATCATCGTGGACTCGCTGGTCGAGATCGAGCGGGTCGCGCAGCTCGCGGCCGGGCGGGGCGTCGTCGCGCCGGTCATGGTGCGTGTGACGACCGGCGTGCACGCGGGCGGCCACGAGTACATCGCCACCGCGCACGAGGACCAGAAGTTCGGGCTCTCGGTGAACACGTCGTCCGGGGAGACGAGCCCCGCGATGACCGCGCTGCTGGCCGTGCTGGAGCGCCCGGAGCTGCGGCTGCTCGGCATCCACTCCCACATCGGCTCCCAGATCCTCGACCCTGACGGGTTCGAGGCCGCGGCGAGCGTCGTGCTGCGCCTGCGTGCCGACCTGGCCGAGCGGTCGGGCGTGCTGGTCGACGAGGTGGACCTCGGCGGGGGTTACGGCATCGCGTACCTGCCGGGCGACGTCGCGCTCGACCCGGAGCGCGTGGCCAAGGACATCGCACAGTCGGTCGCGGGTGTGTGCCAGGAGCTCGGCACCAGCCTGCCGCGGTTCTCGATCGAGCCGGGCCGGGCGATCGTCGGGCCCGCGGGCCTCACCCTCTACACGGTCGGCACGGTCAAGCCCGTGACGGTCGCGGGCGAGTCCGGCGACTTCGTGCGCCTCTACGTCTCGGTGGACGGCGGCATGAGCGACAACATCCGTCCCGCCCTGTACGGCGCGGCGTACCACGCGGAGGTCGTCGGACGGACGTCGGCCGCCGAGCCGGTCCTCGCGCGGGTGGTGGGCAAGCACTGCGAGTCCGGTGACATCGTCGTGCACGAGGTGCAGCTCCCCGGCGACGTGCGCGCGGGCGACCTGCTCGCGGTCGCCGCGACGGGTGCCTACGGCCGCTCGATGGCGTCGAACTACAACATGCTGCCCCGTCCGCCGGTGCTCGCGGTGACGGACGGCGCGGCCCGCGTGCTCGTCCGCCGCGAGACGGAGGACGACCTGCTGGGGCTGGACCAGGGCTGACCACCGGTACAATCGTCGGGCCAGAAAGATTCAGGCTGGTGTGGTTATTCCAGCCCTCGGTCCTGCCGAGATGAAGTCGCGCCCGCCGGTGCGAACCCGTGGCGTCCCATCCCTCGACGAGGGGCGGCGGCGTCGGTCCGGATCAGCGGCTGCGCCCGTCGTCCCGGACAAGGAACCGGCGTTGAACAAGCGCATCCTGCTCACCCAGGTCATCATGACCTTCCTCATGGCCACGACGATGTCGGGCGTGATGAGCCTGATCTTCACGGGCCCGTCCCTGGAGTGGCTCGCCGCCTGGCCGCGGCAGATCCTCATCGCCTGGCCCATCGCCTTCGTGGCGACGATGGTCCTCTGGCCCGCCTCCATGGGCCTCGCCGGCGCGATCCTCCGCCCGCGGGCCGAGACCGCGCCCGCGGAGGCACCGCGGGCGGACGAGGCGGCCTAGGCCGTGTGCGGCGAATCGCGGAGCCGGAGGATGATCGTGGCGATGGCCAGTACCGAGCGGAAGTAGGCGGCTCGTTTGGTAAAGCGTGTGGCCAGAGCACGGAACTGCTGGGGCCGGTAGAAGCACCGCTCCACGATGTCGCGTCCCGGGTAGGCCTCGGCGTCGAACACCGGCGGGCGCCCGCCGCGGTTACCACGGCGCAGCCGATGGGCCGCGTGGTCCTTTTCTCCGGGCTGACCAGCGTGATGCGACGCTAGCGCAGCGCACGACGGTAGACGGGCTGGAGTAGGCCTTGTCCGCCAGCACCCGGTCCGGCCTCTGACGAGGCCGGCCGGGCCCGTCCCGCTTGACCGAGACCTGGTCCAGCAGCGGCAGCAGCTGGGGGTCGTCCCCGGCCTGCCCGGGCGTGAGGATCACGCTCATCGGCAACCCACGCCCGTCGACCGTGAGGTGGATTTGGAGGTCAGGCAGCCCCGGGACCTGCCGAGCGGTTCATCAGCGACCGCGAGGCCCTCGATCCACCCGGTCTTGCTGCCCTTTTTTCCGGGCTCCCGCCGCATCGTGGTGGGCCGGACGTTGGTCGAGTCGACCGGGAACGTCCACCCCACGACTCCGACAGAGTCGTCCTTGACAATCACGCGGTCCAGGATCTGCTCCCAGGTGCCGTCCTTCGTCCAGACCCGCAGACGTTCGTGCAGCGTCTTCCACGGCCCGCCACGGCGCACCGGTCCGCAACCGCCCCAAGATCCCGTTGATCACTCGCCGGTGATCCCGCCACCTGCCACCCCGACGACCATCCGCCGAAGGCAGCAACGGCTCGATCCGCGCCCAGGCCGCATCCGTCAGCTCACCAGGCCCAACACCCACACCCGGACATTGCCAACGCTGTGACCAGGCCATTCACAGGACATGCCTGAGGGCTGTCCGGCAGTGCCCCAGCCGCAACTCCCGTGGCCTCCGGTCGGATGCTGGCGGATCGGGCGACGTGCGCGACCGTCATAGGGCCGTCCTGTACGCCCAGGCGGAGGGGCATCGGCCGATGTCCGGTGAACTGAGCGACGTGCTGGCTCGGAGTCGCCGTGTCTCGCACCCTGCGTGGGTCGCGGCCTGCTCAACGGCGGCGGAGTCGTGCCTGAGTGCAAGCGGACCAGTACGCACGCCCGAGACGCGGGTGGCCGGTATCGACCGTGGGCGACAGGTCGCAAGGACGACTGCGGCGACGTTCGGACTCACGGTAGCGACGATCCGCGACTCGGACGCGGGCGCACCAGGGGGCGGTCTCAGCGAGCCGCGCGACGACGCAGTTGAGTCCCTGATAGTGGTGTAGCGCGGTCGCCGGGTGCGTCGTCTTCGACGTGACGTAGTGCGGCCACCGCGTGATCCTTCGAGTGAACCTTCCACAGCACTCTCGAACGGAAACATCACGATGACCGCACCCCATATTGTTGACCCTGCCGGTCTGCTTGGCGAGGCTCTGGCGGAGGCCTCCCCGGACCTGATGCGTGACCTGCTGCAGACGATGATCAACGCCCTGCTGTGAACCGCCCCGGGTTCGGTGGAGAGCTCACTGGTTGACAGTTGCTGGCTCTCCGGCCGGGGCTTGAGCGTAGTAGATCTCCTCGACGGCGGCGGGGGTGCGGTAGTCGAGGGTGGAATGGACGCGGCGGTTGTTGAACCACTCGACCCACTCGGCGGTGGCGAACTCGACGTCGGCGAGCGTCTTCCACGCGCCGAGGTGAAAGACGGTGGTGTCGATGCACTCGGCCTTGAACAGGCCCACGATCGTCTCCATCAGGGCGTTGTCGTAGGCGTCGCCGACGGTCCCGACCGACGGGGTCAGACCTTCCAGCGCGAGTCGTTCGACGTAGCGCACGCTGACGTACTGGGACCCGGCATCCGAGTGGTGGATGACACCGCCGGTGATCGGGCGGCCCTGGTGAGCCCGGGCCCAGGTCCCCATCCGCAGCGCGGCCAGGACCAGGTCGGTGTGCTTGGTGCGTGCGGCGTGCCAGCCCACGATGCGCTGGGCGAAGACGTCCACGACGAACGCGACGTAGACGAACCCGGGACTGCCCCAGGAACGGTTGACATCTGATCTGTACCGGCCTGAGGTCGGTGCTGGAAGGATGTCGTTGTGCCCAAGCCTTACCCACCCGAGTTTCGTCGCGACGTGATCGCGGTCGCCCGTCAGGGACAGACGCCGATCGCCCAGGTCGCCAAGGACTTCGGGATCACCGAGTCGTGCCTGCGCCGCTGGTTAAAGGCCGCGCAGGTCGAGGACGGGGACCGTCCCGGCGTCACGGCCAAGGAGTCCGAAGAGCTGCGTGAGCTGCGTAAGCGCACCCGGTTGCTGGAGCAGGAGAACGAGATCCTGCGCAGGGCGGCGGCGTACTTCGCCAAAGAGATCTCCCCAAAATGACCTACCCGCTGGTCCAAGAGCTTGCCGCTGACGGTCTGCCCGTCGCGGTGACCTGCCGGGTACTGGGCTTCTCCCGTCAGGGCTACTACAAGTGGCGCGCGTGCCCGGTCACCGATGCCCAGTGGCGTCAGGCCCACCTGATCAACGCCGCCCACGACATCCACATCGATGATCCGGAGTTCGGCTACCGCCTCATCAGCGATGACCTGAAAGACGCCGGGCATGTCGTGAGCGAGAACACGGTGCACGCGTTGTGCCGGCAGGTCGGGATCGTCTCGGTGATCCACCGCAAGAAGGGCACCGGGCGCAAGGCCGGCCCGCCCGTGCACGACGACCTCGTGCAACGCGTGTTCACCGCGACCGAGCCGAACCGGTTGTGGCTCACCGATATCACCGAGCACCCCACGAGTGAGGGCAAGCTCTACCTCTGCGCGATCAAGGACGTGTACTCCGGGCGGATCGTGGGCTACTCGATCGACTCGCGGATGAAGGCCCGCCTGGCCGTGGACGCGCTGAACCATGCTGTGACCAGGCGCGATGTCATCCCCGCGACCGGGGAAACTGTTGGCACGGTGCTGCACTCGGACCGCGGGTCGCAGTTCCGGTCCAAGAAGCTGCGCCGTGCCCTCAAAGCCCACCAGATCACCGGATCGATGGGCCGAGTCGGCGCCTGCGGAGACAACGCGGCGATGGAATCGTTCTTCTCCCTGCTGCAGAAGAACGTCCTGAACAGGCGACCCTGGGCCACCCGTGAGCAACTGCGGTTGGCGATCGTGACCTGGATCGAGCGGACCTACCACCGCCGTCGCCGGCAACGTCGTCTGGGTCGTATGACGCCGATCGAGTTCGAGACCGTCTACGCTGACCGGACCCTGGCCCTCGCGGCCTGACCCACCAAAGAAGACGTGTCAACCGTTCCTGGGGCAGTCCCCCTCGACGTCGCGCACTGTCGACGGCGCGGCGTACACGACCAGCGTCACTGGCTACACCGATCGGTACCAGCCGACGGGCCAGACGGTCACGATCCCCAGCAGTCTGGGAAGCCTGGCCGGTGACTACACCACGGCGTTCACCTATACGGAAGACGGGCGGGTGCGGACCCAGTCAGTCCCGGCCGCAGGCGGCCTTGGGCAGGAGACCCTGACCACCTTCTACTCCGCGACCAACGCCCAGGACGGGCTGACCGGCGGATTCGGGTGGGGCAGCTACGTCGTCCGCGCCGACTATCTTCCGACCGGTGAGGTGTCCTCGTTGAACATGGGCAACACCCACACCTACCAGCAGGCGATGTACTACGGGGTGGGTACACGCAGGCTGGAGGGCGTGACCACAACGCTGGAGACGGGGAACATCGGCGATGACCTGCACGAACTGCAGCATGCCACCTACAGCTATGACGACGCCGGCAATGTGCTGTCAGCCAAGGACACGCCGGACCCTGCCCTGGGCGGACTGCCCTCCGACCAGCAGTGCTTCACCTACGACTGGGCACGCCGGCTGACCAACGCCTGGACCCCGCAGAGCGGAGACTGCGCCACGGCGAACCGGACCGTGGCAGGGCTCGGGGGCGGCGACCCGTACTGGAAGTCGTACTCTTACGACGTGCTCGGCAACCGGGAGACCAGCGTCCTGCACCGCACGGCTGCGGCGGGTGGTGACGCGACGAGCACCTACCAACAGCCGGCCTCCGGGACGACCTCGGTCCGGCCGCACGCAGTGACGTCGGTGACCGCCAAGAACGACGCCGGGGCCACTCTCGGCCAGTCCTCGTTTACCTACGACAGTGCGGGGAACATGACCGGTCGCACGGTTGCTGGAATCTCCGCTCAGACGCTGACCTGGGACGCAGAGGGCGAACTGGCGAGTATCGCCTCTGACGAGGATGGGAACGGCTCGGTCTCGCAGGACGAGTCGGACGAGTATGTCTACTCGGCTGACGGGGATCGCTTGGCGCGGACCCAGGATGGCGACACAACGGTGTACCTGCCGGGCCAGGAGATCACCCTGGACGGCGACACGGGCGCGGTTACCGCGAAGCGGTACTACACGTTCGCCGGGCAGACCGTCGCGATCCGCACCGGGAACCTGGCCAACACGGTGACGTCGATCTTCAACGACCCGCACGGTACTGGCATCATCCAGGTCGGGAACGTGTCCAACCAGGTCGTGCGCCGGTACACGGACCCTTTCGGGGCGCCGCGTGACAGTGCTGCGGGCCTGCCTGTCGGCGGGGATGGCGCCAACGGTTCCTGGGTGGGCGATCGCGGGTTCCTGGACAAGACCGAGGATGCGACAGGGCTCACCGCGGTGGGCGCGCGGCTGTATGACGCGCTGTTGGGGTCGTTCATCAGCGTCGATCCTGTGATGGATCTGACTGATCCGCAGCAATGGAACGCCTACGCCTACGCGAACAACAACCCGATGACGTTCTCAGACCCAACGGGTTTGCTGCTAGGGCCGCTGATCGACGGCGCGTACACGGCGCCGACGGCGGGTGAGCCCGGTTCGGGCGGGTGGCAGGTCGCGGCGAACAACACGGGCTACACGGGCGACTGGAACAACGGAGGCGCTGGCTCGTGGTCCCAGCCCGGAACGACATATGAGCCGCCGGTGCCCTCGGCGACGGAACGGGCACGAGCGGCGGAAGCAGCAGAAGCGCGTGCGCGTGCGGCGGCTGAGCAGCGAGCCCGGGAGAACGCGGCGGCCGAGGCCGAGCACAAGAAGGAGTCGTTCTGGTCTCAGACCAAGGACTGGGCAAACAACGACTCGGATTGGTGGGGTGGCCAGAACATCGCGGCCGGCCTGGGGATCTTGGGGACGGCTGTGGGTGCTGTTGCGCTCGGCGCCGGACTACTTGGACTCACCGCGGTCGCAGGCGTGCCCTTGCTAGTGGTAGGTGCGGTGGGAGTGGGAATCGGCGCACTCGCGACAGCCATCGACTGCACCGCCGACGTTGACGTGAGTTGTGGTCTTTCTGCTGTCGGCACCGCGCTTGGCCTTGGCGGCCTTGGGTCCGCTGCTTTGGCGGGCCGGATGGCGCTACGCGCTACTTCGAGTACTAGCGCGGTCGATAACATCGCAAATGCGGGAGCCAATCTCGACTTTCACTCGCTCAATCTATCGGTTGGTGGTACAGCGCTAGGCTTCGGTTCACGGGCATACGGATACGACTGGTGAACGGCGACAAGGAGTGGAGTCCAAGGGAACGCAGGCTCTTGGTTCGCGGGCGTTCGGCTTTCGCTCTCCTGGGGTGGATTGTCTGGGGAGTGGGAATCGGCCTCGTTCTCCTGGTCATTCTGGTAGGCGGTATGTTGGTCCGTGGGGCGGGATATGGCGGCTCCTGGTTCCTGACGGCGATCGTGATCGCCATCTTGCTGGATGCGGCATTCTTGAATTGGCTTGCGATCTGGGTCCAGGTGAAAAAGCGGAGAGAATTCCGCGCCGGCTACACCACGTTGATGAATGAAAAACCCGAACTCGATCAAGTTGACCCGGATTCGGGTCACGTAATTCGCGTTGCGGGTGAGCCATTTCTGGTGCGTGAAGAGCATCTGCGGAGAATCCGTCTCATCCGGGAAGTGATCGGCTCGACGCGATCGGATCCGGTAGATAGTGGTGAACCGCCCGAGGATCGGCGCTGACGGCGCGTTCTCCGTCAAACCGATTGATGACGTCCTGCAATCCTTGGGCGATTTGATTCGGGATACCCCACCGCCGAGGGCAAGCTAGTCGCGCGGGGCGCCGGCCGTGCCGCCGGCGCCCAGCAACCCGCCCACCAGGCCACCGACGCCGTCGACCGTGCCGGTCAGCGTCTCGGTCACCGCACCGACCGTGCCCTCCACGACGCCGCCCACGACGCCGCCGACCGACGGTGCCTCGGGCTCCTGCGCGGCGGGCGGCTCGCTCGGTGCCGGGGCCTGCGGCTTCTCGTCGGCCGGCCGGTCGGCGCCGTCGGCGGGCGCGGTGCCGGACCCACCGGACGAACCGCCGGGCGAGCCGCTCGCCGTGTCGCCTCCGGCCGTGCCCGCGGATCGACCCCCGGAGACGTCCCCGCGCGCGGCAGACACCGGTCCCGCCGCGCCCGCCGGGCCGTCCGCCGTCGCCGGTCCCGCCGCCGTCCGCGGCCCCGACCCGTCCACCCACGTGCCGACGTCGGCCGGGTCGACGGCGCGGTTCGGGATCGAGCCCGCCGCGAAGAACTCGAAGTGCCACGGCTCCGGCCGGTCGCCGCCGAGCCGCGCCCACGACGGGTTGTCCCAGCCGTAGTCGGGCCCGTGCAGGCGCAGCCACACGTACTCCGCGGAGGCGCCGCCGGCGACCGGGTCGCCCAGGTCGACGGCGAGGCCCCACCCGTGGTTCGACGTGCCGGGGAGCGCCGCCAGGTGCGGCTTGGTCTCCCGCACGGTCAGCTGCGTGGCGAGCGACCGGTACGAGTCGGTCAGCGGGAGCGGATAGCCGAACCGGTCCTCGAACGCGGCGCTCAGCGCGGTCAACCGCTCGGCGGCGTCGCAGCGCAGCAGGTGGCCGGACGCGAAGTCCAGCGGGCACAGCACGTCGGCGGGGATCCGCCCGTTCGCGTAGCCCGCGGTGGAGTCGCCGTGGGCCGCGACCGTCCGGAGCAGGCTGTCGCGCAGCGACGAGCCGGAGTCCGTCCGGAGCTCTACGAGGGCGGAGGGCGAGGTCGGGTCGAGCAGGTTCGCCAGCCGCATCGCGGCGACGGCCACCTGGTCGAAGGTCACCCTGTCCACCGCCGCTCCGCCGGAGGCGCCTGCCGCACGCTCGACGGCCCGCGGCGGTCCCGCCGCGGCGAGCACCTGCTCCTGCGCCTGGTAGGTGGTCCACAGCATGCCGAGCTCCGCGGCGGCCTGGGCGATGCCGGGGTTGGGGCGGCGCCGCAGCACCGCCTCGGCCCGGTCGAGCACCGCGCCCACCTGGTCGGCCGTCACGTCGTGGTGCGCGGCGCCCACGGCGACGGCGTCGAGGTCGCAGGTCGCCGTCCGGCCGGTCGCCACCGGCTCCGGCGTCGCGCCGTCCGCCTGCGGGACGGGCGCGCTCGCCGAGGCGCCGGCGAGCACCCCGCCGGTCACGGCCAGGGCGAGAGCTCCGGTCCAGGCCGCGCGGCCCGGGCGCCTGCCGCGCCGCGGCCCTGCCGTGACGTCGTCGAGCTCGTCCGGCTCGTGCTCCTGCGTGCTGCTGTGCGTGTCTGTCACTGCTGTTGCCCCCTGGTACCTGCGACGACGGCGGCTCCGCTGCCGCCGGTCGGGAGAACGCCAGGGTAACGATCCGGGCGAAACGCGCAAGCGCCGCGTTTCGCCCCGCGGGCCTGGCAGTGGAGCGTCCGGCACCGCGCCGCACGACCCCAGGGGTGGCGGGGCGCGGAGAGAGAACGGCGGCGGGCGCGGTGCCGGACGGATGGAGGGCCGCCCCGCCGTTCGGCGGGGCGGCCCGGCTGGGGGTGCGTCCGTTACGGACGGCCCGTTACGGACGGTCCACCGGCGAGTCCACCAGGTGGCCCAGGTAGGCGGGGCCGGTGAGGAACGGCGGGAAGTCGTCCCGCAGCGCGACCCGCCGGAACACCGCCGCGGCGTCCTCGATCCGGTTGCCCGGCTCGTCCGGCAGCGAGTCGACGACGTCGGCCAGCACCGCCTCGACGCGCTCCCGGGTCACGGGCTGCCCGTCGTCGTCGGTCACGGTGCCCGAGGCGATCCACTGCCACACCTGGGACCGCGAGATCTCGGCGGTCGCGGCGTCCTCCATGAGGTTGTCGAGCGCCGCGGCGCCCGTGCCGCGCAGCCACGCGTCCAGGTAGCGGACCGCGACCGACACGTTCGAGCGCAGGCCGGCCGATGTCACGGTGGCGCCGCCGCGGCGGGCCGACGCGATGTCGAGCAGGTCGTGCTGGCACACCACCACGTCGTCGCGCTGCCGCGAGACCTGGTTCGGCGCGTCGCCCAGCACCGCGTCGAACTCGGCCCGGGCGACCGGGATGAGGTCGGGGTGGGCCACCCAGGTGCCGTCGAACCCGTCCGTGGCCTCGCGCTTCTTGTCGGCCCGCACCTGCTCGAACGCACGCTCGGTCACCTCGGGGTTGCGTCGGTCCGGGATGAACGCGCTCATGCCGCCGATGGCGTGCGCCCCGCGCCGGTGGCACGTGGCCACGAGCAGCTCGGTGTAGGCGCGCATGAACGGGGCCGTCATGGTGACCTGGCCGCGGTCGGGCAGCACGTACGACGCGCCGCGCGTGCGGAAGCACTTGATCACCGAGAACAGGTAGTCCCAGCGGCCCGCGTTGAGGCCGGCGCAGTGGTCGCGCAGCTCGTAGAGGATCTCCTCCATCTCGAACGCGGCGGGCAGCGTCTCGATGAGCACCGTCGCGCGGATCGTGCCGCGGGGGATGCCGAGCGCGTCCTGCGCCGCCTCGAAGACCTCGTTCCACAGCCGCGCCTCGCGGTAGCCCTCGAGCTTGGGCAGGTAGAAGTACGGTCCCCGGCCGCGGGCGATGAGCTCGGCCGCGTTGTGGAAGAAGTAGAGGCCGAAGTCCACGAGGCTGCCCAGGGCGTTGCTCGTGATGCCGTGCTTGTCGGTGTAGCGCAGGTGCGCCTCGTCGAGGTGCCAGCCGCGCGGCCGGAAGACGATCGTGGGCAGGTCCGCGATGTCGGCCGACCGCAGCCGGTACTCCTTGCCGGCCTCGCTGGTGAAGGTGAGCGTGCCGCGGATGGCGTCGTGCAGCGCGAGCTGGCCCTCGACCACGTTGGGCCACGTGGGGCTCGAGGCGTCCTCGGCGTCGGCGAGCCAGCACCGGGCGCCCGAGTTGAGCGCGTTGATGGTCATCTTCGGGTCGGTCGGCCCCGTGATCTCGACGCGCCGGTCCTCGAGACCGGGCGCGTTGCGCGAGCCGGCCACGCGCCAGTCCGGGTCGTCGCGCACCGGGCGGGTCGAGGCCCGGAAGTCCGGGTCGGTCCCGTCCGCGATGTCCTGGCGCCGGAGCTGGCGCTGGGCGATGAGCTCGTCGCGGGCGGCGTCGAACCGGTCGTGCAGCATGGCGAGGAACCCGAGCGCCTCGGGGGTGAGGATCTCGTCGTACCGCGGGCCCACGGCGCCGGTCACCGTGATGACACCGCGGCGGGCACCGGTGGCGGAGGCGCCGACCCCGCCGCCCCGCAGGGTGCGGGGTGCGGCGCTGCGCGCCGGGGGCGTGCCGAGCCCGGCCAGCCCGGCCTCGGCGTCGAACGGGCTGCCGTGGGTCGGCTCGTGCGTGCGGGTGTCGGCGGGGGAGTCGATGGTGGCGGTCATCAGAACTGCGCCTCCTCGGTCGAGCCGGTCAGGGCGGTGGTCGCGGAGTCCGGGTTGAGCGCGGTCGCGACGCGGTCGAAGTAGCCGGTGCCGACCTCGCGCTGGTGGCGCGTGGCGGTGTAGCCGCGCTCCTCGGCGGCGAACTCGAGCTCCTGCAGCTTCACGTAGGCCGACATCTGCTCGCGGGCGTAGCCGTGGGCCAGGTCGAACATCGAGTAGTTGAGGGCGTGGAAGCCGGCCAGGGTGATGAACTGGAACGTGAAGCCCATGGCGCCCAGCTCACGCTGGAACTTCGCGATCGTGTCGTCGTCCAGGTGCTTCTTCCAGTTGAACGACGGCGAACAGTTGTACGCCAGCATCTGGTCCGGGTGGTCGGCCTTGACAGCCTCGGCGAACTTGCGCGCGAGCTCGAGGTCCGGCGTGCCGGTCTCCATCCAGATGAGGTCGGAGTGCGGCGCGTAGGCCTTGGCGCGGGCGATGCACGGCTCGATGCCGTTGACCACCTTGTAGAAGCCCTCGCTCGTGCGCTCGCCGGTGATGAAGGGGCGGTCGCGCTCGTCGACGTCGGACGTGATGAGGGTCGCGGCCTCGGCGTCGGTGCGGGCGATCACGACCGACGGGACGTCGGCGACGTCGGCGGCCAGGCGCGCGGCGTTGAGGGTGCGGATGTGCTGCTGGGTCGGGACGAGCACCTTGCCGCCCAGGTGGCCGCACTTCTTCTCCGACGCGAGCTGGTCCTCCCAGTGCACGCCGGCCGCGCCGGACTGGATCATCGACTTCATGAGCTCGTAGGCGTTGAGCGGGCCGCCGAACCCGGCCTCGGCGTCAGCCACGATCGGGGCGAGCCAGTCGCGGGTCGGGGCGCCGTTCTCGGCGACGTCGATCTGGTCGGCGCGCAGCAGCGCGTTGTTGATGCGGCGGACCACGGCCGGCACCGAGTTGGCCGGGTACAGCGACTGGTCCGGGTAGGTCTGGCCCGCGAGGTTCGCGTCGCCCGCCACCTGCCAGCCGGACAGGTAGATGGCCTGCAGCCCGGCCTTGACCTGCTGCACGGCCTGGTTGCCGGTCAGCGCGCCGAGGGCGTTGATGTAGTCCTCCTCGTGCAGCTGCCGCCAGAGGCGCTCGGCGCCGCGCCGGGCGAGCGTGCACTCCTCACCGACCGAGCCGCGCAGCGCGACGACGTCCTCGGCCGTGTAGGTGCGCTCGATGCCGGCCCAGCGCGGGTCGGACTCCCAGGTCTGCCGCAGCTCGTCGGCGGTCTGCACCTGGTCGCCGGCGCGGACGGAGGTCGCCGCCGGCACCGCGGTCGTCGCGGACGTGGTCGCCTCGGACGTGGGGTCGATCGTGGGTGCGCTCATGGCGGTTCTCCTCCTCGGGACGGAACGTGGTCACCGCGTCTGCCGGTGACGTAGTACGACCTTCGGCCTCTGCGAAGCCCCTTCACAAGCGAATCCGGACAGAAGAATCGCTGTTCTTCTGTTGATCGGAAGCTGTTGCGTATGTCACCCTCGGTCATGGCTCGAATCGATAGCGGAGGCAGAACCGTGCGAAACACGACTTCCTCGCGTCCTGCGCAGAGCGGTCGAAACGGTCCGGTGCCGGCGTCCGAGGCGGAGCCCGACGCGCTGACGATCGGCCGCCGGATCCGTCACCTGCGCACGAGCAGAGGGATGACGCTCGAGGAGCTGGCCACGGCCATCGACCGGGCTCCGTCGCAGGTCAGCACGCTCGAGAACGGCAAGCGCGAGCCCAAGTTCTCGCAGCTGCAGGCCATCGCGCGGGCGCTCGGCGCGAGCGTGGACGACCTGCTCTCGGCCGAGCCGCCGTCGGAGCGGGACGCCCTGGAGATCGAGCTCGAGCGCGTGCAGCGGGGGCCGTTGTTCGCGTCGCTCGGCATCGAGGGCGTGCGGATCGGCAAGTCGCTGCCGCAGGACGCGCTGACGACGATCCTGGCGCTGCACCGCGAGCTCGAGCGCCTCCACACCGAGCGCGCCGCGACCCCGGAGGAGGCGCGGCGCGCCAACGCGGAGCTGCGGGACGACATGCGCGCGCGGGACAACTACCTCCCCGAGCTCGAGCAGGTGGCCAAGGGGCTGCTGGCCGACGTCGGGCACACCTCGGGTCCGCTGCCCCAGCGGATGGCCGCGGAGATCGCCGCGCACCTGGGGTTCACGCTGCACTACGTGAGCGACCTGCCGCACTCGACGCGGTCGGTCATCGACACCCGCTACCGCCGCGTCTACCTGCCGTCCCAGGGGTTCCGGGGCCGGTCCAACACGCGCTCGGCGCTGCTGCAGGCGCTGGCCTCGCACGT
The DNA here is from genome assembly GCF_013004695.1 of Promicromonospora citrea. Classification (GTDB taxonomy): domain Bacteria; phylum Actinomycetota; class Actinomycetes; order Actinomycetales; family Cellulomonadaceae; genus Promicromonospora; species Promicromonospora citrea. The sequence continues at coordinate 42,894 of NZ_JABEMG010000003.1, forward strand.
GCTGGACCACACCGAGCCCGCGCACTACGGCGAGTTCCTGCGCCAGCGCGTCGAGGCCAACTACCTGGCCGCCGCGCTCATGGTGCCGGAGAAGCCGGGCGTGAAGTTCCTGCGCGACGCCAAGGACGAGCGGGCGATCGCGATCGAGGACCTGCGTGACGCCTTCGGGGTGTCGTTCGAGACGGCGGCGCACCGGTTCACCAACCTCGCGACGCGGCACCTGGGTATCCCGGTGCACTTCATGAAGGTGCACGAGTCCGGGATCCTGCACAAGGCGTACGAGAACGACGGCGTGCGGTTCCCCGCCGACCCGCTCGGGGCCGTCGAGGGCCAGCACGTGTGCAAGAAGTGGACGGCCCGGCGGGTGTTCGACGTCGAGGACCGGTTCAACCCGTACGCCCAGTACACCGACACGCCTGCGGGCACCTACTGGTGCACGTCCCGCGTGGAGTACACCTCGGACGGCGCGTTCTCCGTGTCGGTCGGCGTGCCGTTCGCGCACGTCAAGTGGTTCTCCGGCCGCGAGACGACGCAGCGGCTCGCCTCGCGCTGCCCCGACGAGTCGTGCTGCCGGCGGCCGCCGGACGAGCTGTCGGCCACGTGGGCCGACTACGCCTGGCCGTCGGCCCGCCCGCACGCGTCGATGCTCGCCGCGATGCCCTCGGGCGCGTACCCGGGTGTGGAGACCACGGAGGTCTACAAGTTCCTGGAGCGGCACGCTCCGACGGGCTGAGTGCGGCACGCTCCGACGGGCTGAGTGTGGCAGGCTCCGACGGGCTGACCGCTACCGGTGGAAGAACTCCAGCGAGTAGAGCCCGTCGGGCTGGTCCTCGCCGAGCGGGTCGGCGTCGTCGTCCCAGTTCTTGAACTCCACGGCGACCGGCCCGGCCGCCCCCGCGGCCACCTGCAGCTCCTTGCCGACGGTGAAGGATCCCAGCGGCTGGTCGCCGAGCACCCGGTCGCGCCGGTCGACGGCGAGGAACCGCGCGACGTCCGGGCAGGTGCCGTCGGTGTCGATGCCCCGCCGGACGGCGACGGCGAGGTACGTCCGCCCGCCTGGCACCATCCCGACGCCGAGCACGAGCGAGTTGAGCCCGAACTCGTACGCGCACTCGCGCATCGGGTGGGACCAGAGGGTGGTCTGCGGGCGCTGGGTCTCGTCGTCGAACAGGACGCTGCGGACCTCGTACCGGTCCTGGACGCCCGCGGGCCAGACGACGCGGGTCGCGGAGTGGCCCGCGGTGAGCTGTGCGCGCGTGCTCGTGCGCATCCGGTACGCGAGCGGCTTGCTGGTGCTGGGCTGGCGCCAGAGGAGGTTGCCGCCCACGACGGTCTCGCGGCCCTCCCCGTCGGTGACCATCGACAGGTTCGGGGCCGGGTCGTTCACCACCCCGACCGTCTGCGGCGCCGACCACTGCGTGCTGTCCTCGCGGACCACCGAGCGCAGCACGGTGGACCGCACACCGGAGGGTGCGGCCCAGACCACCGTGGTCTTGCCCGCGTCGTTGAGTGCGACCGCGGCGGGCAGGTCGGTGGCGACGCCGGGGACCTCCTGCACCGTCCAGGTGCCGCCGCGCGGCAGCCGGGCGAGCAGGGTTCCGCCGTCGTGGTGCAGCCGCAGGAGCACGGCCACGTCGCCGTCCGCGTTGGACACCAGGTCGCTCGCGTGCACCGGCCCGTCGTGGAACGTGGCGGGCTCGCTCCAGTCCGCGCCGTCGAGCACGCGGTAGCGGGCCGGCCCGTCCGCGTCGTGCCAGACGGACACGGCGTAGTCCTCGGGCCCGGCGGCCAGGTGGGTGAGGTGGCCGCTGGTGTCGGGCGTGCGCACCCACTCGCCCTGCTCGCCGACCTCCAGGTAGTTCACGTGCTCGTACCCGGCCTCGGAGCTCGCGTCGACGACGACCCGCCCGGTGTCGGAGACAGCGACCTCGCGGTGCGCCTCCTCCGGGCGGGAGTCCCAGCCGGTCGCCGGGTCGCCGGGCGCCGCGGCGGCGGTGTGCGCGGCCAGTGACGCGAGCAGCGCGCCTGCCACGACGGCGGCCGCCGCCCGGACGGCCGCCGTCGGAGGGACGGGTGGACGACGCATGATCACTCCTGGTGTCCGTGCGGCGGCCCGCGGCGGCGTTGCCGCGGTGCCCTGGCCGGGAGGCCTCGTCCCTCGATCGTGGCACGGGGGGCGCGCTGCGGCACCGAAAGTCGGCTCAGCAGCCCGTGACCCGCTCGTACACCCCCTCGGAGGTCTCTCGCAGGGTGGTCACCGTCGCGTTCCCCTGGCCCAGGTAGTCGAGCGAGCCGACGGCGTAGTACGGGTTGTACGGGTCGATGCCGTACGACGTGGCCCGGCCCGCCGCCTGGTGCTGCGCGTTGGTCGCGGCCCCGCAGTACGCCTCGGGGTCGGTCGGGTCGGTGGGATCCGTCGGGTCCGTGGGGTCGGTGGGCTCGCCGGACCGGTCGACGCGGCGGTTGTGGTCGAGGAAGAAGTCGGTGACGTACGCCGGGTAGTCGATCGAGCTCGCCGTGATGTACGAGCCGCCGGGCCCGCCGCCGGCCGGCCAGGCGTGACCCACGTTCGTGTTCGTGACGAGCGAGACCCGCGGCCCGTCCGCGTCGGACCACAGCGTGCCCGACCCTGCGGTGTTCGTGCCGGGCAGCCCGGCCAGCGAGAACGACGACTGGCTGGAGGCGCCGTAGATCCCGGCCATGACCTGGGCGTTCAGCGCGTTGTACCCGGGTGCCACGGTGACGTCCGACGACCCGTGGACCACGGACGTGAGCTGGGTCGCGAAGCCGGGCGAGCCGGTGGAGGCGAAGCTCCGGCACGTGCTGGTGGCCTGCGCCTGCGTGGTCGCCACGTACGAGATCTGCGCGGACGTCGTCCCGACCGTCGGCCCCGCGTCGATGCCGATGCCCGCGAACACGTCGGGGGCGAGGCAGCCCATGACCATGGTCTCGCCGCCGCCCGACGACAGGCCCGTGAGGTAGACCTGGTTCGGGTCGAGGCCGAGCGACGCGTCGCCCAGCAGGTCGTCGACGAGCTGGAGCAGGTTGTCGTCGTGCCGCGCCGGGTTGGCCCGCGAGTGGCCGGTGTCGTAGTAGTCCCAGCACCCGAGCAGGACACCACCGTCCGGCGCGGCGGGCGCCGCCACGACCATGCCGTGCGCGTCGGCCGTCGCCGCCCAGTTGCCGCCGGTGCGCAGGTCGGCGGCGGTCTGCACGCAGCCGTGCAGCGAGATCATCAGCGCACGCCCGGCGGGCAGCGCCGGCTCGGACGTCGGTACGTAGAGCTGCGTCGTCATGCCGCCGGCGGTGCGGGACGTCCAGGCGCCCGCGGCCGCCTGCGCGGCCGGCGGGTCGGCGTGGGGTGCCGCGACGGCGGCGGTCGGTACGAGGGTCAGGGCGACGGCAGCGGCGAGGGCCAGGCCGCGGCGCAGTGGCCTGCGCCGGGGCGTGCGACGGGCCACGGACGGGGACGGGTGTGTCATGCGAACCTCCACGGTGAGGTCGTGCTGCCCCGCGCACCGTTGCGCCGACAGCCGGACAACTGGGGACATTAGGTGCGACCTGAATCACCTGTCAATGGTGTGGGCAGGCGGGTGGGTTGACATGAACCGCCCGGCTCGTCCACTATTCCCGCAACCTGAATCGCCTCTCAGGTTTGGCGGCGTCGCCGAACCGGAGGAGGTGACGACCACCCGAAGAAGGGCAGTGTCATGCGGACGAGGAAGTCCCTCATGGCTGTCGCCGCGGCGGCGGTGACGGGCCTGGCGCTCGCGGCGTGCGCGCCGACCGGCGCGACCACCGGCGGCAGCGGCGGCGACGGCGAGGACGCCGCACCGATCGACATCGGCATCGTCTACTCCGAGTCCGGGCCCCTCGCCGCATACGGCGAGGCGTACAAGGACGGGTTCGAGGCGGGTCTCGACCACGCGACCGGCGGCACGGGCGAGATCGCGGGCCGCCCGCTCAACGTCACCTATCACGACGACGCGGGCGACCCCGAGAAGGCCGTCTCGCAGGCCAAGGACCTCATCGGCAAGGGCTACCAGATCCTCGGCGGCACCGTGGTGTCCGGCGTCGCGCTGCCGCTCGCCGAGCAGGCCGATCAGAACAAGGTGCTGTACGTGTCCGGCCCCGCCGCCGTCGACGCGCTCACCGGCATCAACCGCTACACCTTCCGCAGCGGCAGGCAGTCGCTGCAGGACGTCGCCGCGGCCGGCACGTTCGTCGAGCCCGACGGCGCGAAGGTCGTCGTGTTCGCCCAGGACAACGCGTTCGGCCAGGGCAACCTCGCCGCCGTCGACGGCGTGCTCGGCGCGCAGGGTGCCGAGGTCTCCTCCGTGCTCGTGCCCGAGGACGCCACCGAGTTCACGCCGTTCGCCAAGAAGGTGCTCGACGCGCAGGCCGACATGGTCTTCGTCGCCTGGGCCGGTGCGACGACCGGCGCGATGTGGCAGGGCCTCGACCAGCAGGGCGTGCTCGACGAGACCACCGTCGTCACGGGCCTGGGCGACGTGTCCACCTACGGTGCCTACGGCGAGGCCGCCACGAAGGTCAGCTTCCTCAACCACTACTTCCCGGGCGCGGCCGGCACCGAGACCGAGGCCGCGATGCTCGCCGCCGTCGAGGAGCAGGGCGGCACGCCCGACCTGTTCACGCCGGACGGGTTCGTGGCGGCGCAGCTCATGGTGCACGCGATCGAGGAGGGTGCCGGAGACGTCGAGGCCATGGTCGACGCGCTCGAGGGCTACACCTTCGAGGGTCCCAAGGGTCCGACGACGGTGCGCGCCTCCGACCACGCGCTGATCCAGCCGATGTACCAGGCGCGCCTGGTCGAGGACGACGGCACGTGGACGCCCGAGCTCGTCGAGACCATCGACGGCGAGGCCGTCGCGCCCGCGGAGGCGGCGGAGTGACGGCGGGTGGCGAGCCGGTCCTGGAGACCGAAGGGCTCGGGCTGACGATCGGCGGGGCGCGGATCCTCTCGGGGATCGACCTGCGGGTGGCGCGCGGCGAGCTCGTCGGTGTCATCGGGCCGAACGGCGCGGGGAAGACGACCCTGTTCAACCTGGTGAGCGGCATCTACCGGCCCACGAGCGGCCGCGTGCTGCTGGACGGCCGAGACGTGACATCGGCGTCGGTCGCCGTGCGCGCCCGTGCCGGGCTGGGCCGGACCTTCCAGACGTCCAGCCTGTTCCCGCGGCTCACGGTCGCGGAGAACGTGCGGCTCGCCACCCAGCGCCGCCGCGGCGGCAGCCTCTCGGTGCTCCGCTTCCCCCGGCGCGGCGACGACGCGTCGGCCGAGGCGGCGCAGCACCTGGCCACGGTAGGCCTGACCCACCGGGCCGACGCCGCGGCGGGCGACCTCTCGCACGGCGACAAGCGCAAGCTCGAGATCGCGGTGCTGCTCGCCATGGACTCGTCCGTGGTGCTGCTCGACGAGCCGATGGCCGGTGTGGCCACGGGCGACGTCGCGGGGCTCGTCGAGGTCATCCGGTCCATCGGCGCGTCCGGGCGCACCGTGCTCATGGTCGAGCACCACATGGACGTCGTGCTCGGGCTGGCCGACCGCGTGGCGGTGCTGCACCACGGCGAGCTGCTGACGTGCGACGTCCCCGAGAAGGTCATGGCGGACGACACGGTCCAGTCGGCGTACCTGGGCACGACGGCCGGCACGACGGCCGGCTCGAGAGCAGGGACGACGGCAGGGACGACGGCAGGGAGCGCGGCATGAGCGGGACACCGGTGCTGCGGGTGCGCGACCTCACCGCGCGCATCGCCGGCCAGGAGGTGGTGCACGGCGTGACGTTCGACGTCCCGGCGTCGGGCGTCACGGCGGTGCTCGGCCGCAACGGCGTCGGCAAGACCTCGACGCTCCGCGCGGTGCTCGGCCTGATCGAGCGCTCCGGCGAGGTGGAGCTCGACGGCGTCCGCGTGGACGCCGAGCGCACCGACCGCATCGTGCGCCGCGGCGTCGGCTACGTGCCGGAGGACCGCGAGGTGTTCGCGGGCCTGACCGTCGCGGAGAACCTGCGCCTGGCCGACCGGGGCGGCTCCGGTGGCGCGACGCCGGAGCGGCGCGCGCTCGTCGACGCCCTGTTCCCCGACCTCGTCGCCCGCGCGCAGCAGCGTGCCGGCACGCTGTCGGGCGGCCAGCAGCAGATGGTGTCGCTGGCCCGGGCGCTGCTCAACGACAACAGGATCCTGCTCGTCGACGAGCCGACCAAGGGCCTGGCGCCCCGCATCGTGGGCGAGGTCGCCGAGGCGCTCGCCGCCGCGGCGCAGACCGTGCCCATCCTCCTCGTGGAGCAGAACCTGCAGGTCGTCGAGCGGCTCGCCGAGCGCGTCGTCGTCATCGACGCGGGCCGCGTGGTGCATACCGGCCCGGCGCGCGAGCTCCTCGACGACGCCGACCGGGTCCAGCGGCTGCTCGGGGTGCACGCGGAGCGGCCCGCGGACGAGACCGCCGAGCCGGAGGCCGCCCGATGAGCACCCTCGTCCTCCTGCTCGCCACCGGCCTGGGGCTCGGCGGGCTGTACTTCCTCGTCGCGTCGGGCCTGTCGCTGATCTACGGGCTCATGGGCGTGCTGAACTTCGCGCACGGCTCGTTCCTCACGCTCGGCGCGTTCGTCGGGCTCGCCGCGGGCAACGCGGTCGGCGCGGGCACCTGGGGCGGGCTGCTGCTCGGCCTCGCGGTCGGCGCGCTGACCGGCGCCGCCGCCGCGGCGGCCACCGAGCTCGGTCTGATCCGGCCTCTGTACCAGCGGCACATCGAGCAGGTGCTCGTCACCGTCGGTCTCTCGCTCGCGACGGTCGCGCTGTTCGAGGGGATCTGGGGCCCCAACCCCCGCCCCGTGACGCGTACCGCCTGGCTCGGCTCGACCACCGAGGTGCTCGGCGCCCGCGTGCCCAACACCGCGTTCCTCAACGTGCTCGCGGCCGCGGCGGTGCTCTGCGGCATCGTCGCGTTCCTGCGGTACACGCGGTACGGCCTGATCATCCGCGCCGGCGTCGAGAACCGCGCCATGGTGACGGCGCTCGGCATCGACGTGCGGCGCGCGTTCACGCTCGTGTTCGCCGTCGGCGGCGCGGCGGCCGGGCTGGGCGGCGTGCTCGCCACGCAGTCGCTCAACTACGTGTCCCCGCACCTGGGGGCGAGCCTGCTCATCTTCGCCTTCATCGTCACGGTGATCGGCGGCATGGGATCGTTGACCGGCGCCGCCGTGGCGTCCGTCGTCGTGGCCGTGCTGCAGCAGCTCGCCAACTTCTACCTCGACAACACCGGCGACCTGATCGTCGTCCTGCTCCTGGCGCTCGTCCTGCTCGTGCGCCCGTCCGGACTGATGGGGAGGCCCGCATGAGCCACGTCCGCACGCGTCTGCTCACCCTCGGGCTCCCGGCGGCCGGCCTGCTGGTGCTCCTCGCCTGCCTGCCCCTGCTGGCGATCCCGCTGCCGGGCGTGCTGCCCGGCTACACGTACGAGCCCGGCTCGCTGCAGCTGCTCGCGCTCTGCTTCCTCACCGCGGCGCTCGCGCTGTCCTACCACCTGCTGTTCGGGCTGGCGGGGCTCATGAGCTTCGGCCACGCGCTCTACTTCGCGGCCGGCATCTACGGGCTGGCGATCGTGCTCGACCGCACCGACGTCCCGCTGCTGCCCGCGGCCGCGCTCGTGCTCGTCGGCGGCATCGCGCTCGCGTTCGTCGTCGGCGCCGTCTCGCTGCGGGTCGCCGGCATCTCGTTCGCCATGGTGACGCTCGCGTTCGCCCAGGCGGGCAACGTGCTCGTGCGGCGTGACCAGGGCGACCTCACCGGCGGCGAGGAGGGCCTGGCGCTCGCGACCGACGGCGTGCCCGACGCCCTCGTCGGCGTCGTCAACACGCGCCACCTGTACTGGCTCGCGCTCGCGGTGCTCGTCGCCGTCCATCTCGTGGTGCTCTGGATCGAGCGCAGCCGGGCCGGGCACATGGCCGCGGCCGTGCGGGAGAACGAGGTGCGCGTCCGGATCATCGGCGGGCGGCCCTACCTCACCAAGCTCGTCGTGTTCGTGCTCGCCGCGTCGCTGGCCACGGTGGTCGGCATGGCCTACCTCCTGCTGCAGTCGGGGGCGTCGCCCACGACGTCGACCGCCGACTTCACGCTCACGCTGCTCGTCATGGTCGTGCTCGGCGGCGTCGGCTCGCGGTGGGGCGCCGTCGTCGGGGCCGTGCTGTACACGCTGCTGGACCAGCGCCTGGGCGAGCTCGCGCACTCGGCGGCCGTCGCGGGGCTGCCCGCCGTGCTGCGGGTCCCGCTGTCCGAGCCGATGTTCCTGCTCGGCACGTGCTTCGTGCTCGTCGTGCTCTTCCTGCCCGGCGGGCTCGCCGGCGCCGCGGAGCGCCTCGCCGCGCGCCGGGGGCGGGTGCCCGGGAAGGTGGCGGCATGAGCGACCTGCACACCCTCGGCCGGTGGCCGCGCGACCGTGCGCTCGCCACGCCCGGCCGCGTGGCCGTGGACGACCGCGGCGTCACCCTGACCTACCGCGCGCTCGAGGACCGCGCGACGGCGCTCGCCGCCCGGTTCCGTGCCGCCGGGTACGGCGTGGGCGACCGCGTCGCGACCGTGACGGGCAACAGCTCCGACCAGGTCGTCCTGTTCTTCGCGTGCGCCAAGGCGGGGCTGGTGCTCGCGCCGCTGTCGTGGCGGCTGTCCCCGCACGAGCTCGCGGCGCAGCTCGAGCAGGCCGACCCGGCGCTCGTGCTGGTCGACCAGGAGTGCGGCACGCTCGCGGAGGCGGCGCTCGAGCGGCTGCCGGTCGCGCCGTCGCGCACGGCGCTCGGCCCGCACGGCGTCGAGGCGCGCGTGCCCGCCCCCACGCGCCGACGCCTCACCGACCAGCCGCCGCCGCAGCGCGCGGTGCGCGACGACGACCCGCTGCTGCTCGTCTTCACGTCCGGCACGGGCGGCCGCTCGCGCGGCGCGCTGCTCACGCACGCGAGCTGCTTCTGGACCAACCTGTCCCTGTCCCGCACTGTCGAGCTGACCAGCGTCGACGTGGTGCTGTCCGTGCTGCCGCAGTACCACGTGGGCGGCTGGAACATCCAGCCGCTGCTGGCCTGGTGGACGGGCGCGACGGTGGTGCTGGAGCGCACGTTCGAGCCCGAGCGGGTGCTGCGCCTGGTCGCCGACCGGCGGGTCACCACGATGATGGGCGTGCCCACCACCTACCTGCTGCTCGCCGAGCACCCGGGCTTCGCGGAGGCCGACCTGGGCTCGCTGCGGCACGCGGTGGTCGGCGGCGCGCCGATGCCCGAGCCGCTGCTGCGCGCGTGGCACCGCCGGGGCGTGGCGCTCACGCAGGGCTACGGCCTCACCGAGGCGGGCCCCAACGTCCTGTGCCTGCCCGACGACGCGGCGCGCGACCGCGTCGGCTCCGCCGGGGTGCCCTACCCGCACGTCGAGGTCGCGGTGGCCGACCCGGTGACGGGCGAGCACCTCGACGGCCCGGCGACCGGTGAGCTGCTGGTGCGCGGGCCGAGCGTGTTCGCCGGCTACTTCCGCGAGCCCGAGGCGACGGCGGCGACCTTCGCGCGCGGCTGGCTGCGCACCGGCGACCTCGTGGAGCGCGACGCCGACGGGTACTACCGGGTGGTCGACCGGCTCAAGGACGTGTTCATCAGCGGGGGCGAGAACGTCACGCCCGCGGAGGTCGAGGCCGTGCTGCGGCGGCACCCCGCGGTGGCGGACGCCGCCGTCGTCGGCGTGCCGGACGAGCGCTGGGGCGAGGTGGGCCACGCCTTCGTGGTGCCGCGCGGCGGCCGGCTCACGGACGCCGAGGACCTGGCGGAGTTCTGCCGCCGTGAGCTGGCGGGGTACAAGGTGCCGCGGCACTTCGAGCTCGTCCCGGACCTGCCCCGCTCGTCCCTGGACAAGGTGGTGCGCTCGGCGCTCGCCCCGCGGGCGGGCGGACCCGACAGCGGCCCCGGAACCGACCAGCACGCACGCCCTCTCGACGCACGCCTCAAGGAGACCCGGTGAGCATCACGTCCCAGCCCGGTGAGACCGAGCAGTCCGAGCAGCAGCCCGAGCAGCAGCCCGAGCAGCAGCCCGGCGGCCCCGCCCGGATGACCAAGGGCGAGCGCACCCGCGCGCGGATCCTCGCCGCCGCCGAGCAGGTGTTCGCCGAGCTCGGCTTCCACGACGCCTCGATCGTCAAGATCACCGAGGCGGCCGGGGTCGGCCAGGGCACGTTCTACCTCTACTTCGCGTCGAAGATCGAGGTGTTCGACGAGGTGGTCGAGGACCTCAACCGGCGCGTGCGGCACGCGATGATCGAGGCGTCCTCGCAGGCGGGCACCCGCATCGAGGCGGAGCGCGCGGGCTTCCGCGCGTTCTTCGAGTTCACTGCCCGGCACCCGGCGCTGTACCGGATCGTGCGGCAGGCGGAGTTCGTGTCGCCCGGCGCGCTGCGCCTGCACTACACGCGCATCGTCGAGGGTTACCGCGAGGGGCTCGCGAAGGCGCAGCAGGCGGGGGAGGTCGGCGACATCGACCCGGAGGTCGCGGCCTGGGCGCTCATGGGCATCGGCGAGATCGTCGGCATGCGCTGGGTGCTGTGGGGGCCGGACGTCGCGCCCGGCGGCCCGACGTCCGCCGTGCCACCCGAGGTGTTCGAGCAGGCCATGCGGTTCATCGAGCGGGCGCTGGCGCCCGGCGGCCACGAGGGGGAGGTGGGCCCGTGAGCGTCGTCGACCAGGTGGAGGCCGCCGGATCGCACACGTACGCGACGCACGACGTGCCGGTCGCCGGGGGGACGCTGCGCGTCGGCGTCTGGGAGCCCGTGGGGCCGCTCGCGACAGGTCCGGACGGCGCGCCGCTGCCCTCCGTCGTGCTGGTGCACGGCATCACGGCCTCGCACCGCGCGTGGCCCGCCGTCGTCGCCGCGCTGGCGGGGCGGCGCGTGGTCGCCCCCGACCTGCGCGGGCGCGGCCGCAGCAACCACCTGCCCGGCCCGTACGGCATGGCCGCGCACGCCGACGACGTCGCCGCGGTGGTCCGTGCGCTCGCGGGCGGGCCCGCCGTCGTGGTGGGGCACTCGATGGGCGGGTTCGTCTCCCTGGTGCTGACGCACCGGCACCCGGGTCTCGTGGCCCGGCTCGTGCTCGTGGACGGCGGTCTGCCCATCCCGCTGCCGCCGGGCGTGCCCGCCGACGCGACGCCCGAGGAGCTGGTGGGCGCCCTGCTCGGGCCCGCCCTGGAGCGGCTGGGGCAGACGTTCGCCGGGCCGCAGGCGTACCGGGAGTTCTGGCGGGCCCACCCGGCCTTCGCGCGGTGGAGCCCCGTGGTGGAGCAGTACGTCGACTACGACCTCACCGCGGAGGGTCGCCCGGCGACGTCGGCCGACGCCGTGGCCGCCGACTCGGTCGACTCGGCCCGGGGCGAGGCGCTGCCCGCGGCGCTCGCCTGGGCCGCCGAGAACGACCTGCCGGTCACCTTCCTGCGTGCGCCGCGCGGCCTGCTCGACCAGCCGGGCGGCATGTACCCGGCCGACGCCGTCGCCGCGTGGGAGCGCCACCTGCCGCGGCTGGCGGCCCGTGACGTGCCGGACGTGAACCACTACACGATCATCATGGCCGAGCCGGGCGTCTCGGCGGTCGCGGCGGCTGTGACCGGCTGAGCCTCAGCCTGCGTCCCCCACCCCGAGCATCTGGTCGCGCCGCCTGCCCATCTCCTCGCGCAGGGCCTGCACCACGGCGGCGACGGCGGGCCGCCGCCACGACTCGCCGCGGACCACGGCCCAGTACGGCAGCCGCTCGGTGACCTCGTCGGGCAGGAGGCGCACGAGGTCCGGGTGGCGGTCGGCCATGAAGCAGGGCAGGAACCCCAGCCCCGCGCCCGCGCGCGTGGCCTCGACGTGCACGAAGACGTTCGTCGAGGCCAGCGCGTCCTGCATGCCCGGGACGAGGCGCCGCGGCACGTCCAGGTCGTTGACCTGCAGCATCGAGTCGACGAAGTAGACGAGCCCGTGCCGGGACAGCTCGGCGACGCTCGTCGGCGTGCCCTGCCGCTCCAGGTAGTCGCGCGCGCCGTACATGCCCAGCACGTACTCGCCCAGCCGCAGGGCCTTCGCCTGCTGCACCTTCGGCTCCCCGACGACGACGTCGATGTCCACCCCCGAGCGGTGGTGCGTCGCCACGCGCGTGACGGTGACGAGCTCGACGGACAGCTCCGGGTGGTCGCGGCGCAGGCGCGCGATGGCGGGGGAGGCGACGTACGCGCTGAACCCGTCGGTCGCCGTCATGCGCACGACGCCGGCGACCGGGTCAGCCTCGGCGTCGCCCGCGACGAGGCGCGCCACCGCCTCCGACACGGCCTCGCCCGCGCGGGCAGCGCGGCGGCCGAGGGCCGTCAGCTCCCACCCGTCCGCACCACGCACCAGGAGCTTGCCGCCGAGCGCGCGCTCGAGCGCCGCGATGTTGCGGGCCACGGTCGTGTGGTTGACGCCGAGGGCCTGCGCCGCCGTCGTCCAGCGCCCGGTGCGGGCCACCTCGAGGAGCACCAGGAGCTGGTCGGCCACCTGGCCGGGCGGGTCGGTGCGGGCGGGCATGCGGCGACCGTACCAAGCCACGTGTGCATCCGTGCACATCGGGTCTGCCCATCTCGTCATTGCTGCGCACACCCGCTGCCGGGAACACTCGGGCTGTCCACGGCGGCGAGCCGCTCGCCGCCCTCGTGTCAGAGTCGACACCTAGGAGCCGCAGCATGTCTGCCCCACAGACCCCCGCACCGGCGGACCGGTCGCTGATCCGGCGCATCGTCGCCGCCTCGATGGCCGGCACCGTCGTCGAGTGGTACGACTTCTTCCTCTACGCGACCGCCGCGGCGCTCGTGTTCAACAAGGTGCTCATGCCCGAGACGGGCAACGCCTACGACGCGATCATCGCGGCGTTCGTGACCTACGCCGTCGGGTTCGTCGCGCGACCGCTCGGCGGCGTGATCTTCGGCCACCTGGGCGACAAGCTCGGCCGCAAGCACACCCTGCAGCTCACCATCCTGCTGATCGGCGCCGCGACGGTGCTCATGGGCTGCCTGCCGACGTTCCAGCAGGTGGGCTTCGTCGCGCCGGCGCTCCTCGTCGTCCTGCGCTTCGTGCAGGGGGTCGCGCTGGGCGGGGAGTGGGGCGGCGCCGTGCTGCTCGTGGCCGAGCACAGCCGCGACGACGAGCGGGCGCGCTGGACCGCGTGGCCGCAGGCCGGCGTCCCGGTGGGCAACCTGCTGGCGACCGTCGTGCTCTACGCCATGTCCGGCCTGCTGACCGACGCCGCGTTCCTCGCCTGGGGCTGGCGCGTCGCGTTCTGGCTGTCCGCCGTCGTCATCGTCGTGGGCTACTACGTGCGCACCCGGGTCTCCGACGCGCCCATCTACGAGGAGGCGAAGGCCGAGATCGACGAGGGCGCCGCGGGCTACGGCGTGCTCGAGGTGGTCCGGCGTTACCCGCGCGGCGTGCTCACCGGCATGGGCCTGCGGTTCGCCGAGAACATCCTGTACTACCTGGTGGTCAGCTTCTCGATCGTCTACCTCGGCACCGCGCTCGGCATGGACACCACGCGCATCCTCGGCGTGGTCGCCACGGCGCACGCCTTCCACTTCGTCGTGATCCTCGTCGTGGGCCGGCTCGCCGACCGGGTCGGCCGCAAGCCGCTCTACGTCGCGGGCGCCGTGCTCGGCGCGACCTGGTGCTGGTTCGCCTTCCCGGCGATGGACACGAAGAACTCCTGGGTCATCCTCGGTGTCCTGGCGGCCGGGCTGCTCTTCCACGCCCTCATGTACGCGGTGCAGCCCGCGATCATGGCCGAGATGTTCCCGACCCGGATGCGCTACTCCGGGGTCTCGATCAGCTACCAGGTGACCTCGATCGTCGCGGGCTCGCTCGCGCCGATCCTCGCCACCACCTGGCTCAAGGACACCGGCTCGTGGTGGCCCACCGCCGTCTACATGGCCGTGGCCGCCCTCATCACCCTCGTCGCGGCGCTCGCGCTGCGGGAGACCAAGGGCGCGTCGCTGCACGCGCTGGACGCCGAGGACCAGGCGCGCGAGCAGACGACGGCGGGAGGCAGGGCATGAGCGGGCAGGAGACGAGCGCGTCCCTCGCGGGGCGCCGGGCGCTGGTCACGGGCGGAGCGAGCGGCATCGGCGCGGCCTGCGCGCGCGAGCTGGCCGCCCGGGGCGCGCACGTGGTGGTCGCGGACCGCGACGGCGACGGCGCGCACGCGGTGGCCGAGGACGTGGGCGGCGAGGCGTGGGTCGTGGACCTGTCCGACACGCGGGCGCTCGACGACCTGCGGCTCGACACGGACGTGCTCGTGAACAACGCGGGCATCCAGCGGGTGAGCCCGCTCCAGGACTTCGTGCCCGACGACTTCCGCCTCGTGCACCGGATCATGCTGGAGGCGCCGTTCCTGCTGGTGCGCGCCGTGCTGCCCGGCATGTACGAGCGGGGCTGGGGGCGGGTGGTCAACATCTCGTCGGTGCACGGGCTGGTGGCGTCGCCGTTCAAGTCGGCATACGTGTCGGCCAAGCACGGGCTCGAGGGACTGTCCAAGGTGACGGCGCTCGAGGGCGGCGAGCACGGCGTCACCAGCGTGTGCGTCAACCCGGGGTACGTGCGCACACCGCTCGTGGAGAAGCAGATGGCCGAGCAGGCGCGCGTGCACGGCATCCCGGAGGCCGAGGTGCTGGCCCGGGTCATGCTCGCCGAGTCCGCGGTGAAGCGGCTGGTGGAACCGCACGAGGTGGCCGCGCTGGTGGGCTGGCTCACCGGCCCGGACGCGGCGATGGTGTCCGGCGCGTCCTGGACCATCGACGGCGGCTGGAGCGCACGATGACCCGGGGCGCCCGGGGTGTGACACTGGCACAGGGCACGACCTGCCGGGACCGACGAAGGAGTCAAGGATGACTGGAGCACGCACCGGGTTCGACAAGGTGGTCGCGAGCGCGGCCGAGGCGGTGGCCGACATCCCCGACGGCGCCTCGCTCGCCGTGGGCGGCTTCGGGCTGTGCGGCAACCCGATCGCGCTGATCGAGGCCCTGCTCGAGCAGGGCACCACCGACCTGTCGGTGGTGAGCAACAACTGCGGTGTCGACGACTGGGGCCTCGGCGTGCTGCTGGGCGCCCACCGGATCGCGAAGATGACCAGCTCGTACGTCGGCGAGAACAAGGAGTTCGAGCGCCAGTTCCTCTCCGGTGAGCTCGAGCTCGAGCTCACGCCCCAGGGGACGCTCGCCGAGAAGCTGCGCGCCGGCGGCGCGGGCATCGCGGCCTTCTTCACGCGCACGGGCGTCGGCACCCAGGTCGCCGACGGCGGCCTGCCGCGCCGGTACGACGGCTCGGGCGGCGTCGCCGTCGCCTCGCCGCCCAAGGAGGTGCGCACGTTCGGCGACGGCGGCGAGTACGTGCTCGAGGAGGCCATCACCACCGACTTCGCGCTCGTGCACGCCCTGCGCGGTGACCGGCACGGCAACCTCGTGTTCAACAAGTCGGCGCGCAACTTCTCGCCGCTCGCCGCGATGGCGGGGCGCGTGTGCATCGCCCAGGTCGAGGAGCTCGTCGAGCCGGGGGAGATCGACCCCGACACCGTGCACCTGCCGGGCGTGTACGTGCACCGCGTGGTGCACGTCGGCACCGACATCGAGAAGCGGATCGAGCGGCGGACCGTGGCGCAGGCGCCGTCGTCGTCGGCCGGGACGAAGGGGGCCTGAACCATGGCACTGACGCGACAGGAGATGGCCGCGCGCGCCGCGCGCGAGCTGGCGGACGGCATGTACGTGAACCTGGGCATCGGGCTGCCCACGCTCGTGCCGAACTACGTGCCCGAGGGCAGGCACCTGGTGCTGCAGTCGGAGAACGGCATCCTCGGCGTGGGCCCGTACCCCGCGGAGGACGCCGTCGACCCCGACCTCATCAACGCGGGCAAGGAGACGGTGACGCTGCTGCCCGGCTCGTCGATCTTCGACTCGGCCACGTCGTTCGGCATGATCCGCGGCGGCAAGATCGACGCGGCGATCCTCGGTGGCATGCAGGTCTCGGCCACGGGCGACCTGGCCAACTGGATGATCCCCGGCAAGATGGTCAAGGGCATGGGCGGCGCCATGGACCTGGTGCACGGTGCCGGCCGGGTCATCGTCCTCATGGAGCACGTGGCGCGCGACGGGTCGCCGAAGATCCTGCGCGAGTGCTCCCTGCCCCTGACCGGCAAGGGCGTGGTGAACCGGATCATCACCGACCTCGCGGTGCTCGACGTGACGCCGTCCGGCCTGGTGCTGCGCGAGCTCGCCCCCGGGGTGACGGCCGAGGAGGTCGTCGAGAAGACCGAGCCGGAGCTCGCCGTGGAGCTCGTCGAGCCCGTGGGCTGACTCGGGCTCAGGACGGCGGATACGCTGGGAAGAACGGCCGAAGGAGGTCTCATGAGTGACGCATTTGCTGCTCCGACCGGTGCCACGAGCACCGGCCGGAGCGCCACGGGTTCGGGCGCGACACACAGCGCCGACGACGTGGTGATCGTCTCGGCGGCACGGACGCCGCAGGGACGGCTGAAGGGGTCGCTGGCGGCGCTGAGCGCCGTCGAGCTGGGCGCCGTGGCGGCCCGCAAGGCGCTGGAGGGTGCAGGAGCGCTCGCGGCGGACGTGGACACCGTGGTGTTCGGCCAGGTGATCCAGGCGGGCGCGGGGCAGAACCCCGCGCGGCAGACGGCGGTGGCGGCGGGCGTGTCCTGGGACGTGCACGCCGTGACGGTGAACAAGGTGTGCCTGTCCGGCCTGACGGCGATCATCGACGGCGCGCGCTTGCTGCGCACCGCCGAGGCGTCGGTGGTGCTGGTGGGTGGTCAGGAGTCGATGACGAACGCCCCGCACCTGCTGCCGGGCGCGCGCGGCGGGTTCGGCTACGGCTCGGCCGAGCTGCTGGACTCCGTGGCGCACGACGCCCTGACCGACGCGTTCGACGACGTGTCGATGGGCATCTCGACCGAGGAGCACAACACGGGCGACGTGTTCGTCTCGCGCGAGGAGCAGGACGCGATCGCGGCGGCCTCGCACCAGCGAGCGGCCGCGGCGGCCAAGGACGGGTACTTCGAGGCGGAGCTCGCACCGGTGTCGGTGCCGCAGCGCCGCGGTGAGCCCGTCGAGGTACGCACCGACGAGGGCGTGCGCCCGGACACGACGGCGGAGTCGCTCGCGCGGCTGCGCCCGGCGTTCCGGAAGGACGGCACGCTGACGGCGGGCAACTCGTCCCAGATCTCCGACGGTGCCTCGGCGCTCGTGCTCACCACGCGGGGGCGGGCCGAGGCGGCGGGCGTACCGGTGCTGGCGACCGTGCGCGCGCACGGCCAGGTGGCCGGCCCGGACAACTCGCTGCACTCCCAGCCCGCGCGGGCCATCGCCCGGGCGCTGGAGCGGCAGGGCTGGTCGGCCTCCGACCTCGACCTCGTGGAGATCAACGAGGCGTTCGCGGTCGTGGTCGGCGTGTCCGCGAAGGAGCTCGGCGTGCCGCTGGACCGCGTCAACGTGCACGGCGGCGGCATCGCGCTCGGGCACCCGGTGGGGGCGTCCGGCGCGCGCATCGCGGTGCACGCGGCGCACGAGCTGGCCCGGCGCGGCGGTGGCCGCGCGGCCGTCGGCCTGTGCGGCGGCGGCGGCCAGGGCGAGGCGCTCCTCCTGGAGCTCTGACCGCCCCCTCCCGCCGAGGTAGTCAGTTGGCGAGGTAGTCAGTTGGCGAGGTAGTCACGTGGCGAGGTAGTCGTCTGGCGAGGTAGTCGCCTAGGTGACTACCTCGCCCTGTGACTACCTCGCCACGTGACTACCTCGGCGGGTGGGTCAGCGCTCGTCGCCGATGAGGTCGCGGGACTCGTCCTCGCGGCCGTCCAGGTTCATGTCGGCCGTGCGGGCCTTGCGGGCGTCCCAGCGCAGCGAGACGGCGCCGAGGATCGCGGCGAGCACCGACCCGCCGAGGATGGCGATCTTGGCGCCGTCGGTGTGCTCCGAGTCGCCGAACGACAGCTCGCTGATGAGCAGCGACACCGTGAAGCCGATGCCGGCCAGGAGCCCGACGGGGAGCAGGTCGCGCACGCCGATGGCGTCGGGCAGGCGCAGCGGCGTGAGGCGGGTGACGAGCGCCGTCGTACCGAGCACGCCGACCAGCTTGCCGAGCACCAGGCCGCCGGTGATGGCCGCGACGACCGGCTGGCCGATCACCGCGAGCGGGCCGTCGCCCTCGACGAGCGTGACGCCCGCCGCGAAGAAGGCGAACACGGGCAGGGCGACGCCCGAGGAGAGCGGGCGGAGCCGGTGCTCGTACTGCGTGGTGCGCGAGGTCGCCTCACCGTGCCGGGCGACCGCGGGGACGGCGAAGCCGAGCAGCACGCCCGCGATGGTCGCGTGGATGCCGGACGCGTGCATGAGGGCCCAGGCCACGACGGCCAGGGGCAGCAGCACGAACCACCGCGGGCGGCGGGAGCGCACGTGCCACGCGAACAGCCCGACGCAGACCAGCGTGCCGAGCAGCGACCACCAGTGGATCGCGCTCGTGTAGAAGACGGCGATGACGACGATCGCGAGCAGGTCGTCGACGACGGCGAGCGTGAGCAGGAAGGTCCGGATGGCGACGGGCAGGCCGCGGCCGAAGATCGCCAGGACGCCGACGGCGAACGCGATGTCCGTCGCGGTGGGGATCGCCCACCCGTGCAGCGCGCCCGTGTCGCCGAGCAGGAACAGCGCACCGACGTAGACGATCGCAGGCACCGCCATGCCGCCGACCGCCGCGATCATCGGCACGCCGGCCTCACGCGGGTTGCGCAGGCTCCCGGCGACGAACTCCTGCTTGAGCTCGACACCGACCACGAAGAAGAAGATCGCGAGCAGCCCGTCGGCCGCCCAGGTCGCCAGCGACAGGTCGAGGTGGACCGGCAGGGTGCCGATCTCGGCCGGGCCCACGGTCGTCGCCGACAGCGTCTGGTAGGCCTCGCGCCAGGGTGAGTTGGCCCAGATCAGGGCGAGGAACGCGGCACCGATGAGGAGCGCGCCCCCGGTGGTCTCGCGGGACACCCAGGCCGTGAGGCGCTGGACGGTGGTGGGGGCAGGGGTGGAACCGGTCAAGGTGGTCCTCTCGGCTGCGGGGTCGTTCGATCAGGACCGGTCGACCCGGTCCACGCCGACCAGACTTCCCGGCACTCCCTGGGTCACACCCTAAACCCGGCGCGGGGTCGCGCCCGGGGTCAGGCCTCGCCGAGCCCTGTGCCGAGCCCTGTGCCGAGCTCCGTGAGGGCCGCGTGCAGCTTGCTGACCGTGTTCCAGTTCCGGGCCGTGGTGGGCGCGCCGACCGCCCGGTCGATGACGGCCGACGTGAGCCGCGACCGGCCGATGCCGTCGACGTAGTGCACGTAGAGCACGCCCTGCGCCGTCGCCAGCAGCTCCCGGCCCGCGTTGGCCAGGTCGAGCCGGGCCACGCCGGCCTCGTCGAGCTCGCCGAGGGGGACGTGCACCTGGAGCCGGGCGGGGTCGTCGCGTGCGGCGGCGCGGAACGGGTTGTCCGCGACGACGGCGTCGAGCCGGTCCGCCCCGAGGCCGACGGCGGCGACGGGCTGCCCGAGCCGCTCGGTGAGCCGGTCGGCGACGCGGCGGGCGGACTCGTCGGGGCCGAGCGAGGAGGAGCCGGCCACGAGGTTGCCGCTGTTGAGGAGGGTCCGGGCGCCGTCGAGGCCGACGTCGTGCGCGGCGTCGCGCAGCTCGGCCGACGTGACGCGCAGGCCCGGCCCGAGGTTGACGGCGCGCAGCAGGATCGCGAGATGAGCCATACGGCCATCCTGCCGGGAGGTGCCCCCTCTCTGCGAGTTTTGCCGTCCCTTGACGCAACAATGAAGTCATTGCCACTGTGTGAACACTTCGTGACAACTTGCGACCCGCCGGGAGATAACCCTGGCCAGTCGATGACAGTGCGCGTAGTTTCCCCTTCAGGGACGGCACCCAGTCGTCCCTTCGGGAGGCCAACCTATGGAGTGCTCGCTCCGTGGAGAAGGGCCGGTCCCGGCTCTGCGCCACGCCGCGGCGCACCGAGTCGGTCACCCGGTCCATCCACCCGCCCCGGTTCGCCCGGGTCGGACCCGCCGGCAGGCGGTGCCCGCCAGGTAACGACGAGGTTGTCACGGCGTCCAGGCGCCGGAGGGGAGACCGCAGTGAGCCATTCCGCACCCACCACCCGTCCGTCTGACCAGAGTGCCGACGCCGCCGCCGGCGCGGCCGGTGACGAACGCAGGACCTTCGTCATCGACACGTCAGTGCTGTTGAGTGACCCGAGGGCCATGCTGCGGTTCGCGGAGCACGACGTCGTCCTCCCCATCGTGGTGATCACGGAGCTGGAGGCCAAGCGCCACCACGCCGAGCTCGGGTACTTCGCCCGCAGCGCCCTGCGGATGCTGGACGAGCTGCGGGTGCGGCACGGCCGGCTCGACTCCCCTGTCCCCGTCGGCGACGCCGGCGGCACGCTGCGCGTGGAGCTCAACCACGTGGACCCGACCGTGCTGCCCGCCGGGTTCCGCCTGGGTGACAACGACACGCGGATCCTCGCCGTGGCCGCCAACCTCGCGGCCGAGGGCAACAGCGTCACGGTGGTCTCCAAGGACCTGCCGATGCGCGTCAAGGCGTCGGCGGTGGGGCTGCAGGCCGAGGAGTACCGGGCCGAGCTCGCCGTCGACTCGGGCTGGACGGGCATGCGCGAGATCGACCTCTCCGACGAGCAGATGAGCTCGCTGTGGGAGAACGAGTCGATCGAGATCACGGCGCTCGACCCTGCGACGGTCGAGGCGGCGGAACCGCTCCTCGTGCACACCGGCATGGTCGTGCACTCGCCCGGCGGGTCGGCGCTCGGCCGGGTGACGGCGGACAAGCGCGTGCGGCTGGTGCGCGGTGACCAGGAGGTGTTCGGCGTGCACGGGCGCTCGGCCGAGCAGCGCGTCGCCATCGACCTGCTGCTCGACGAGGAGATCGGCATCGTCTCGCTCGGCGGGCGCGCGGGCACCGGCAAGTCGGCGCTCGCGCTGTGCGCGGGTCTCGAGGCCGTGCTCGAGCGGCAGCAGCACCGCAAGGTGGTCGTCTTCCGCCCCCTGTACGCCGTGGGCGGCCAGGACCTCGGCTACCTGCCCGGCAACGAGTCCGAGAAGATGAACCCCTGGTCGCAGGCCGTCTACGACACGCTCGGCGCCCTGGTCTCGCCGGCCGTGGTCGAGGAGGTCATCGCGCGCGACATGCTCGAGGTGCTGCCGCTCACGCACATCCGCGGGCGGTCGCTGCACGACTCGTTCGTCATCGTCGACGAGGCGCAGTCGCTCGAGCGCAACGTGCTGCTCACGGTGCTGTCCCGCGTGGGGCAGAGCTCGCGGGTGGTGCTCACGCACGACGTCGCGCAGCGGGACAACCTGCGGGTCGGGCGGCACGACGGCGTCGCGGCCGTCATCGAGGCGCTCAAGGGGCACCCGCTGTTCGCGCACGTGACCCTGACCCGCTCGGAGCGCTCGCCGGTGGCGGCGCTGGTCACGGACATGCTGGAGCGGCTGGACGTGTGAGGCGCCGCGCTGCCCGGCGCTGCCCGCAGCGCCCCCGCTGAGATCTGGTGTTCGCGCTGAGATCTGGCAGTGCACAGCCAGATCTCAGCGCGAACACCAGATCGCAGTGGTCTCGGTGGCAGCCACAGGCCGGTGCGGCGACGAGGCGCCGGGGGCTCGTGAGCTCCCGGCGCCTCGTGGTACCGCCGCACGCGGGAGGTGTGTCGTCGGACGGAACCCCCCAGCCCCGCAGTCCTGCGGCTCCCTCGCTCCGCGTGCGGCACGAGAGTAGCAGACTTAGGTAAGGCTAACCATAGGGAGTCCGCCGCGTCTCAATTCGGCGTCTATCGTTCTTGTCGGATATAGCGCCGCATATAGCATCGGGGCATGCTCATTGCCGAAGACTTCCTCCTGCTCGCCGTCGACGACGAGACGGGCAAGCTCGCCACCGTCGACAACCTGGGTGTCCGCCTCGCCGGCGCCCTCCTGGCCGACCTCGCCTCCGCGAACAAGACGCTGACGCGGGGCGGCCCGCAGGCCGGCGCGTCGCGCGAGGAGCGCGAGAAGGCCGGGGACGCGATGATCCTGGTCACCGACAACACGCCGACCGGCCACATCGCCCTCGACGCCGCGCTGCAGACGATCCTCGCCACGCCCGACGCCCCGGCCCGCAAGATCATCGAGGCCATCTCGAAGGACGCCGAGGAGAACCTCCTCGCGGCGCTGGTCGAGCGCGGCATCCTGGAGAAGGAGGAGCAGAAGCTCTTCCGCATGCTGCCGATCACGCGCTGGCCCGCCGCCGACTCGAGCCACGAGACGGCCCTGCGCGAGACGCTGACCAAGGTGCTGGTCGAGGGCGCGGAGCCCGACGAGCGCACCGCGACGCTCATCTCGCTGCTGTACGGCTCGGGCCTCATCGGCGGCGTCGTCGGCAAGGAGCACCGCAAGGCCGCGCGCGAGCGCGCCGAGGAGATCGCGGGCAGCGAGTGGGGCGTCGCCACCCTCGCGACCCAGATCGCCGTCGCCGCCACGGTCGCGACCGTCGCGACGGTCGGTGCCGCCGTCGCCACCGCCCTGATCCTCCAGGCGGGCAAGGAGGGCGAGGCGGCCTCCGCCGAGGCCGCGCCCACCGAGACCCCCGCGGTCTGAGCCCACGACGGAGCGCCTGCCCGCTCGCCCCGGTACGCCGGGGGAGCGGGCGGGCGCTTCGTCGTGCGCGGCGCGGCGGGTCAGGCCTGCGGCGGGCGCGTCATCGACAGCACGTCGAGGGCCGTGTCGAGCTGCTCCTCGGTGACCTTGCCGCGCTCGACGAAGCCGAGGTCGATCACGGCCTGGCGCACCGTGATGCCCTCCTTGACCGCGTGCTTGGCGACCTTCGCGGCCGACTCGTAGCCGATCACGCGGTTGAGCGGCGTGACGATCGACGGCGAGGACTCGGCCAGCGCGCGGGCGCGGTCCACGTTCGCGGTGATGCCGCTGACGGTCTTGTCCGCGAGCACGCGTGCCGAGTTCGACAGCAGGCGGATCGACTCCAGCACACCCTGCGCGATGACCGGGATCTGCACGTTGAGCTCGAACGTGCCGGACGCGCCGGCCCACGCCACCGTGGCGTCGTTGCCGATCACCCGCGCGCACACCATGAGCACGGCCTCGGGGATCACGGGGTTGACCTTGCCCGGCATGATCGACGAGCCCGGCTGCAGGTCGGGCAGCGCGATCTCGGCGAGGCCGGTGTTCGGCCCGGAGCCCATCCAGCGCAGGTCGTTGCAGATCTTCGTCACGGAGACGGCGATGGTGCGCAGCGCGCCGGACAGCTCGACAAGGCCGTCGCGGGCCGACTGCGCCTCGAAGTGGTCCCGGGCCTCCGTCAGCGGCAGGCCGGTGTCCTGCGCGAGCAGCGCGATGACGCGCTGCGGGAACCCGGCGGGCGTGTTGATGCCCGTACCGACGGCGGTGCCACCCAGCGGCACCTCGGCGACACGCGGCAGGGCGGCCTGGAGGCGCTCGACGCCGTAGCGGACGGCGGCCGCGTAGCCACCGAACTCCTGGCCCAGCGTGACCGGGGTGGCGTCCATGAGGTGCGTGCGGCCGGACTTGACGACCGTCGCGTACTCGTCGGCCTTGGCCTGCAGGGCCTCGGCGAGGTGCGTCAGGGCGGGCACCAGGTCGCCCACGACGCCCGACGTCGCGGCGACGTGCACCGACGTCGGGAACACGTCGTTGGACGACTGCGACGCGTTGACGTGGTCGTTCGGGTGCACGTCCTTGCCGAGCGACCGGGTGGCCAGCGTGGCGAGCACCTCGTTGGTGTTCATGTTCGACGACGTGCCCGAGCCGGTCTGGTAGACGTCGATCGGGAAGTGCGCGTCGTGCGCGCCGGAGGCGACCTCGTCCGCGGCGGCGACGATGGCGTCCGCGATGTCCTGGTCGAGCACACCGAGCTCCGCGTTCGCCGTCGCGGCGGCCTTCTTGACGCGCGCGAGGGCCTCGATGTGGGCGCGCTCGATCGGGGTGCCGGAGATGGGGAAGTTCTCGACGGCACGCTGCGTCTGGGCGCGGTAGAGGGCGTCCGCGGGCACGCGGACCTCGCCCATGGTGTCGTGCTCGATGCGGTAGGCGGTGGTGTCGCCGGACTCGGCGGAGCCCGACGAGACGACGGTGTCAGCAGTCATGGGTCTATCGTGCCGCAGCCGGGCACCGGCGACGCACCGTGGGGCGTGAGTCGTGTCACCCCACGGTGCCCGCCGTGCCGCGCGACCCTCACCGCACGGACAGGGGCGCCTCCGTGCCCGGTACCTCGCCGATGTCACCGATCACGTTCACCAGGCGGGCGTTGCCGACCGCGAGGTCGTACTCCAGACCGACCACGGCGCACCGGCCCTCCTCGACGGCCTGCTTCAGGCCGGCCGAGTAGCCGTGCAGCATCCCCACCGTGTGCTTGACGTGCTCGCGGCGCAGGAGGTCCTGGTCTGAGAGCAGCCCCATGGCCGCCGCCGGGTCGCCCGACGTGATGCTCGCTATCGACGGGATGACCCGGTCGACGACGGCGCGCACGAACCCCTCGGGCTGCTCGCCCGTCGACAGGGTGTGCGCGGCGGCGGCGACCGCCCCGCACGAGTCGTGCCCGAGCACGACGACGAGCGACGCGCCCAGGATGTCCACGCCGTACTCGATCGAGCCGATCACGGTGGTGTCCACGACGTGCCCGGCCGTGCGGACCACGAACATGTCGCCCAGGCCCTGGTCGAAGATGATCTCGGCGGCCACGCGGGAGTCCGAGCAGCCGAAGATCACCGTGTGCGGGTGCTGCGCCGCCTGCAGCTCGCGGCGGCGGTCGGCGCCCTGCGACGGGTGCGCGGGGGCGTCGGCGACGAACCGGTCGTTGCCCGAGCGCAGCAGCGCCCAGGCGTCCCGTGGGCTGAGCCGCTCCGGCATCGGGACAGGGTTCATGCGCTGATCTCCTCGCGTCGCGGCGGGTTGGCGCCCGCCCGGGACACGGTGACGGCAGCCACCGCGACACAACCTTCCAGCAGCGTACGCACGGTGGCGGCATCGACGCTGCGCAGCGCGTCGCGCCGGGCGGCACCCAGCAGGTCGTGCTCCCACAGACCGTCGATCAGCGCGCCCATGAACGAGTCGCCGGCGCCCACGGTGTCGACCACCTCGACGCGCGGGGCCTGCACCTCGACCTCGCCGCCGGCCGAGACCGCCACGGCACCCTTGCCGCCCAGCGTCACGACGACGAGCGCCGGCGTGCCCGCCTGCCACCGCCGCGCGACCTCCACCGGGTCGGTGCCCGGGTAGAGCCACTCCAGGTCCTCGTCGCTCACCTTGACGACGTCGGACAGCGCCACCAGCTCCTCGACCCGGGGGCGCACCTCCGCGGCGTCGCCCATGATCGCCGGGCGGGCGTTGGGGTCGTACGTCGTGGTCGCGCTGGACCGTGCCGACTCCAGGAGCCCGCGCACCTGACCCGCGCCCGGCTCGAGCATGGCGGCGATGGACCCGGTGTGGACCGCGAGGGTGGGACCGTCGTCGCCCGATCCGCCGTCCTCGGGGCGCGCCGCGTCGGGGACCTGCCACGTGAGGTCGAAGTCGTAGGTGGCCGACCCGTTCTCGTCCAGGGTCGCCGCCGCCACGCTCGTGCGCTCGGCGCCGTCGCTGCCGTCGACCAGCCGCACGTCCGACTCGGCGAGCCAGCCGCGCACCAGGTCGCCCCGCTCGTCCCGGCCCAGCCACGTCGCCAGCCGCACCCGGCGGCCCAGCCGGCCCAGCGTGAGCGCCACGTTCGCGATGCTGCCGCCCGGGTGGTCCGCGGTGGAGCCGTCCGGCCGCCGCACCTGGTCCACGAGGGCCTCGCCCACGGCGAGCACGTGCCCGGTCATCGCGCCTCCTCCGGCGAATCGGTCGAGACGGCCGACGCCTGCTGCGCTGCCGCCAGGCGCTCGCGCGCGCCGTCCAGCCACTCCTGGCAGCGCGCCGCCAGGGCCTCGCCACGCTCCCAGAGCGCGAGCGACGCCTCGAGCGGCTCGCCGCCGGCCTCCAGGCGGCCGACCACCTGCACGAGCTCGTCGCGCGCCTGCTCGTAGCTCAGCGTCGCGACGTCGGGGGCGTCCTTCGTCGGATCGGTACCAGTCACAGCGTCTGTACTCACAGGGACAGTCAACAGCACGACGCCGACATCCGTGCACGGCCGTCCACAGGTTCGACACCGGTGCGCGACCGAACCGGGAATCAGCTTGGCCAGCACGGCCCCGCCGTCGGACGATGTGCCCCATGGGCCACCTCGAAGCAGCGCACCTCGAATACCACCTGCCGGACGGGCGGACCCTCCTGGGGGACGTCTCGTTCCGCGTGGCCGAGGGCAGCGCCACCGCGCTCGTCGGCCCGAACGGTGCCGGCAAGACCACGCTGCTGCGGCTCGTCACGGGCGAGCTCACGCCGCACGGCGGGTCGGTGAACGTCAGCGGCGGTCTCGGCGTCATGCGGCAGTTCGTCGGGTCGGTGCGCGACGAGTCGACCGTCCGCGACCTGCTCGTCTCCGTGTCCCACCCGCAGCTGCGCGATGCCGCGCGCGCGGTCGACGAGGCCGAGCACGCCATCCTCACGGTCGACGACGAGGCAGCCCAGATGGCGTACGCGCAGGCGCTCGCCGACTGGGCGGAGGTGCGCGGGTACGAGGCCGAGACGCTGTGGGACGTGTGCACCATGGCAGCCCTCGGCGTGCCGTACGAGCGCGCGCAGCACCGCGAGGTGCGCACGCTGTCCGGCGGCGAGCAGAAGCGGCTGGTGCTGGAGGCGCTGCTGCGGGGCACCGACGAGGTGCTGCTGCTCGACGAGCCCGACAACTACCTCGACGTGCCGGGCAAGCGCTGGCTCGAGGAACAGCTGCGCGCGACGCGCAAGACCGTCCTGTTCGTCTCGCACGACCGCGAGCTCCTGGCCCGCGCCGCCGACCGCATCGTCTCGCTCGAGCCCGGGCCCGCCGGTGCGGACGCGTGGGTGCACGGCGGTGGGTTCGCGACGTTCCACGAGGCACGCCGCGAGCGGTTCGCGCGGTTCGAGGAGCTGCGCCGGCGCTGGGACGAGAAGCACGCCCAGCTCAAGAAGCTCGTGCTCACGCTGCGCCAGCAGGCCGCGAACAGTCCCGACATGGCCTCGCGCTACCGGGCGGCGCAGACCCGCCTGCGGAAGTTCGAGGAGGTCGGACCGCCGCCCGAGCCGCCGCGCGAGCAGGACATCACGATGCGCCTGCGCGGCGGCCGCACCGGGCTGCGTGCCGTCACGTGCGAGGGGCTCGAGCTGACCGGGCTCATGAAGCCGTTCGACCTCGAGGTCTTCTACGGCGAGCGGGTCGCGGTGCTCGGCTCCAACGGCTCCGGCAAGTCGCACTTCCTGCGGCTCCTCGCGGGCGGCGACGTCGCCCACACCGGGGCCTGGAAGCTCGGCGCGCGGGTGGTGCCCGGCCACTTCGCGCAGACGCACGCGCACCCCGAGCTGTTCGGCCGCACGCTGCTGGACATCCTGTGGGAGGACCACGCGCAGGACATCGGCAAGGCGATGGCACGGCTGCGGCGCTACGAGCTGAGCGCGGCCGCCGAGCGGCCCTTCGACCGCCTCTCGGGCGGGCAGCAGGCCCGGTTCCAGATCCTGCTGCTCGAGCTCGCCGGCTGCACGGCGCTGCTGCTCGACGAGCCGACCGACAACCTCGACCTCGAGTCGGCCGAGGCGCTCCAGGAGGGGCTCGAGGCGTTCGACGGCACGGTCCTCGCCGTGACCCACGACCGCTGGTTCGCGCGCTCCTTCGACCGGTTCCTCGTCTTCGGGTCCGACGGCGTGGTCCGCGAGACGCCCGAGCCCGTGTGGGACGAGCGGCGGGTCGAACGCGAGCGGTAGCCGTCAGGCCGGTGCGACACCCTGCTCGGCGAGCAGCCGCAGCAGGGTGTCGTGGCCGTGCGCGAGCCGCCAGTCCACCGCGACCATCCCGACCGACCGCGCGCTCTCGACGTTGGGCGAGTGGTCGTCGACGAACAGGATCGCGCCCGGCTCCGCGCCGATCTTCGCCGCGGCCGTCCGGAAGAACTCGGCATCCGGCTTCGCCACCCCCAGGTCGCACGAGTAGAGCGTGACGTCGAACAGCTCGTCGTACGGGAGGGCCGAGCGCATGTACGCCGCGCGCTCCCGCGCCTGGTTCGTGCCCAGGTGCACCCCGTACCCGGCGGCACGCAGCCCGCGCACCAGGTCCAGCGAGGCCTCCGAGGCGTCGAGGTTCTGCCACACGGCCGCGAACAGCTCGGCGGGCGCCACGCCGACGCCGTAGTCGCGCAGCACGTCACCGAGGACGGCGAGGAAGTCGCCGTCGCCCGTGAGCAGCGGCCGCTCGCGCTCGGACGCGACCGTGAGGATCTCGCGGGTGCGCTCGCCCAGGAGCGGCTCGGCCGAGGTGAAGAAGCCGCCGCGGACCTGCTGGAGCACGCCGTCGGCGTCGAAGAGGACGTGTCGGATGGTCACGCGGGCACCGTAGCCGGTGCGTCAGCGGCGGGTCACGCCGGCGGGTCCTGCAGCGCCTGCCGGTACCCGGCCAGCTTCTCCGGGTTGAGCTGCCACGCCAGCTCGTGCACGCCGTCGTCGGAGGCCGTGACGGAGAGCACGCCGACCAGCTCGCCGTCGCGCACCATGCCGACCGCCTCGGTGCCGTTGGCGACGACCGGTCGCGTGGTGACGCCCGCCCAGAACTCGTCCGCGAACGCCGAGAGCAGCCGCGCGACCTTCGTGCGGCCCCGGACGGCGACCCGGGCGACGTGCTTGGCCCGCCCGTCGCTGTCGGAGCGGGAGACGACGTCGTCCGCGAACAGCCGCTCCAGCGCCGCGACGTCGCCGGCCCGCGCCGCGGCGAGGAACGCCTCCAGGAGGGCCCGGCGGTCGGCGGTGCGCACGGTGTTGCGCCGGCCGGACGCGAGGTCCTTCCGGGCGCGGCTGACGAGCTGCCGGGCCGCGGCCGGCGTGGTGCCGACGATCCGGGCGATCTCCGCGTAGCCGTAGTCGAACGCCTCGCGCAGCACGTAGGCGGCCCGCTCGGTGGGCGTCAGCCGCTCCAGCAGCACCAGCACCGCGACGTCGAGGGCCTCGGCCCGCTCGGCGCCGAGCGTCGGGTCCGCGCTCGTGTCGACCGGCTCCGGCAGCCACGGCCCGACATACGCCTCCCGGCGGGACCGCGCGCTCTGCAGCACGTTGATCGCGAGCCGGGTCGCCGTCGTGGTGAGGAACGCCTGCGGGTTGCGGACCACCGTGCGGTCGGTCGTCTGCCAGCGCACCCACGTCTCCTGCACGACGTCCTCCGCCTCGGCCGCCGAGCCGAGCATGCGGTACGCGATGCCGAACAGCCGCCTGCGGGCGGTGCCGAACTCCTCCGCGGCGTCGTCGAGCGTGGCCACGTCACCAGTCATCGTGCTTCTCCTCAGGACCGGCGCGGCGTGGCGAAATCGCTGGGACGCGGCCGGGCGACAGGTGACCATGGTGTCATGACGGCACCCGACCCGATCTTCGTCGACCCCCGCCTGGCCCGGCTCTACGACGCCTTCGACGACGACCGCAGCGACCTCGACCTGTACACCGGCCTCGCCGAGCGGTTCGGCGCGCGCAGCGCGGTCGACGTCGGCTGCGGCACCGGTGTGCTGGCCCTGCAGCTCGCCGGCCGCGGGCTCGACGTGACGGGCGTCGACCCGGCCCCCGCCTCGCTCGAGGTGGCCCGCGGCAAGCCCGGCGCCGAGGCGGTGACCTGGGTCGAGGGCGGCGCCGACGTCGTGGGCGGGCTCGGGCTCGCGGTCGACCTCGCGACGATGACGGGCAACGTCGCCCAGGTCTTCCTCGGTGACGACGACTGGGCGGATGCGCTCACGGCGGTCCACGGGGCGCTCCGCCCGGGCGGCCGCCTCGTCGTCGAGACGCGCGTCCCGGCCCGGCAGGCCTGGCTCGGCTGGACGCGCGAGAACCAGACGCTGCGCCGCGAGATCCCCGGCATCGGCGAGGTGGAGACCTGGAACGACCTGCTCGAGGTCGACCTGCCGTACGTCACCTTTCAGGGCACCTACCGGTTCCCGCCCGGCCTCATGCCCGACGGCGCCGTGGTCACCTCGACCTCGACCCTGCGGTTCCGCGAGCGGGACGAGGTCGAGGCGTCGCTCGCGGCCGCAGGGTTCGAGGTCGAGGACGTGCTCGACGCGCCCGACCGGCCGGGTCTGGAGTGGGTGTTCGTGGCCCGGCGGGTCTGAGGGCCCGGACCGCCGCCGGCGCGGCCGTCAGGTGAGCGGGCCGAAGAAGTCGCGGAGGTCCGCCGCGAGGAGCTCCGGCTCCTCCATGGCCGGGAAGTGGCCGCCCTCGGTGTGCTCGGTCCAGTGGCCGATGGCGCCCGACGGGTCGAGCACCTTGCGTGCGAGCGGGTGCGTGTCGAACAGCACCCAGCCCACCGGCACGCCCGACGGCGCGACCCAGTCCAGCCCGGAGTGCTCGGCCTCCCAGTAGAACTGGGCGCTCGAGGCGCCGCTGCGCGTGAACCAGTAGAGGCTGACGTTCGTCAGGAGCTGGTCGCGGTCCACGGCCTCGTCGGGCGTCGCGTGCGCCGGGTTGGTCCAGGTCTGGAACTTCTCGACGATCCAGGCGAGCTGGGCGACGGGGGAGTCGACGAGCGCGGCGCCGATCGTCTCGGGCCGGTGGTTCTGCACGTCGAAGTAGCCGCGGTCCGCCTGCTGCTCTGCGCGGACCTCGGCGAGCTGGGCCAGCTCCTCCTCCGTCAGCCCCTCGGGGGCGGGGAACTTCTCGCCGACGAGGGCGAGCATCCCGCCGTCGCCTCCGGTGTGGCTCCCGACGAGCCGGTCCGGGTACAGCGCCGCGAGCCGGCCGGCGACGCCCGCGCCGATGTCGGTGCCGTGCGCGGCGAACCGCTCGTAGCCCAGCCGCGTCATGATCTCGGCGTACGCGGCGGTGGTCCGGCCGACCTCCCAGCCCGTGCCCGACAGCGGCGTCGAGAAGCCGAACCCGGGCAGCGACGGGATGACGAGGTGGAAGGCGTCGGTGAGCAGCGGGATCAGCCGCTGGTACTCGACGAACGACCCGGGCCAGCCGTGGCAGAGCAGCAGCGGCGTGGCGTCCGGGTCGGCCGAGCGGACGTGCACCACGTGGAACGTCTGACCGTCCACAACCGTGGTGACCTGCTCGTACGCGTTCAGGCGGGCCTCCTGCTCGCGCCAGTCGAACCCGTCGCGCCAGTACGCGGCGAGCTCGTCGAGGTAGGGCTGCGGGATGCCGCGGCTGAAGTCCGTGCGGTCGTCCCGGCCCGGCACCGGGTGCGGACGACGAGTGCGCGCGAGGCGGTCGCGCAGGTCGTCGAGGTCGGCCTGCGGGACGTCGATGCGGAACGGGACGAGGGCGCTGTTCGCTGTCATGACACCCACTGTCCTCCGGGTAGAGGTCAGGTCCTGTCCGCTACCCCTGGCGGATCGTGGTGACCGTCGCGTCGAGCCCACCCTCCGCCAGGCGGACGCGGACGTCGTCACCTGCGGCCACGTCGGCCGGTGCGCGCACCACCTGGCCGTCCGCGCGCTGCACCACGGCGTAGCCCCGCTCGAGCGTCGACGCGGGCGACAGCGCCCTGACCTGGGCCTCGAGCCGGCCGATCTCGCCGCCCGCGTGCAGCAGCAGCGCGGTGAGCGCGTGCCTGCTGTGCCGCAGCGCCTGACCGATGTCGCGCTCGCGGGCCTCGAGCATCGTGTGCGGCGCGGCGAGCACCGGCCGGGACCGGACGCCGTCGAGGCCACGCTGCTCGCGGTCCAGCAGGGCCGTCACCGCCCCGCGCATCCGGGCGCGGGCCTGGGACAGGCGGAGGCGCTCCTCCGAGACGTCGGGCACGATCCGCTTGGCCGCGTCGGTCGGGGTCGACGCGCGGTAGTCGGCGACGAGGTCGAGCAGCGGCGCGTCGGTCTCGTGGCCGATCGCGCTGACCAGCGGCGTGCGGGCCTGGGCGACGGCGCGCACGAGCGACTCGTTGCTGAACGGCAGCAGGTCCTCGACCGAGCCGCCGCCGCGGGCCACCACGATGACGTCGACCGACGGGTCGCGGTCCAGCTCGGCGATCGCCGCGGACACCTCGCGCACCGCGTTCACACCTTGCACGGCGACCTCACGGATCTCGAACCGCACCTGCGGCCAGCGGGCCCGGGCGTTGACCACGACGTCGTGCTCCGCCTTGGACTCGCGCCCGCAGACCAGGCCGACGACCGCGGGGAGAAAGGGCAGCGGGCGCTTGCGCGACACGTCGAACACGCCCTCGGCCGCCAGCACCTTCTTCAGCGCCTCGATGCGCGCGAGGAGCTCGCCGACGCCGACCGCCCGGATCTCGTTCGCCTGCATCTGCAGCGTGCCGCGCTTGGTCCAGAACACCGGCTTGGCGTGCACGACGACGTGGTCGCCCTCGGACGGCTCCTGGGGCAGCATCGCGAGCACGCGCGAGAAGATCGTGACGGGCAGGGACGCGTCGGCGTCGGTGTCCCGGAGCGTGAGCCACTGCATGCCGGAACCCGGCCGGTGGTTGAACTGGACCACCTGCCCCTCGACCCACACCGGCGGCATCCGGTCGATGTAGCCCCGGATCTTCTCGGAGAGCACGCGCACGGGCCAGGGACTGGTGGGCGTGGTGTCGAGCGCCTTGGCGGGCAGCTCGGTGGGAGAGGGCCGAAGGGTTGGTTCCGTCACGTGTCCAACCCTGCCACCCACCACCGACACAAGGCCTCCGCACACCGCCCCTAGACTTGCGGGTGTGAGCGTCACGAGCCCTGAGCGACCTGCTGAGACCACAACCAAGCGCGTCCTGCTGGCCGCCCCCCGCGGCTACTGCGCCGGCGTGGACCGTGCGGTGGTTGCCGTCGAGAAGGCCCTGGAGACCTACGGCACCCCCGTGTACGTCCGCAAGGAGATCGTCCACAACAAGCACGTGGTGGAGACGCTGCGCGAGCGCGGAGCGATCTTCGTCAACGAGACCGACGAGGTGCCGGAGGGCGCGCGGCTGGTGTTCTCCGCGCACGGTGTCTCGCCCGCTGTGCGCGCCTCGGCGCAGGCGCGCAGCCTCGAGACCATCGACGCGACCTGCCCCCTGGTCACCAAGGTGCACAAGGAGGCCGTGCGGTTCGCGAACGACGACTACGACATCCTCCTCATCGGCCACGACGGCCACGAGGAGGTCGAGGGCACGGCGGGCGAGGCGCCCGAGCACGTGCAGGTCGTCAACTCGCCCGACGAGGTGGACAAGGTCGTGGTCCGCGACCCGGCCAAGGTCGTGTGGATCTCGCAGACCACGCTGTCCGTCGACGAGACGATGGAGACCGTGCGCCGCCTGCGCGAGCGCTTCCCGTCGCTGCAGGACCCGCCGAGCGACGACATCTGCTACGCCACCCAGAACCGTCAGGTGGCCGTGAAGAAGCTCGCGCCCGAGTGCGACGTCGTGATCGTGGTCGGCTCCGCGAACTCGTCCAACTCGGTGCGCCTCGTCGAGGTGGCTCTGCAGGCGGGTGCCCGCTCGGCGTACCGCGTGGACCGCAAGGCCGAGATCAAGGACGAGTGGCTCGAGGGCGCGACCACGGTCGGCGTCACCTCCGGCGCGTCCGTCCCGGAGATCCTGGTGCAGGACGTCGTCGCCCACCTCGCCGGCCACGGTTTCGGCGCCGTCGAGGAGGTGCGCACCGCGACCGAGGACCTCATGTTCTCGCTGCCCCGCGAGCTGCGCGCCGGCCTCAAGGCGGCGGGCAACGAGCCCAAGCGCCCGCGCCGCGAGGCCCGCAAGGAGCTCCCGCTGGCCTGACGGCCAGGTCCGGCTGGTCCGGTCCGGTCCGGCCGCCTGGTCAGCCCGTCTGGTCAGCCCGCCTGGTCGACGGCGGGGGAGGCCGCGCCCTCGGACGCCGCCTTCTCCGCCGCCTCCAGCGCCCGCTTGTCGGTCACCGCGAGCGCGGTCACCTCCAGCTCCTGGACGAGGATGCCCTCGGCCTCCTGCGCCCGGTCGATCGCGACGACGCCGCCCTCGTCCGCCGCGAGCAGCTCGGGCTTCGTGATGGGGCGCGGCACCTCCTCGATGCCCTTGAGCTCGTCGACGGCGTCCCGCTCGTCGACGACGTCCAGCTCCACCATGCGCCGGGCCGATGTGAGCACGTTGCGCTCGAGCGACCCGATCATCTGGTTGTAGCTCTTCGTCGCCGTCTCCAGCGCGCGGCCGGTGCGCGTGACGTGGCCGGTCATCGTGACCAGGCGCGCGTAGAGCTCCTTGCCCACGCTGAGCACCTTCTGCGCGTTCTCGGCCAGCGCCTCCTGCCGCCAGGCGTACGCGACGGTACGCAGCAGGGCGAGCATCGTGGTGGGCGTCGCGATGATGACGTTGCGCTGGGCCGCGTACTCCAGCAGCTCGGGCGCGCGCTCGAGCGCCGCGGACAGGAACGCCTCGGCCGGCACGAACATGACGACGAACTCGGGCGCCGGCTCGAACTGGTTCCAGTACTTCTTGCCGG
This sequence comes from Promicromonospora citrea, assembly GCF_013004695.1. GTDB lineage: Bacteria > Actinomycetota > Actinomycetes > Actinomycetales > Cellulomonadaceae > Promicromonospora > Promicromonospora citrea. Next base: position 77,503 of record NZ_JABEMG010000003.1, read on the forward strand.
CCAGGTCGTCCACGTGCTTGCGCATGTGGCGCACGTGCGCGTCGAGCCGCTGCTCGCGGTAGGCGGGGTCGTCCGACTGCTGCGCCTCGAGGAACCCGAGGAACGCCACCTTCGAGTCGACCACGACGCGCTTGCCGCCCGCGAGGTGCACCACCATGTCGGGGCGGAGGACACCCTCCTCGGTGCTCACCTGCTCCTGCTCGGTGAAGTCGACGCGGTGGAGCATCCCGGCCGACTCGACGACCTTGCGGAGCTGCAGCTCGCCCCACGCGCCGCGCGTCTGCGACGAGCGCAGTGCGGTGACCAGGTCGGCCGTGCCGTTGCGCAGCTCGGCCGACACCTCCGCGACGTTGCGCATCTGCTCGACCAGGGCGCCCTGGCCCTCGATGCGGGCCTTCTCGGCCTGGAGGACCTCGGCGCGCACGAGCTCGACGGCCTTGGTCAGCGGGTCCACGAGCGACTTCACGGCCGCCTCGCGCTGGGCGAGGGCCTGCTCGCCCGCCGACGCCGACCGCTTGAGCCGCTCCTCCGCCAGCTCGAGGAACCGCTTGCTGTTGGCGTCCAGCGCGTCCCCGGCCAGCGCCTGGAACTGCCGCCGCGCGTTCTCCTGCTCGGTACGGGCCGCCGCGATCTGCTCCGCCGCGCGCTCCCGCGCCTCGGCGACCTGCTCGGCGGCGCGCTCCTGAGCGGCCTCGATCTGCTGCGCGGCCGACTCGGCCCGGGCGCGCAGGCGCGCCGTCTCGAGGTCGTTCTCGCGCAGGGCGGGTGCCATGCGCTGCGCGTGACCGAGCCAGCCCAGCAGCGCGCCCACGACGAGGGCGCCGAAGACCAGCAGAATCGTTGCGGCGATGTCCATGGGCGACAGGCTGCCATGCGCCACTGACACACCGGCGCGACGACACCCCGCACGGTCCGATTCGTGCGGTTCGCGGTGGGCGGCTCGTGGTCTGGCGGCGTCTCCCTCCCCAGGTGGACCCCCGTTCTCACCCGGACTCATCCCCGCGTCGGATCCGTCGTGTCGGCGGCCCCGGCTAGGTTGGGTGCCATGACGACCCCAGCCCACCCGACCCCCGGTGGTGACGCGGGCCCCGGCGCCCGGCCGTCGCCCCCGCACGACCCGCAGGCGGCGCTCAGCGTGCGCGGCCTCTGGAAGCGGTTCGGCCAGAAGATCGCCGTCTCCGGAGTCGACCTCGACGTGCCGACCGGCTCGTTCTACGGCCTTGTGGGCCCGAACGGCGCGGGCAAGACGACGATGCTCTCGATGGCGACGGGGCTGCTGCGCCCGGACTTCGGCTCGGCGCACGTGCGCGGGGTCGACCTGTGGGCGCGCCCGGACGAGGCCAAGGCGATGCTCGGCATCCTGCCCGACGGCGTGCGGCTGTTCGACCGGCTGACGGGCCGCCAGCTCCTCACCTACGCGGGGATGCTGCGCGGCATGGACAAGGCGACGGTCGTCGAGCGCACGGCGGACCTGCTCCAGGCCTTTGACCTCACCGCGGACGCCGACACCTTCGTCGTCGACTACTCGGCGGGTATGACCAAGAAGATCGCCCTGGGCTGCGCGATGATCCACGCGCCGCGCACGCTGGTCCTCGACGAGCCGTTCGAGGCCGTCGACCCGGTCAGCGCCGCCAACATCCGCGACATCCTCAAGGGCTACGTGGCAGGCGGCGGCACCGTCATCGTGTCCAGCCACGTCATGGACCTCGTGCAGCGCATGTGCGACCACGTCGCCGTCATGGCGGGCGGGCACGTGCTCGCCGCGGGCACCGTGGACGAGGTGCGCGGGGAGCAGAGCCTGGAGGACCGCTTCGTCGACCTGGTCGGCGGGCGCCAGCACTCGGAGGGGCTCTCGTGGTTGCGCGGTTCCTGAGCCTCAAGCTGACCCTCATGGTCAACACGTTCCGCAAGAGCGTGTGGCAGACCATCGGGCTGATCCTGGCCGTGCTCTACGCCCTGGGCACCGTCGGCCTGCTCGTCAGCGGCGTGCTGGCCCTGGCGTTCCTGCAGGACCCGGCGTGGGCCGGGCTCGCGGTCACGCTCGGGGGCACGCTCCTCGTGGTCGGCTGGTGGCTGATCCCGATCTTCGCCTTCGGCGTCGACGCCACGCTCGACCCGCACCGGTTCACCACGTTCGCCATCCCGCGGCGCACGCTGATCACCGGGCTGGCGGTCGCCGGGCTGATCTCGGTGCCCGGCCTGGCCACCGTGCTCCTCGCCCTCGGGACCAGCTTCGCGTGGGTGCTCCAGCCGGGCGTGCTGCTGGTCGCCCTGGTCGGTGCCGTGCTCGGCGTCGCGACCTGCGTCGTCGGCTCCCGCGCGATCACCACGGTGCTCGCGCCGGTGCTGGAGTCCCGGCGGTACCGCGAGGTGGTCATGATCGTGGCGCTCGTCCTCGTGGTGGGGATCGGCCCGATGATCAGCTGGCTGACCACGGGGATCGACCCCGGCGCGACCAGCGGCGTGCTGCAGACGCTCGCCGAGCGGGCCGCGGGCGTCCTGGGCTGGACGCCGTTCGGCGCCGCCTGGTCGCTCGGGAGCACCGCGTACGCCGGCGACTGGCTCGGCCTGCTCGGCCGGCTGGTCGTCGCCCTGGCGACGCTCGCGGTCGCGTGGCTGGTGTGGGACAGGGCGCTCGCGCGCGCCCTCGTCCAGCCGCCCGTCGGCAACGCCGGGGGTGGCCGCGCCAAGGGGCTCGGCGCCTTCGGGCTGGTCCGGTTCTCGCCGACGTGGGGTGTCGCCGCGCGCACGGCGACCTACTGGTTGCGCGACCCGCGCTACTCCGGCTCGATCGCGATCGTGCCGCTGCTGCCGGTCATCATCTACTTCTCCTCGCAGAGCACCGGCAGCTTCTTCATGCTGCTCGCCACGGGCCCGTTCGTCGCGTGGATCCTCGGCTTCAGCATCTCGAACGACATCGGCTACGACTACACCGCGTTCGCCCTGCACGTGGCGTCGGGCGTGCGCGGCTCGTCCGACCGCTGGGGTCGGGCGCTGCCCATGCTGCTGGTGGGGCCGCTGGTCGCCGCCGCGATCGTGGTGGGGACGGTCTGGGTGGCCGACTCGTGGCACCTGCTGCTCCCGCTGCTGGGCATGGCGCTCGGGCTCCTGCTGGTCAGCACGGCGGTGTCGAGCGCGGTGTCCGCGCGTCTGGTCTACCCCGTGGCCAAGCCCGGGGAGAGCCCGCTCAAGTCCCCGCAGGGCGCGGCCGTCGCGACGATCGTGGCGCAGGGCGTCGGCTTCGTCATCACCCTGGGCCTGTCGCTCCCGGTGCTGGGGGTCGGCATCGCCGCGGTGGTCCTCGGGGGTCCGCTGTGGGGTATCGGCACGCTCGTGGCGGGCGTCCTGTACGGCGCACTGATGCTGTACCTCGGCATCCGTGTCGGCGCGCGGACGTACGACCGGCGGCTGCCCGAGCTGCTCCAGCAGGTGCAGTCGTTCCCGTGACGGGCTCGTGGCCCGGCAGTGTCAGTGACTCGGCGTACCGTCCATGACATGGATCACATCGACGGCGGTGCCGACAGGATCGTCGGAGCGGACCTCTCGGGTGCCGACCTCCGCCAGGTCGACCTGAGCGGTGCGTCGTTCCGCGAGGCGCGCCTCAACGGGGTGCGCATGCGGGGCGTCGAGCTCGCGGGCGCCGACATCGACGGATACATCGCCGGCCTGCGCATCAACGGCGTCGAGGTGCAGCCGCTCGTGGAGGCGGAGCTGAACCGGCGGCACCCGGAGCGCGCGCTGCTCCAGGACCGCACGGTGGCGGGGCTGCGCGCCGCCCAGGCCGCCTACGAGCGGATGTGGGAGCGGACGTACGAGCGCGTCGCCGCGATGCCGCCCGGCACGGTGGACGTCTCGGTCGACGAGGAGTGGTCGTTCGCGCAGACCCTGCGCCACCTGGTGCTCTGCACCGACGGGTGGCTCCGGTGGGGCGCGCAGGGGCGGCGCGGAGACGTGTTCTGGCCGGCCGGGATGCCGCACAGCCAGTTCGCGGCGGACGCGCCCGGGATGATCGGCACCGACCCGGACGCGACGCCGTCGTACGCGGAGGTGCTGGAGGTGCGGCGCGAGCGCGTACGGGAGGTGCGTGACTTCCTCGCCGGGCTGACGCCCGAGGAGGCGGGAAGTGCCGCCGAGCCGCCGCCGTGGATGGACCAGTCGGAGCCGTTCACGGTGGGGCAGTGCGTCTGGGTGGTGCTCGACGAGGAGTGGGAGCACCACCAGTTCGCGACGCGGGACCTGGACCTCATCGAGGCGGGCGCAGCGGCGTCGGCCTGACTCCCCGTAAACTTGCCCGACGTGGCACTCACTATCGGCATCGTCGGCCTGCCCAACGTCGGCAAGTCCACCCTCTTCAACGCCCTGACCCGCAACCAGGTGCTCGCGGCGAACTACCCGTTCGCGACGATCGAGCCCAACGTCGGGGTGGTCTCGCTGCCCGACGAGCGGCTGGACAAGCTGGCCGAGATCTTCGGCAGCCAGCGGATCCTGCCTGCCACGGTGTCGTTCGTCGACATCGCGGGCATCGTCAAGGGCGCGTCCGAGGGTGAGGGCCTGGGCAACAAGTTCCTCGCGAACATCCGCGAGGCCGACGCCATCTGCCAGGTGACCCGTGCCTTCGACGACCCTGACGTCGTGCGCGTCGACGGCTCGCTCGACGCGCCGGGTGACATCGAGACGATCTCGACCGAGCTCATCCTGGCCGACCTCCAGACCCTCGAGAAGGCGCTCCCGAGGATGGAGAAGGAGGTCAAGATCAAGCGCGGCGACCCGGTGCTCTACGCGGCCGCGAAGAAGGCGCAGGACATCCTCAACGAGGGCGTCACCCTCTACCAGGGCGCCGCCGACGCCGGCCTGGACCTCGCCGAGATCGCCAGCCTCCAGCTCATGACGGCCAAGCCGTTCATCTACGTCTTCAACACCGACGACGCCGGCCTGGCCGACACGGCCTCGCAGGAGGCGCTGCGCAAGGTCGTCGCCCCGGCGCAGGCGATCTTCCTCGACGCCAAGTTCGAGTCCGAGCTCGTGGAGCTCGAGCCCGAGGAGGCCGCGGAGATGCTGGCCGAGACCGGCCAGGAGGAGTCCGGCCTGGACCAGCTCGCCAAGGTCGGCTTCGAGACCCTCGGCCTGCAGACCTACCTCACCGCCGGGCCCAAGGAGGCCCGCGCCTGGACGATCCGCAAGGGCTGGACCGCGCCGCAGGCCGCCGGCGTGATCCACACCGACTTCGAGCGCGGCTTCATCAAGGCCGAGGTCATCTCGTACGACGACCTGGTCGAGGCGGGGTCGGTCGCGGCGGCCAAGGCCGCGGGCAAGGCGCGCATCGAGGGCAAGGACTACGTCATGCAGGACGGGGACGTGGTGGAGTTCCGGTTCAACGTCTGAGCATCACCCCGGTTTCAGCCTGGTCGCCTGACCAGGCCGGACGCCGGTTGACCTGCGGTAACGCTTCTGAGCCCTCGGGACAGTGGTGGACAGAAGTGGCCTCCAGGGGCCGCCCATTCCCCCATGGTTCCCCCACGGGATCCGAGGTGTTTCCGCAGGTGAGTGCTCGCGTCTGAGGGTGTGCCGGGTGTGCCGTTCCCCCACAGGGAGCGGGTGGGACACCTGACGGGTGGAGAGGACCACCCATGGCAGCCACACTGGGCAAGCGAGTCTTTGGAGAGCTGGAGAAGCGCAGGAGCGCCACGACCGGCAAGGTGACCGGCTGGCGAGCGCGCTACACCGGCCCGGACCTGGAGCGGCACCCCAAGACGTTCGGCGACAAGATGGCCGCCGAATCGTGGCTCAACGCCGAGCGCATCCTGATCGACCGAGGCGAGTGGAAGCCCCCGAAGGTGCGCGAGCTGGAGGCGCGCCTGGCTGAGCAGCGGTCCGTGACGCTCCGCGAGTGGGCGTACCGGTCGATCGAGGGCAAGACCCTGCGACCGGGCACCCTGTACCGCTACAAGACGGCGCTGGAGAAGCGGATCCTGCCCGTGCTGGGTGACATCCCGTTGAAGGACCTCACCCGCCTGGACGTGGCTAACTGGTACACGAAGCTGCGCGTCGTGCTGGCCGAGGAAGCCCGCGGCAGGAAGTGGCACGGCAAGGAGAAGTCCGATGGGCGCGGCGCCGCCTTCTCCGCCTACCAGGTCCTCTCGTCGATCCTGAACGACGCCGTGGACCACGAGCTGCTGAATGTCTCGCCGGCGAAGGTCAAGGGCGCGCTGCGGTACAAGGCCGTGCACGAACCGATCGTTGTCACGACCGACCAGATGTGGCGGATGACGGAGCTGATGCCGGACTACCTCCGGGCCATCGTGCCGCTGGCCGTGACCACGGGTCTGCGCAACGGGGAGCTGCGTGCGCTCAAGCGCAGACACCTGGACCTTGACGATCCGTCGCGTGCAACGGTCACCGTGCGGGGCACGGCGGCCGATCATCGGGAGCGAGGCAAGTTCAAGGAGATCGGTGAGCCGAAGACGGATGCGTCCTACCGAGAGATCGCGATCCCGTCCTTCGTGGTCCCCATCCTGCGGGAGCACCTGGAGAAGTTCTCCGAACCCGGATCGGACGGGATCGTCTTCCGGGCGGCGCGTGGGGGAGTGATGCACCGCCAGATCATCCAGCGCAAGTGGTCCGTCGTCCGAAAGGCCGTCGGGCTGGACGAGCTGCACTTCCACGACCTGCGGCACACCGCGCTGACGTGGGCCGCCCGGTCCGGCGCGACACTGGCAGAGCTGATGTCGATTGCTGGGCACAGCAACCCGACCGCCGTCCTGCACTATCAGCACCTCGGGGACGAGGAACGGCGGCACACGATCGCCGAGAAGCTCGGGGCCGCGTTCAAGGACGATCTGGCCGAACGTCGGGCGCTGCGGACCCCGCAAGCCGACACCAAGACCGGGACACAGGCTTCGGGCTGAGTGTCACGCACTGGGTGTCTCGCCCCGGGTTTGATGGAGACATCGAAGACCCGGAAGGATTGGGAGCATGGTTGCACCACGGAAGTACCCCGACGAGTTGCGTGAGCGGGCCACGAGGATGGCCCTGGAGGCGCGGCAGGACCCTGCGGCGCGTGTCGGGGCGGTGAAGCGGATCGCGGACCAGCTCGGTGTGCATCCCGAGGCGTTGCGGACCTGGGTGGCGCGTGCGGAGCGGGACGAGGGCCTGCGTCCGGGGCCGACGACGGCCGAGGCGTCCCGGGTCGCGGAGCTGGAGCGGGAGAACCGTGAGCTACGCAGGGCGAACCAGATCTTGAAGTCCGCAGCGAGTTTCTTCGCGTCAGTACCAGACTGATCCTGGTCCGGCGGAGTTGGCTCGTTTCTTCGCTGCCCCAGTGGCCTTTCCCCGATGTGCCGCTCCACCGGGCTGCACTGCTGTTCGGGGCCGTGGCCTGATAGGAGCCTGCTTGCTCGTCCTGCCCAACTGAGGCGTGCCCGGCCTCCCCCAGCAGTGCCGGCCTGTGGTTGAAGAGATCAGGAGGTCTGGGATGACGGTCGTCGGCATCGACGCCCACAAGAACTGGCACACTCTCGTCGCGGTCGACGAGGTCGGCAAGAGGATCGACGTACTCACGGTCGAGGCCCGTGCTGCCGGGCACCGGAAGATCATGAGCTGGCTCGAGCAGTTCGAGCACGTGCGTGTCGCGGTCGAGGACTGCCGGCACCTGACCCGTCGTCTGGAGGCGGATCTGCTTGATGCAGGGCACCAGGTCGTCCGGGTCCATACCCGGCTGATGGCGGGTATGCGTCGCTCGGGGCGTGAGCCGGGCAAGTCCGACCCGATCGATGCCGAGGCTGTCGCGCGCGTCGCGCTGCGCGAGGACGGCCTGCCCACGGCCGAGTTGCCTGGGCCCGCGCGTGAGATCAAGCTGCTGTCCGACCACCGGCGCAGCCTGGTCGCGTGACGCACCGCGATGCAGTCCAAGGTCCGCTGGTTCCTGCACGAGATCGACCCTGACCTGCGTATCCCGTCCCGGGCACTGCGCCGCTACAAGCTGCTGGACGAGCTGCTTGCCCAGCTCGAGGTCCACGCGGGCGCGGTGGCCGAGATCGCGCGCGACCTGCTGGAGGACATCCGGTCGCTGACCAGGCGGATCAACGAGATCGAGGGCCGCCTGACCAAGCTCGTCCGTGCCGATCACCCGCGCCTGCTCCAGGTGCCCGGGCTTGGGGTCCTGGGCGCAGCCGCCATCATCGGTGAGACCGCTGGTGCTCGGCGGTTCAAGTCCAAAGACGCGTTCGCCCGCTTCAACGGCACCGCTCCGATCCCGGTCTGGTCGGGGAACAAGGTCCGAGTCCGCCTTTCACGCGGTGGCAATCGCCGCATCAACACCGCCCTACACATGGCCGCGGTCACTCAGCTCAGGCTCGGCGCCGAGGGCGTCGCCTACTACGACAAGCTCATCTCCACTGGCAAGACCCGCACCGAGGCACTGCGCCTGCTGCGCCGGCGCATCTCCGACCGCGTCTTCGCCGCCATGCGCGCCGACGAACCAGCAGCCGACCCCGACGCCACGCCCGCCTCATCGACGTTCCCGACCGACGTCACCGGCCTCCACGTAGCCGCCTGACGGCTTCAGTTGACATAGGAGCACCGCGGAGCTGGACCGTCCATCACGATGAAGGTCGCGTTCGTCGACCAGGAGAAGGTCACCCACGGCGTCCAGCCGGTCCTGCAGGCCCTCCAGGGGACGCCTGCGCAGATCGCGCCGTCGACCTACTACGCCCACAAGAGGCGGCCCGAGTCCGCCAGGGCCGCCCGGGATCGGGTGCTGACCGAGAAGATCGAGCAGGTGCACGAGAAGAACTACGGCGTCTACGGGGTGCGGAAGGTCTGGCACGAGCTGAACCGGCAGCTGGCCGGGCAGTCGGGCGGGCAGAGTGAGCGGGTGGCGCGGTGCACGGTCGAGCGACTGATGCGCGCCAACGGGCTGCGCGGTCTGCTGCGCGACAAGGCCCCGCGCACGACCCGCCCAGCGGCGGAGACCGGCAGGCCCGGTGACCTGGTCGAACGCGACTTCACCGCGAGCCGGCCGAACGAGCTGTGGGTCGCGGACCTGACCTATGTCCGTACCTCGCAGGGATGGGTGTATGCCGCGTTCGTGCTGGACGTGTACTCCCGGATGATCGTCGGGTGGCAGGTCGCTACGTCGTTGTATACGGATCTGGCGCTCGACGCGCTGCAGATGGCGATCTGGCGTCGGCAGCACGAGGGCGCCGATCTGGCCGGGCTGACGCACCACTCCGACCGTGGAGTGCAGTATCGAGCGATTCGCTACACCCAGCGGCTCGCCGAGGCCGGCGCCGTGGCCTCGGTCGGGTCCAAGGGCGACTCGTATGACAACGCGATGGCCGAGGCGTTCAACTCGCTGTTCAAAGCCGAGCTCGTGCGCAACAAGGGGCCCTGGCGTGGTCTGGACGACCTCGAGATCGCGACGGTGGAGTACGTCGACTGGTACAACAACCGGCGCCTGCACGGCGAGCTCGGACACGTCCCACCGGCCGAGTACGAAGCATCACACGCCGCGGCCGACCCGGTCATGGCAAGCCTGGAAACCAACTAACCCACTCTCCATCAAACCCAGGGCTTGACACCACGTTGGCGAAGTAGGCGAACGCAAGCCCTCAGCGGCTGCTCCCGGTCAGCAGCGAAGCGTCACCTACCTGGTTGCCGCCAGCCAACAGCTCGGCATTCACCACGATGCGCGCACTGCTAGGCAACGACAGGAGGCGAGCGGAGCCCCAGTTCGCCACCCTCACCGGCACCGTCAGCGCGCTAGTCGGACCGGGTCAGAGCACCTGTGACCGCGAGCGCGGGCTTCTGAGCTGCTCCCAGTTCACCAACCTGGCTGATTTTCGTCGCACATGTCAGTTATGCGTGAGTATGCTCGCTCGCGCCGGTCACACGAGGTGCCGGCCGCGACGTGAGCAGCGAACGGAACCCACATTGCTGAAGTTCATGATCCTTAAGGCAGTGCTGCCCCTAGCAATCGCAGGGACCAGCATGACTCCGATGAATACTGCGACCGGTGATGAGCCGGTCACCACATTGGGCATTACTAGTTCCGACGTCACGCTTGAGCTCCCGGCGGAGGAAGAGGCCCTCTGGAACGGGCTCAGCACTGAGCAGCAGGCACGTTCGCTTGAGATTCTGAATGACGAAGACTTCCTGACGCCAGATTTCGACCTTGCTGCAAATCCCGAGGTCAAGGTCTCATTCGAGGAAGGCGGCGACCCAGTCGCCGCGCCCGGTGACCTAGGGGCCCTCGCCACGCGCACCAAGTACGTCTCTCAAGACTGGACGATCTTTGGCATCGCCTACACGCGCATCTACACCAGGATGACGTTCACGACCAGTGGAGCGTCGGTGACATCGATCCAAAACTGCTGGAACACGCACGTGAACTACGTTCCGTTCCGGGCGATCGACAGTTCAAGTTACTCAGGTCGTACCGGCGCGAACGCTCCGTCTGGGTGGTGCAAGACGGACTGGGCGCTCACGACGCCACTACAGGCCACAAAGTTCGGTACGCAGGGCCTACTCTGTAACGGATACGGGACGATCGTTACGAGGTGGAACGTCTGATGTTCGCGATAACGCCTGCGGAGTGGGCTCTGCTTGTCGTGTGGGTCACAGGAATCGTGGCCGCTGCATACGCCACTTGGGGTGATGTTCCCCTTGTGCGCCGACTCCTGCTCTTGGCTGTGGCCATCTTCGTGCCAGTCCTTGGCTCGATTGCGGCCTTCGTGTTTGCACTTCTCCGGTTTAAGCAAAACCGGTCGACTGGGCTGGAGAACGAAGCGAGATGACTCGCGTGCGAGAAACCCGATCGCACCCATACCTGTAATTGTCGAACTGCGGATAGAAACCTGCCGCCGGTGCTGCCATCGTCCTACGCGGGGCAGCACCGGCGGCTCGGCCCGCAGGGACCGTCACGTGAAGCGGGACATTGGGATTTCCATATGCCGAAATGCCGCGCCAGGCCGGACAGGTGTAACGCGCACAGGGCTGCCGGTCGTCGGGTGTCGCCTGACGAACGTAAACCCGCGCGGGCCTTGCAATCAGTCATTTCGGCGCACGAACTCGTTCGCAGCTCGAGCCGACATAACCGCTAGCCTCGATCATTCACTTGGTGGGTAGCCTGGCCTGAGCGGTTCGTCTGATTTGGTGGTTGGCGCGTCTTGGGCATGGTTGCCGTGCGCGTGTCGCTGCGTGCGCCGGTTCCGGCCGGGGGTTGTGCGGTGGCCTCCGTTCCGGTTCGTGGGAACAGTCGTCGGGCTGGTCAGGTCACGGCGGGTAGAGCCGCGAGGCGGTGCCAGGCGGTGGTGATCGCGTCGGTGTGGGGGCAGGGCCCCGGCAAAGTCATGACTGTAGGAGTGCGTGGATGGGCCGGTCGATGTCTCTGGCGTGATGACGTAGGGCTTGGGCGATGTTGTCCCAGCCGGCGTGGCGCAGGATCGCGATAGCGGTGTT